>JAYZBF010000001.1:0-6119 GCA_036338835.1 Planctomycetota bacterium
GAGCTTCTAGTATTTCGATGCCGGCTTGGTCGAGGCGTTCTTGAATATCTTCCTGCAACTGAACACATACTTCCGTAATACTTCCACGAAGCGACAACTCATGATCTTCACTATCATAGGGGTGCCGACTCGCGAGGTTGCGCAGTGCCGATTCACTCTGGACCGAAATGTAATCTTCATAGTCGTTGACCTCAAACAGAGCTTCCGCCGTATTGACGACTTTCCAAACGACGACTGCTGAGATTTCAATTGGGTTACCATCACGATCATTAACTTTAGATGGCTTACCTGAAGAGCGTGATTTTTTGCGGATGACTTGTCCCGTGCTGGGATTCTTTTCTTCGGGCTGAACGAGCGATCCAGTTTCAAAGTTACGAATTCTGAGAGAGAGTTTTTTCTTTGAGAAAAACGGATTAACCCAAAAGAACCCGGACTCGCGGGCTGTGCCTCGATAGTCACCAAACAGTAGCAATACTCGTGAATCATTGGGAGCAATGGCCATAAATCCAAAAAGGCTGATTAGGCCACAAATGAACATCACAATCGCGCTGATTAATGGAATGGGGGCTAAAAAATGCGCCAATGTTACCACGAATAAAGCGATACCACCAAAAAACAACCCTAATGAGATTGGTAGTATGGACCAGCCGGATTTTGGTTTATAACGTTTTTCATCAATGATATTAGTGGTTGGGTTCACGTGTGACATGGATTTTACCTTTACTGAAAACAAGCTCAACAGACTACTATCATTATGATATCATTCCGATATCATATTGTCAAACAAATTTTAGTTGTTTATGCCTAACGAAGCAGGTATTATGTAGTAGTTATAGGGGGAAAAGTAAGTAAAACACTTCGTAGAAGGTGTTTTCTCTCTTGGTCTCATGTGGGCAATATTCGGGCGATAAATTTAATGAGCGATATGACTATTGAGCTACGAGACGACGACCGGCCCGACCGTGCCGACGATGGCAGCGGCAGGAGGATGTGGGCGAACAGGGAGAATTAAATGAAAGTGTTGGTGACTGGTGCGACGGGTTTTGTTGGGAATAATGTGACCCGTGCGTTGCTAGCCCAAGGTTGCGATGTGCGAGTGTTAGTTCGTAGCCCAGAGGACAAATCATTGGCCGGTTTAGAGGTGACTCCAATTACCGGTGACCTTCGAGATGCGGAGGTATTACTGGACGCTTGTGTTGGCGTTGATCGAGTGATACATGTTGCTGCCAAGGTGCACATTGGGTGGTCGCAATTGGCCGAGCATCGGGAGATCAATGTTGAGGGGACAAGAAACGTCGGGACCGCCGCACTCGCCCATGATGCACGAATGGTTTATGTTTCCAGCGTAGATGCACTTGGAATCGGCGCTTTAGATAGACCAGCGGACGAAGAATCACCGCGGACGGGTAAAACGCCCTGTTCCTATGTCATCAGCAAAACAGAATCGGAAGTTGCGGTACGCGAATTGATTGACGATGGGCTACAGGCAACAATCGTCAACCCAGGCTTCATGCTTGGTCCTTGGGATTGGAAACCATCTTCCGGCCGCATGTTGTTAGAGGTCGCTTCACGGCACACGCCCCTAGCACCAACGGGAGGCATGACGCTGTGCCATATTACTGATGTGACCCAAGGTATTCTCGCAGCCATGGAAAAGGGCGAGGTCGGTCGAAACTATATTCTCGGCGGACATAGGATCTCCTACTTTGATGCTTGGTGTTTGTTCGCAGAAGTTAGCGGTGGAAAACCGCCTAAGAAACTAATGGGTCCATTGATTCAAGCGATTGCTGGCGGGGTCGGTGATTTGTTGGCTAAAATTACTCGTCGCGAATCTGACATCAACTCCGCAGCAATCAAAATGTCCAGTTTGTTTCATTATTACAGCAGCGCTCGAGCGGAAGCGGAACTCGATTATACGATTAGCCCTTTGCGTAGTAGTGTTGAAGATGCGTGGAGTTGGTTTACGGAAAATGGTTACACAAAGTAAAATGCCAAACACAGAGAAATCAAATCGATTCGTATTTGCCGCGCTGATAATCACGATTGTTTGCAGTAGTTGGTATATCGTGACTCGACAAGATAATACCCAATCGCTTGCTGATGATTTCTGGACTGTGCACCACGATGATGCAATGCCTCAAGTACGGACTGCTGCCTTATTGCGATTGCTCGCTGCAGGAAATGAACAATGGGAAGGGGCAAATTTGTCGGGGATCGATTTGTCCAACCTACGACTCGTTGACGTTAACATACAGAATGCGCAAATGAATCAAGTAAAGCTTGGCGGCGCGGTGCTCAAGGCTGCTGATTTGCGGGGGACGACTCTCGAGGCGTCTGACTTAACGGATGTTGATTTGACCGATGCTAAGCTCGATGAGACTTCCTTTTTGCGATCCACACTCGATGGCATAAATTTTACCTCAGCAGGGCTGCGAAAATCTTCACTCGAGCAAGTATTCGCTATGGAAGCTATTTTCCAAGGGGCAGACTTATCGGAATCCTACTGTTTGATGGCAGATTTTGCCGGTTCAAATTTTCAAGACGCTAATTTTACGAACTCGCACCTTGAAGCCGCCATCTTTATTAATTGTGAATTAAGCGGCGCTCGGTTTGATGGCGCGATCTTGTTGGACTCCGATTTCACGAATTCAAATTGGTGGCGAGCGACAGGATTGAATATCGACTTGATCGAAGATTTCAAGTTTCACTACTCGCCCACGTCCCCCGCACTACAAGAAGATTATCTACAATGGTTAAGTGAATCCGAACGTCCGTGAAGTTTTACGTGGCTTTTTGACGTCATGCATTGTTCCACCGGCACATCCGTTTTTTGACAAGGTAACGCTGCACGATATGAAACAAACACTTTTGATTTGCGCCCTACTCGTTGGTTCTTCTCTTCCCTTGTATGCCGATGGTGAAGGCGATAACGATCCCACTACGGTGCGGCAAGTTCCACGTCTGGGAGTGGAAGTATCTGTAGAGGACACTAAACGGATGCGGACAGAGCTAGAGAAACTATCGCGGCAACTCCAATTGCTGCGAGTCAGTTCGCAATCCATAGCCTCGGAGTTAATGCCCGACGTAGAAATTTATTACCGCGGTGTACAAGATAATTTAAATCATCGTGAATTTTTTAATAACGGCGATATTCAAAAGGCGTTTAAATTGTTGACTGTTGGACAGCAGCGTGCTACGGATTTGTTAAACGGTAACGCTCCCTGGCTGACCGAAACAGGCTTAGTCGTGCGAGGTTATCGATCTCGTCTTGATGGATCGGCTCAGCCTTATGGTCTCGTAATTCCAGCAAATTATTCTGCCCAATTACAGCGTCCGTCGCGGCTTGACATTTGGTTTCACGGTCGAGGTGAGACACTTAGCGAAACAAACTTCATGGATCAACGTACAAAAACAATAGGCTATTACAGTCCAGCAAACACGATTGTGTTACACCCCTATGGTCGTTTTAGCAACGCTTTTAAATTTGCGGGTGAAGTCGATGTGCTTGAAGCATTGGAACACGTTAAAAGCCAATACCAAGTTGATAACGATCGTATAAGTGTGCGGGGCTTTTCAATGGGTGGGGCAGCTTGTTGGCAATTTGCGGTGTTGTATTCGGATCGCTGGTTCGCCGCAAATCCCGGAGCTGGGTTCTCAGAGACTCCGGAATTTCTGAAATTTTTCCAAAAAGAAAAGCTCACACCGTATTGGTGGGAAGAAAAATTATGGCGGTGGTACGACGCGGATGATAGCGCCATCAATTTGTTCCATGCCCCGACGGTCGCCTACAGCGGGGAAAAAGATATACAGAAGCAGGCAGCTGATGTGATGGAAGCGGCGTTAGCAAAAGAAGGAATCTCCATGGTGCACATTATTGGACCGGATTCAGGTCACCGCATCCACGCTGATTCGCAAAAGGTAATCGAGCGAAGAATGGCAAGCCTTGCCAAAACAGGGAACGAGATTGTTCCTAAGACGGTTCACAAGGTTACCTATTCACTGAAATATAATCGCCAATATTGGGTCACGATTGATGCCATGATTGAGCATTGGGAGGCGGCCCGAATTGATGCAAAAATTATAGGGCCAAGCAGCTTGGAAATTACATCGACAGGAACGACTGGTTTGAGCTTCACGATGGATCCGGGTTGTTGCCCGTTTGACATAACGCGTTCTGTCCAGCTTACGATTAATGGAGAAGAAGTAAAACTTTCCAGCCCAAAATCGGATCGTTCTTGGAAAGCCAGTGTGCATCTGGCAGGATCAACATGGGTAGCTGGTAAACCAGATGTGTCTGGCTTAATCAAAAAGCACGGACTCCAAGGCCCGATTGATGATGCGTTTATGGATAGTTTTCTGATGGTGACGCCGACTGCTGATGCAATGACCCCAGCGATCGGTGATTGGGTCGCTCGAGAACAACAACATGCAATTGCTCATTGGCGGCAACATTTTCGGGGGCATGCTCGAGTCAAAAAAGATACGGAGGTGACCCCGCAGGATATCGTGAATAACCATCTTATTTTGTGGGGCGATTTTTCGTCAAATCAACTGCTGAATCGAATCCGCGAGGACTTACCGCTAAAATGGACGAGCGATAAAGTACAGATTGGAAGCAAATCGTTTCCTAGCGCTAGTCATGTTCCGATTTTGATTTACCCAAACCCGTTGAATCCGAAAAAATATATCGTGATCAATAGCGGGTTTACTTATCGCGAATATGCATATTTGAACAACGCGCGCCAAGTTCCAATGCTTCCTGACTGGGCTATTGTCGATGTTGTTACGGCGCCTGAGGCGAACGATTCGATTTATCGTTTTCCAGGTATTCCCGTCGATGCAAACTTCTTTGATGAAGCGTGGCAGGTGAAATAAGACCGACGGCCTTTTTAGTCGCCGAGAAACCCAACCGGCTGAATGGGGTCTGGCCTTTCGATGGGGTCACGTGTGTCTAACCACGACAATATAAAATTGGCATGATAATCGTCGCCATGATGACGTCGCTGCAGTGCCATTTCCACAATGGCAGCGTAGGCGGTCGGATATTGGTTGAGTGCTTTGGTTAGTTCGATCGTCACACGATCTAGTTCGCCAAAGCCCAATAATCGATCGGCCTTGGCAAGTCGACCGCGTAAATCAAAGGGCGCCAGTTCTTGTTGGTGCCGGTCCCTGCGGGCCCAATTCTCTAGCCATTGCACTCGACGTAAACCGTTGGAAAAATAAGATGGCGGTTGTTCCTGTAAATGCGTTTGGTACATGCGCGTGTAATCCGGAGTTAAAAAATTGTGTTGGTGCGTCACCAACTTGGATTTTATGAGTTGCCTGACAATCGTAGTAGCGATGAGTTGGTGTCCAGCAATTGAAGGATGTACGTGATCGATGTACATTTCATAACCAGGAATTTGCTGGGCACTAGCCTGCTCTAAGGTTCCCCGCACATCCACCAAGGGCACATCAAAATGAGCTGCTAATTCTCGGATAATGTGGTCCATCTGTTCGGTTAATCGTAAGGGACAAATGTCATGGTCCTTAGCAAGTAAATAATGTTCGCGAGCAGACGGCATTTGCCCCAATTGTTCAAAACAGCGAGCTATGTGGTAGTGTAATAGCGCATGGTCGTCAGTGATGGTAGAACATTGTTGAAATAGGTCCAGGGCGGTCGCTGGGTCGTCGCGATGTCGTGTTGCTTGGTCGAATAAGTTGAGCCACTCTTGCCGAGTTGTATTACTGAGTGTCAGCGGCAATTCGGATTTGATGGGTGGACAATCCCGTAAATTGGAACCTAGACAGACCAACAGGATTGGAATGTTTTTTGTTTGACATTGACGGATAATTGCTGTGACGGATTCTCGGTATTGGGCAATGACGTCTTGTTTCCATGTGGGTGCCCATTGGTAGGAAGCATAGCCACTTTTAGCATCTAATCTAGCGGTGACGTTAGCGGGCAATGGTTTTTCAGAATTTGTTTTGAATGATTCGAGGTCATCTCCCGCCAGTGAGCGAATCCAATTTACCGACCGCCAAGATGAAACAGGAGTTAAGTCTTGGTTGGTTTTGGCTGCTGTAAAACTTCGATCTTCCAAAAATTCATTGTGTCCGGTCGCCAATACGACGAGATT
>JAYZBF010000002.1:0-5911 GCA_036338835.1 Planctomycetota bacterium
GATGTAAATTACATAGGATGGTACGGTCGTTGTTATTTTGGGTGGTGTCGTATAAATTTCTTATTGTCAAGAAGATGATTTCAGTTTGCAGCGGATCAAAGTCGGATTGCGGCCGATGGATATTGTTGTTACCTCGGATAAAATTTATGTGGCAAACATGCTCAGCGACTCGATATCGGTTGTTAGTTTAAAAGATCAGCAGAGCACACAAATTCCACTAGGTCCGCAGGCTAAGTGGACGGATGTCGATCGAGGAGAACGTTTGTTTTTTAATGCGAAGTTGTCTCACGATGGCTGGATGAGTTGTCATAGTTGCCACACGGACGGACATACCAATGGATTGCTAAATGACAATTTTAGTGACAGCTCGTTCGGAGCTCCCAAGCGAGTTTTGACGTTGCTGGGTAAAGCAAATACGGCTCCGTTTGCTTGGAACGGAAAAGCCGCAGATTTACAAACTCAAATCAAAAATTCTCTGACACTAACGATGCAGATGGATGAGCCACCGTCGGATGATCAACTGCAGGAATTAGCTGCTTTTTTGAAGACATTACCAACGCCTCCAAGTATTGATGAAGCGCGTAATCAGGTAGATAAGGAAGCGATTGCTCGCGGTCAAAAAGTGTTCAATCAAGCAGATTGTCGACAATGCCATGCTCCTCCGGCGTTTACGGTTACGGGCTTGTTCGATGTTGGATTGTCGGACTCCGAAGGTAATCAAGAATTCAATCCCCCAACATTATTGGGCGTGGGACAGCGTACGCATTTCTTTCATAATAACACCGCTAAAACGTTGTCTGATGTTTTCTTGAAACACAAGCATCCGGTGGGTCCTCAGGCACAGGATGCCGAGTTGTTGACACCACAGCAAGTTGCAGATTTGGTGCAATTTCTACGTAGCCTGTAGGCGGCATCATGAATTCTCACAAGTTGGCCCCAGTGGTAAATTGTGGGACTGATATTGTGGCAGGGTTATGGAAATCGCTATTCTTTGCGTTGCTTACATGACGTAACTATAAAACTTCGTTATAGATCGGTTGCTCTAAACGTGATTCGCCATTGGTTTTGTGCATTATTATGCTTGGTAATCCCCGCTTTCTCCGGATGTGGGAATAATCTGCGCACTCAGCGACAGGTAGATCAGTTTGGTGTACAACGTCGTGCCTTAGAGGATCAAATCTATGACCTGCAGTACGAATACAACAAACTAGCGGATCAAGTTGAGGAACTTGAAACGGAAAACTCGGATCTGCGGACCAAAGTGAATTCGACGGATGCAAGTGATACTGGACCTCCCTTAATTGATCTAAACCCAGCGGATAACTCGTCTGCTAAGATCCACCCCACGTCACGTTCCAATTTGCAACCTAGGGTGCGGTCCGCTAGTCACCGCGTGGAGTCCGCAGATCGTGTCGAGGCAATCACACTTGAGATCAATCGGCTACGGACGGTAGGCCGCAACTTGGATGGCATCCGCGGCGATGACACGTTGTTAGTGCATTTACAATTGCGTTCGCGAAAAGATGAATTGGTTACACCGCGGGGAAGTGTTGTGGTAGCAGCATATGAGGCACCAAGTACAGGCTCGCAATTGTTGGGCCGCTGGGAGATTAATGTTGAACAGCTAGCGGAGATTATTCGTTCACGGTCGAGTTCCCGTACGATTCCTCTGCAATTGGATTTCCCGGCTGGTAGCCCAACGGTGGAGTTTATCGAGATCAAGGTACAGTTTAAACCGGCTAATCCGGCAACCAGCGACGATCTGTTCGCTACCTATACTCTCAAGATAATACCGCGATCTACAATAGCGTCGGCTTGGTCACCGAACCGCTAACGTATCGACGGACTAGCGTTATTTATTCGTGTCGGCCATTTTCTCAACGACTGTATCGATAAGCCCGTATTTTTTAGCTTCCGTTGACGACATAAAGTTATCACGGTCGGTGTCTTTTTCGATCGTTGCTAGCGTCTTGCCTGTGTGCTTGATCAGAATTTCGTTCAACTTGTCTTTCGTCTTCTGAAATTCTTTCGCATGAATCAAAATTTCTTCAGCCGTACCTTCCATTCCTGCGAGCGGTTGGTGGATCATGATTCGTGAATTTGGCAGTGCAGAGCGTTTGCCTTTCGCACCAGCGGTTAACAGTAGTGCGCCCATCGAAGCAGCTTGTCCGATACAATACGTTGCCACATCACAAGTCACAAATTGCATGGTGTCGTAAATTGCCATTCCTGCGGTGACGCTGCCGCCGGGCGAGTTAATGTAGAAGTGAATATCCGCTTTGGGATTATCTGATTGCAAAAACAGCATTTGAGCAACGATTGCATTGGCGACTTCGTCATTCACTCCAGACCCTAAAAATATAATACGATCCTTCAATAGGCGGCTGTAAATATCATAGACTCGTTCGTCTCGACCTGATGTTTCAACGACATACGGAATGGGAGGCATAATTATTGCTTTCTACTATTGGCGACAAGGATGTCCGATAAAATATTTTGGTTATTAATTATCAACAACGGGCAACGGTTATTTATCAATGGGTTCTTCGGCGTCTTCTGGCTTGGTAAGGATACTATCAACGAGACCATAATCGACAGCTTCTTGTGCAGTTAAGAAAAAGTCACGATCTGTGTCTACAGCCAGTTCTTTAGCCTTTTTGCCACAATGGTGTGCGAGGATTTCGTTGAGGACTTCACGGTTACGCATGATCTCATTCGCTTGGATTTCAATATCACTAATTTGCCCCCCAACTCCACCGTAAGGTTGGTGTAGCATGACTCGCGAGTGCGGTAAAGCGAATCGCTTTCCAGAGGTACCACCGGCTAATAGGACTGCACCGCCACTGGCAGCTTGGCCGACACAATATGTGGACACTGGACAGCTAAGAATTTGCATAGTGTCATAAATAGCTAGTGTTGCTACGACGCTTCCACCTGGTGAATTGATGTAGAAATGAATATCTTTGCGGCGGTTTTCACTTTGTAGATAAAGTAACTTCATGACAACTTCATTAGCGTTGCCGGTATGAATTTCACCTTGTAGGAAGACGATTCTGTTTTCAAGTAGTAGATCGCCTAGCGTCAGTTGACGTTGTCGTTGCACCGATTGGTAAGCTTGGGCGTTGGATTCATCGTATTGATGTTGCCCAAGCACCGCGGGATTTTGCCCGGCGGTTTGGGGATCTGTGTTGAAGTTGGATGCAAGGTGGCTCATCGGATCAAGATTCATAAATGGATACCAGTTTTTCGGCTGTGGGGGTCTATTGATAATTCCGTGAAATCAACGGAGGCTTTTTGTTTTTGCAGAAATATCGCACAAAAATTGTCCTGGGCAAGAGTCCAACAAACGAGGAATCATGTTGGCGTCAATTATGCCACAGATTGAAGAATTTGTGGATAGGGCTTAAGCGTACTTAACAGCTATTGAATTCCACCTGTGTGTGGAATTGGTTGCAATACGCAAACTTTCGGTACCACACATGACGTTTGGTGATGCAGAATTACTTTGAACCAAATCAATATTGATTTGGACTACTCGTCGGAATCGTCGCTGGCGGCAGAGTCCGCGTCCGCTTCGTCTACGCTTTCTTCCTCAGCTTCAGCTTCGTCGGCGTCAGCGGTTGCTTCGTCAGCGGTTGCTTCGTCAGCGGTTGCTTCGGGCTGTGTTTCGTCGGTTGGCGTATCCAGTTCTTCAGCTTCGTTGGCTGCATCGTCATCTTTCGATTCCGTTGCTGCAGCAGAACTAGGTTTGATACCACTGATAGCATGTGAAACGGGTGACGTGTTGGTAGCGGGATCTTCTGGAAGCTCAGTTTCTTGCATTTCGGCTTCGGAAGTGATCAGATCGATCGCTTTTCGTTCGACAATTTGATTTCTCAGTGCGTCCATATCACCTCGTTTTTCAAGTTGTGCTCGAACTCTTCGTGGCGATGTTTCTTGTTGCATCGAGATTATGAGAATTTCTCGTTCTATATCTTCTGGCGATGCATCGAGGTCATGATCTTCGGCAATACGTTCTAGTATAAAGTGCTCTTTAAGGGCTCGTTCGGTTGTCCCGAGCATATTCTGCTGCAACTGATTAATTTGTCTCCGAATTTCTTCATCGGGAAACCCAGCAGCTTGAAGTTCGAGAATCGAGCGTTGCAATTCTCGCTGTGCTTGGCGTCGTAGCAATTGTGGTGGCAGTTCCCAAGCCGCTTCAGCGGTTAGTTGTTCGGTAATCTGTCGACGCACTCGTTGTTGTTGATGATAGGTTAATTGACGTTCAAGTTCATCACGTACTGCATCATGTAGTTCCGCTTCGCTGCTAAACCCACCAATTTCTTCAAGGAATTCAGGTGTGAGTTCAGGGACAGTGACGCGTTTGGCGTTGTTGATTTTGACGTTTGCAGAATATTCTTTGCCGGCAAGTTCGTCGTTGTCCAGTTCGGCACTCAGGGTAGCAGTGGTTTCTTTCTTGTCACCAACATTAGCTCCGACAACCAGTTTATCAAAGTCGTTAAGGTCTCCGTCGGAGAAGGTGATTTTGCCGCGGACGGGCACTCTTGCATCTTCAAGTGTGGTAACAAGTTCGTCGCCGTCTTTGAATTCGATGGTCACATTGACAATGTCGCCGGTTGCGATTTCGCCATCAACGTCTTCTTCATTACCGTAGCGTTGCAGTAATTCTTGAGCCCGTGTACTGACTTCGTCATCCGTGTAATCGTGTACAACAGTTTCGAGTTTCAGTCCCTTCCATTGTGGCATATCGAATTCAGGTCGAACTTCTACGGTGAATTCAAAGGTCAACTCGCTATCATCTGGCATTTGGACTGCGTCGAAGTCAAAGTCGGGTTCGCTGATTGCTGAGAAATCTTGTTCATCAGTAACTTGACTCATCGCATCCATGATTAATGAGCCTTTAATTTGGTCGGCTACATCGCTCTTGAAACGACTTTCCACAAGTTTACGCGGTGCACGCCCGATGCGGAAACCCGGAATTTGTGCTTTGGGCATCAAGTCGTTGTAGGCGTCATCTTTGTAGCGGGCGATATCTTCTTTTGACACCGTGACAACAACGTGTCGTTCGCAAGCGCCTGTTGTATTGACTTGGACTTCAACGTTAAGACGTTCGTCTTCGTCTTCGCTATCATCAGTATCGGATGTAGAAGTTTCAACTTGATCTTCAGCAACCTCAGCGGTTGTCGCTAAAGATTCAGCGGCGTCATTTTCGACAGCATCTGTCTCGGTATCTAAAACTTCTTCGTTAATGTCGTTTGGTTCGTTGGTGTCTTGTTCAGACATAATGCATTCCTGGTCCAAATGATCCGATTGATCCAATGTTTAAGGCGTAGTGCTTGTAGAGAAAAATCAGAGTAAACCGATCGTTGTACGCATAGAATCGTAGTTTGATTAAGTTCTCGAGAGGTTTGGATCTATAAAAAGGTGGTTTAATTAATGGTCTAACGAACTGTTCACAAGCAGTTCATTTTCGATAGTTCACGTGTACAACTGTGCACACAATAAAGAGCGGGTGATGGGATTCGAACCCACGACAACAACGTTGGCAACGTTGTGCTCTGCCAACTGAGCTACACCCGCCGATTCAGCACAATCTTGCTGGATTATACTACACAAGACGGAGCTTTTTATTATTTGGTATTTCAGTGTAACCCAGTAAGGCAACGCGCTAAAGGGGGCATTTGCAGTGGAAAGTAGTTTTTTTATTAGCGTCATTGGCAGCTGTTCACGGCATTGATGTTGAGTGTCCTGTGGTGTTTAGCACAACCCATCATTGTTTGAAAAACCTGTTGTTGTGGACTGGCAGTAGCAGCTTTCTATAACTTCGCTTGTACGGATCTGGGCTACATGTCTTCGGTAGGTTCGAGCACATGGGGTTGACGGTACCCCCCATTTGTACACGTAGGGTTAT
>JAYZBF010000003.1:0-9989 GCA_036338835.1 Planctomycetota bacterium
ATGGGGACTTGCGGCGATTTGAGGGGCGCTGTTATATCCATTCAGCGTCTGAAAAAGAATATGATCAGCAGATGCTGAAATTTGCGCAACAGTGGTTAGGGCAGAATCCACCGGCGGAGCTGTTTGAATTCTTGCAGGATAACTTTAAGCAGCTAGAAGCACGTCATGGACGCATTGTGGGTATGAAAATTCCACAACCTAAATTGCTACCGAAAGCGGCGCGGGTACGCTAGGGCCATGTATGATCACGGATTGGCGCTGACCGCCAAAGAACGGGCGGCATAAGGTACTGCCTATTCGTCTTCTTCTTCGGCAGGTGCGTCTTCTTCAGCAGGTGCGTCTTCTTCAGCAGGTGCGTCTTCTTCAGCAGGTGCGTCTTCTTCGGCAGGTGCGTCTTCTTCGGCAGGTGCGTCTTCTTCGGCAGGTGCGTCTTCTTCGGCAGGTGCGTCATCTTCGGTAGGTGCGTCATCTTCGGCAGGTGCGTCTTCTAAGACGGGAGCTGCGGGAGCTATAGAATCGCTCGTGTCTCGGTTGTTGTTTTCCCCGAGAATTTCGAGAATAGCTTGTGTACCATTATCGCCTAATCGTGGTTTCGCAATCTTCAAGATTCGCGTGAAACCACTGACACGATCTGGGTTTTCTTCGAGTAACGCTGGAGCGATATCGTTGAACAAAATATCAACAGCTTCCCGACTACCCAACATTCGCAGTGCTTTGCGTTGAGCGTTAACGATGGGAGCCCTGGCCGCAGCCCAAGCTTGCCAATCATCGCTTTTACGCCAAACTTTGTAGGTTTCTTCTTGCTTGTTGAGTTTGTCAGCTTCGCGAAGAGATTCCGGCATCAAAGCATCTGCTGCCTCATAGTCTGGCTGGACTTTCCGCGCGAGTGTAATACACTTTTCAACTATGGAACGAACTTCCTTAGCTTTCTGAATCGTTGTGGTGATTCGTCGTCGCACTCGGGGCGTATTGCCGTGAATTTCCGTCGCTAGCTCATCACGTTCTGTCAGGAATAGACTGCTAGCCATGTTTTTCAACATTGCTTTACGGTGTGATGAAGATCGACCTAGTTGCCTGCCTCGTCGTCGATGTCGCATGATTCGTTAACGCCTATGTATGCTTTTTTGATAAATACTGTTTAGAAGGATGTCTGAGCTGGGGGTGGAACCCTCATACCCAAATGTAACCCGAGTTCACTAAGTTGTTCACGAACTTCAACAAGAGTTGTTTCGCCGAAGTTGCGTACTTCGAGCAGTCCGTCTTCGGTTTGTTGAACGAGTTCGCGGACGGTATGGATGTGTTCTGTTTCCAAGCAATTGTTTGCACGAACTGACAACTGCAAAGATGCCAACGGCATATTTAGTTTTGCATCGAGTTCGATATCCGCGGGACTGCGAGCTGAGCGATCAGCAGCATGGACTTGGGCACCGAGTTCCGAATATTGTACAAACGGGTTGAGGTGTTTGCGGAGGATTTTTGCCGCTTCTACGATTGCCATTTCCGGATTTAAGGAACCATTGGTCCAAATTTCCATCGTTAATTTATCGTAGTTCGTTTTTTGCCCCACTCGAGTTTCGTCAACATGATAACGAACTCGGGTAACCGGACTAAAAACAGCATCGATCGGAATAATCCCGATTTCGTTTTCACCAGCTTCTTGTTCCGAAGCGGGAACGTAACCACGTCCGTTTTCAACAACCATTTCCATCATGAAAAGAGTATCTTCATTTAATGTTGCGATGACGTGATCTCCATTGATCACTTCGACGTCAGAATCCGTAATGATGTCTGAGCCTCGAATTACTCCAGCTTCATTCTTTTCAATATGAATGACTTTAAGACTATCGGAGTGATTCTTAATGCAAAGGGATTTGACATTCAAAACGAGGTCAGTCACATCTTCTTGAACGCCTTCAAGTGACGTGAATTCGTGTTGAGCGCCTTGGATTTTTATTTGAGTAACAGCGCTACCCATTAAGCTTGAAAGCAAAATGCGTCGCAGGCTGTTTCCGATTGTGACTCCAAAACCACGTTCAAAAGGTTCTGCAGTAAATTTTCCATAGGTTGCAGAAAGTGTAGATTTGTCACATTCGACTACACTTGGTAGTTCGAGTTGTCGCCATCGAATATGCATGAAAAGTCTCCGTGTTATCGTTTACCAACAGTGTGGGGATAATGCCTACAGTTGCTTGCAGGTACAAAGGTAGAAAGTGGGGGCAATAATCAAACGCGACGCTTTTTAGGAGGTCGGCATCCGTTGTGAGGGATAGGGGTTTTATCTTCAATTGTTTTTACATTGAGCCCAGCCGCTTGCATGGCAGTGATTGCACTTTCGCGTCCACTTCCAGGGCCTTTAATCTGAACATCCACTTCTTTGACGCCAAATTTCAAAGCTTTTTCAGCTGCTTGTTGAGCCGCACATTGCCCAGCAAAGGGTGTACTCTTACGACTGCCTTTAAAGCCGCTTGTACCTGCACTTGCCCAGCACAATGTATCGCCTTTTGTATCGGTGATTGTAACGGTCGTGTTGTTGAATGTTGCTTTCACATGAGCGATAGCAAAGGCAACGTTACGACGTTGTTTTCGTTTCTTCGTTTTGGCCACGGCCAAGAACTCCTTCGTAATAAGCTAAACTTAAATCATGCAGCCGAGAGCTTGTCAGGATTCAAGAAGTTGTTTAATGAATAAGTTGTGAAATGTAATATCGAGCAAATGTTGTGAGCGGAAAAACTTCAAGCGTCTAGCGAAGATCTTTAACACCCTTTTTACCGGCAACGGTTTTCTTAGCACCCTTACGAGTACGTGCGTTGGTTTGTGTGTTTTGTCCTCGAACGGGAAGTCCCATGCGGTGGCGGATACCACGGTAGGACCGGATGTCTCGAAGTCGAGAAATATTTTGTTGGACTTGCCGACGCAATGGTCCCTCAACGACGTAATCTTCTTCAATAATAGTTGCGATTCGGCTGACATCACTTTCAGTAAGTTCATGTGCTGGCAGCGACGGATCAATACCGGCTTTTAAACACAATTCACGTGCAGTCTTTTGACCGATCCCGTATAGGTAAGTCAAAGAGATAGCGATTCGCTTGTCATTGGGAATGTCTACACCCAAAAGACGTGGCATAGCGAGACTCCTTGGAAAAAATTCAGAAAACGATAGTGAATTCTGATTTAAATTAATTGATTGTTAAGCCCTATAAGCGGGCATTGATTGGTTTTGTGCCGCAACCGGATTAGTTGTTATTCAGCCTTGGCGTTGTTTGTGACGCGGGTTGGAACTACAGATGATGTATACTCGACCCTTGCGTCGGACAACTTTACAGTGTTCACAAATTCGCTTTACACTCGCACGAACTTTCATTTTTCTATTGCCTCAAAAAAATATTCGCAAGTAAGTTAGTATAAACTTGGTACAAACACCCCGACAAGGGGCGAAATCATCTAAATCGCAAGCAGTTCCAACTGTTTTTGATCGAATGTACGACTAGGTCTCCGTCCGTTTTAAATCAGTTGCCTGTTTAACCCGTTGAAATACCTCTTCGACTGTTCCACTTCCGTCTATGGTTATCACCAATTCCTGCTTTTCGTAGTGACTCAGTACGGGTTGTGTCTCTTGTTGGTAGACATCAAGCCGTTGTTGAATGGTTTCAAGCGTGTCATCTTTTCGCTGTCGTTGCAGCAAGCGATCGACCAAGATGTCCTGAGGGAGAGCAAGTGCCAGTACCATTGCTATATGTTTACCGCGTTCATAAACCATTGCATCCAATGCTTGGGCTTGAGCAACGGATCGTGGAAAGCCATCGAGTAGACAACCAGTTTGGTACTGGACATCCCCTAAGCTTTGCTGGACAAGCTCAACCACGATATGATCGGGTACAAGATTGCCATCATCTAAAAACAAGGCCGCAAGTTGACCAAGATCTGTTGCTTGTTGTATTTGTTGTCGAAACAGTTCTCCAGTGGAAAGATGAACTACACCTAAGTGTTGGGCCAACAATTCACACTGAGTTCCCTTTCCTGAACCCGGGGGGCCAACAAATACAATTAACATCATGTAATTCCCCCACGGTTAAATTCTAATTTTTAGTAACGCTAGGAATCCAGGAGTCCCTTGTAATTTGTCATAACCAAGTGACTGTCGATTTTTTGAACTAGGTCAAAAGCAACACTCACGCCGATCAACAAACCGGTACCCCCATAAAAACTAGCTAACTGCATATCTATTTGTAATTGACTGGCAATTAACGTGGGCACGATTGCCACTACGGACAAAAACGATGCACCGACGTATGTAATTCGAACCATGACTTTTTCTAAATAGTCGGCAGTTCGTTTTCCGGGTCGATAGCCCTGAATAAAGCTACCATATTCTTTGAGGTTGTCCGCCATTTCTTTTGGATTAAACGTAATCGCGGTCCAGAAGTAACAGAAGAAGAAAATCATTCCAATATACATCATGTTGTATAGAAACCCGCTTCCAGGTTGAAACGCATCTTCTAGGCCCGCCATGATCGTTGAACCAGTGCCACCGGGTTCAAACGCACTTTTCAAAAATCCGATCATAATACCTGGAACCATAAGCAAACTTGAGGCAAAGATAATTGGCATCACGCCACCTTGATTCACGCGCAATGGCAAATGTTGTCGCGTACCGCCAAAGACTCGTCGTCCGCGAACATGCTTGGCACTCTGAGTAGGGATTCGTCGTTGTCCGACTGTAATGAATACGACACCCAATACCACTAGGACAAAGATACAGGCTAAGAGGATCATGGTTTCGATGCCGGGGTCGTTGCCAAGTCCTTGGAGTGAAAATTTCCATTCCATCGATTGAAGAGCCGCTGGCATTTGAGCGAGTATACCGGCCATGATCAACAGGCTAATGCCGTTGCCAATACCAAACTCATCTATTTGTTCACCGAGCCACATCAAGAATGTTGCCCCGCAGGTCATAATCATGATGGATATCATGGACCAGCCAAACGACAGCCCGCCGGCCTCGTTCTGAAAGTCTGTGGCTATAAAGTCACTGGTATTTAAGTAGGCAAATACATAAACCGTACTTTGTACGATACAGAGGACAACGGTCAGGTACCGTGTATAGTCATTGATTTTCTTTTGCCCAGACTGCCCCTCCTTCTTCAATGCTTGAATACTTGGCACGAAACTTCCCATAATTTGGAAGATAATCGAGGCTGAAATGTACGGCATAATGCCGAGGCCGAAAATAGTTGCTTGTTGGAGGTTACTCGCGGAGAACACGGAGACACGAGCGATAAGTCCAGCGAGAGTACCTTGATTGCCATCTAAACCTGCGAGCATTTTTACTTGGTCGACGACTGGCAACGTAATGTGATAGCCAATTCGATAAACACTAAGCAGCACCAACGTGATGAGAATTTTATTCCTCAATTCCGGTATGGTGAAGATAATTCGTATTTTTTCAAGCATCAGATGTTTACCAAGTGAAAACGCAACCTGTGTTATCGGTGGCACGCTAGGGTGTTAGGTGGAATGAACTTAATCGCGGTTTTTAGGAGTTTTAGGTTTCATTTTGTTTTTGATAACAGGAGCCTTACCCGGCAAGACTGTTACAGTACCACCGGCCGCTTCGATTTGTTCTTGTGCTTTTGCACTAAAGCGGTGGGCGGAAACATTAAGTTTCTTACCAAGCGCACCATCACCGAGAATCTTCAAAACGTCATATCGCGTTGACAAGAGTCCCTGTTGTTTGATGGATTCAGGCGTCACGTCATCGCCATCATTGAAGACTCGTTCCAGATCGCGCAAGTTAAGTGTAGCCACGTCCAATGCGAAACGGTTGTTGAAACCACGCTTAGGAATACGACGAACCATCGCCATCGCACCGCCTTGGAATGTCACTTTTTGTGACCAGCCACTACGAGACTTTTGGCCTTTGTGTCCCTTGCCGGCGGTTTTTCCATGACCGGACCCAGGGCCACGACCAATGCGTCGCCTTTTCTTATATTTAGTAATACCTTCGTTTACGTCATGCAGTTTCATTAGAGACTAACCTCTCGCAATCGTTCGATCTGTTCTTTGGTGCGTAGATTTGAAAGTCCTGAAACTGTTGCTTTGACTAAAGTCACAGGATTATTTGTGCCATAACTCTTAGTAAGAATATCGGTAATACCAGCAGCTTCGCAAACACTACGAACGGCTTGCCCAGCAATAATACCGGTACCGGGTGCTGCTGGAATAAGTAATACTTTCGCAGCTCCAAATTTACCTTGTATCTGATGTGGGATCGTTCCATTGACTACAGGGATCTGAATCATTTCCCGCGTGGCCTGTTTAGTGGCTTTTTGCACGCTTGGAGGAACTTCGTTTGCTTTTCCGTATCCCCAGCCGATTTGGCCATTCCCATCGCCGACGACAACCATGGCAGCAAAACTAAAGCGACGGCCACCTTTCATTACTGCAGCACAGCGTTTGATTTTGATCACATGATCTGTCAAGTTGTCGTTTGATCCGTTTGATCCGTTTGTTGACACGATATGTGCCCCCTAAATTAGTATTGTGCTGTTTCGTATTTTATAACAGCGAGGTATTAAATGTAAATTATGTTCTTAAAACTGGAGTCCTGCTTCTCGAGCCGCATCAGCTACCGCAGCCAAACGGCCATGATATTTATGCGAACCGCGATCGAATTTCACGGCAGTAATGCCTTGAGCGATTGCTTGTTTACCAACTGATTGTCCGACAAGTGTCGCAGCGGCAATATTGCCACCGTAAGCAGACGCTTTTCGTAATTCTGCACTTTGCGTACTGACAGCAACTAACGTCTTGCCTGCGACATCATCGATGATTTGGCAATAAATGTTTTTATTGGAGCGTGTAACACACATGCGAGGTCGTCGCGAGTTGCCGCGTAAACTATTACGGACATGATGAATGCGACGACGTCGTTGTTTTGAAAGTTTTTTGTTCTTATCCACGATTCTTGTCTTTCTGTTCTGGCAGGATTAAGTAGCCGATTTACCAGGTTTGATTTTCACGTATTCGCCGTCGTATCGAATTCCCTTACCCTTGTAAGGTTCAGGCTTTCGAACTGCTCGGACTTCAGCGGCAAATTGACCGACTTGTTGTTTATCACACCCTTTAACAACAATGTGATTTTGATCTGGGCAAGTCACATCAAGTCCGACTGGAATTTTATGTTTGATTTCGTTAGCGAACCCAACTCGCAGGGCAATCGAATCGCCTTGGATGGATCCGACATAACCAACGCCGACGATTTCAAGTTTCTTTTCATATCCCTCTTTGACACCGATGACCATGTTATTGATCAGCGAGCGAGTCAGGCCGTGAAAAGCACGAGATTCACGTTCGTCGTTTTCGCGAGATACGGAGATGGTCTTGTCTTCCTCATTGATAACGACAGTGACTTCAGGGCGGTGCTCTATTTCAAGCTTACCTTGAGGACCTTCAACGGAAACAGTGCGCGAGTTGATCGCGACGGTAACGCCGTCAAGAATAGCAATGGGTTTATTACCGATACGGGACATGATTAAACTCGTATTCTGTTTCTATATATTAATTGGGTTGCAATTGAAGCAATTAGTAAACTTCGCACAGGACTTCACCACCAAGTTTGCGCTGTCGCGCTTCACGGTCGCTGATTACGCCCTGGCTCGTGCTAATTACCGTAATTCCCATTCCATTTAGAACGGGACGGAGATCGCGAGCTTTCGAATAGATTCGTCGGCCAGGAGTACTGACACGGCGGATCTTTTGAATTAGTTTTTCGCCATTGTTACCGTACTTCAATTCCAAACGCAGAGTGCTACCCGGTGAACCTTCGATTACTTCGAAGTCCCAGATATAACCTTCGCGCTTCAATACATCAGCGACTCCTCGTTTTAGGAGCGAATCGGGAATGTCGACGGTTGGGTGCTCAACACTTACGGAATTACGTATTCGCGTTAACATGTCGGCAATGGGGTCGGTCATCATTTGATATATAATCCTTTTACCAGCTTGCCTTACGGACACCAGGAATCAAACCTCGATCTGCTAATTTGCGAAAACAAATTCGACAGATTCCAAATTTACGATATACGGCACGAGGGCGTCCACAAAGTTGACACCTGCGCTCTGAACGGGATGAGTACTTAGGTACTCGATTTGCTTTTGCAATTTTTGATTTACTGGCCACTTGGATTCCTTTGGGAATAAACTGGGCTGACTAATTGTTTGGCCTACTACACAGTAGGACCGCCTTAAAGTGATTGGTTATTATTTGTCGGCATCTTCGGGAGGGTGCTGAAATGGCATCCCGAATCTTTCTAATAAATCCAAAGCTTCCTCATTGGTTTTCGCTGAGGTTACGATGGTGATATTCATCCCTTGCGGGCGTAAATATTTGTCTGGGTTAAGCTCTGGGAAAACGGTTTGTTCCGTCAACCCAAGGCTGTAATTACCGTTTCCGTCGAATGAATTACGATTGATTCCGCGAAAGTCGCGAACACGAGGTAAAGCGATGGAAATAAGTCGGTCAAGGAACTCGTACATCCGTTGGCGACGAAGTGTTACTTTTGCACCGATCGGCATTCCTTCACGCAGTTTAAAAGCGGCAATCGATTTTCGCGAAAGTGTGATTAATGGCTTTTGACCAGTAATTTCTGCTAAAGCCGATACTGCTGTTTCAATATGTTTCTTTTCTTCGACAGCACTACCGACACCCATGTTGAGTACGATTTTTTCGATTCGCGGTAGCGCGTTGATATTCCCGCCAGCTGCGCTTTCGGTAATCGCTGGTTGAATCTCAATTTCGAATTTTTCTTGAAGTCTCGGTTTCATTCTTTTTGTCCTGTCCCTGTACGACCCACTGCTATTAAGTAGTTGCTGCTTGTGGTTGTTTGTCGGCTGAGAAAAGATCCCTATATAATATTGCCTATGTTGTTTTTGTGCTAAGTAATAAAAGTGTTAGACCTATTCGCTAACTGTCGAACTTGTCTTGCGACCACCGTTGTGTCCGTGCTCTTTAAGCACTCGTTCTTTAGTGCCTTCACTGCGTATCCCCTCATAACCAGCTCGACGAGCGGTTCCTGTTGCGAGATCAACGAGCATGACATTGGATCCATCCATAGGCATTTCGACGTCAAGTAATCCACCTTGAGGATTTGCTTGACTGCGCTTTACTGTTTTCTTTGCCATATTCAATCCTGCAACCACGACCTTGTTTTTGTCGTGGTCCAAACGCAGAACTTCGCCGGTACGACCTTTGTCTTTACCTGCAATGGCTAAAACGTTATCACCTACTTTGATTTTCATAGTTATACTACCTCATTTGCGAGGCTAACGATTCGCATGTAATTGTTGTCCCGTAGTTCTCGAGCAACTGCTCCAAAAATACGTGTTCCTCGGGGATTGCCGTCGGTGTCGATGAGCACAACAGCGTTACTGTCAAAACGAATGTAGCTGCCATCGGGACGGCGAGTCGGTTGCTTGCGACGCACCACAACTGCTCGTACGATCGCCTTTTTCTTGACTTCGCTGCCAGGGATGACACTCTTGACGCTACACACAATTATGTCACCGAGTCCGGCGTATCGTCGTCGTGTACCACCTAGCACCTTGATGCACATCACTTCACGAGCACCGGTGTTATCAGCTACGCTTAATCTGGTTTCTTGTTGAATCATTACTAATCACGATTTCTAAGTGAATTATTTTGGTTGCCCCGAATTTACGGGAACGGTCGTTATAAATCTCTAGGGTGTTTGGTTACTCTTTTTCTTCGTCCGAAGCAGCTTCTTCTTCAACAGCATCTGTGGTTTCGGTGGCAACTTCTTCAGCGGCAACTTCTTCGGTGGCAACTTCTTCAGCGGCAACTTCTTCAGTGGCAACTTCTTCAGTGGCAACTTCTTCAGTGGCAACTTCTTCAGTGGCAACTTCTTCAGTGGCAACTTCTTCAGTGGCAACTTCTTCAGTGGCAACTTCTTCAGTGACAACTTCTTCAGCGG
>JAYZBF010000004.1:0-7420 GCA_036338835.1 Planctomycetota bacterium
TAATCATGGCTACACTGCGGTCATGTTCTTTGGTGCTCATCGCAACAACAGTTGCGCCAAGATCTTTCCAGAACTTGACGACCTGTTTTTTGGCTTCCATATTTGTTTTTCGCTCAGGCGTTATCACGACAGTGCGGTTGACGAACAAGTCACTCGCGGCGTGCTGCACTCCGGGTTTTTCGTTGCCGGCTAATGGATGACTGCCAACAAAATGCACATCTCCGGTATTACCAGTCAAAGCTGTAACAATCGTACCCTTGGTGCTACCGACATCCGTGATCACAGCGGCGGACGGTGCATGTTGTGATATCTTTTGGGACTGCGCGACAATGCAATCGACCGGAGTGCATACAACGATTAGGTCAGCCTGTGACACGCCTCTTTCAATATTAGTAGTAGATTCCGTGATCGCACCTAACTGAAGTGCTTTGCGTAAACGGGATCGATTACGACCGATTCCAATGACACGTCCCTTAAACCCTCGCTCGCGCAGCGCTAGACCGATAGATCCACCGATCAAACCGACACCAAGAATTGCCACCACCGCAGGGGGCTTCATCGCGAAATCCTTTCCCTCGAGACTCCTAACAGCCCACAGAATACCACATTTAAAATATGTCCACCACCTACCGACGGCAAACAACCAAATGAAAACACTAAACAGCCGATTTCACTGGTATTGCGAGAAACAGCCTCGGTTGCATTACCAAAAGCTACTGAGGCATGCACCCACAAATTACATACGTGTGATACAATTCATTAGCACGCTGCACATCCCTGTACCGCAGCTATGATCCTTCTTAAGAATTCCCTTATGCCAACTGTCTCGTCCAAACGCCTCGCTGCTTTTAGCCAACAAATGGGGACATGTCTCAACGCGGGACTCGACGTCCGTAGCTCATTTGCGAATTGCCAAAATCAACTCGGCAAGGGGCATAAAGCCAATTGTCTCAAAATTGAAAATATGCTTCAAAATGGCGACATGTTACATCAAGCATTTAATGAAGCCACTTCTACTTTTCCGCCACTGATGATCATGATGGTGGAAGTTGGTGAGATTTCAGGGAAGACTGAAGCCGCCTTCAAGGGACTCGCTGATAATTATCAACACCGAGTGTCGCTGATCCGAACATTTATTAAGGGAATCAGCTGGCCAATTCTACAATTTGTAATGGCCACTGGAATCTTTGGCATTGTACTACTTGTATTTGCAATTTTCCTCGGCAATGGTGAGGCAGCGGGTCTAATCCCTGCTTGGGTCGGTGACATCAACACCTTTTATACCTATTGCGCTGTGGTCACATTGGGCTATACATTCGTCATTGGCACGGTGTTTGCAATTTATATGCAATGGCTCAACGTTGGCATTTTTCTGGGTGCCGTCATGAAGATACCTGGTCTGAAAAAACCTTTTTTAAATCTTGCCTTGTCTCGACTATGCTGGACCTTCGGCCTAGTGCACAATGCCGGCGTCGACGCGCAACGGACTGCCGCTATGGCAATTCGTTCCACTGGAAATCCGTTGTTCATCCGCGAGCTATCCGGCATATGCGATTCGTTACGGGACAACCAGGAGTTTTATACCGCTTTTTCAAAAGCCAACAATTTCCCAACTGGGTTTTTAGCAGCGCTGATGACGGCTGAACAAACCGGCACGATCACAGAATCGCTGTTGCGTGAAGCTGCGCTGTACCGTGAAATCACGGAAACTCAATTTACATGGTTGACACGCATTACCGGAGGAATCATATACGGTTGTGTCGGAATTGTGGTCGTCGTAATGATCTTCGTACTCTTCAAAGCACTGTATCTTGAC
This sequence comes from Planctomycetota bacterium, assembly GCA_036338835.1. Lineage (GTDB taxonomy): Bacteria > Planctomycetota > Planctomycetia > Pirellulales > Pirellulaceae > UBA721. The sequence continues at coordinate 1,817 of JAYZBF010000004.1, forward strand.
CCACTCAACAATGCCTTGAACTTCTAAACGCAACAGATTTTCAGCTTGTTATCGCGGGGCCAACTCAGCAGCTTGAGCGACAATATCTAGTCCTACTAAAGCACTGAATGCTCCTTGCAGTGTTCGTACCATTTCCCCAGCCGCTCCGGCACCACAGGCCTGCCCGTTACATTCGCGAACTGCCCAAACACTCGGTGACGTGCTGCACAATAAAACCTCGTCTGCATTCATCAAATCCGCAGTGCTAAAATCTGCGTATTGGAAATTCACTCCGAGTTGAACTGCTAGACTTTCCAACACTGATAAACTGATACCCGGTAAGATGTTCTCTTTTCGCGGAGAGACGAGTCCCGTTTCTTTATTGTAGATCAGTAAATTAGCCGTGCTCGCTTCTGCTACGTTTCCCTGTTGGTCTAACAACAGAGCACGCGCATCAGATTGTTTAGAGCGAGCCTCTTGGTCCGCCAAATAATAATGCATACGACTACGGCACTTCAGATGTGATGGCCAGCAGGTTTCAGGCACTTGACGGTAGGAAGCCACTTGCAGCGCAACTCCGTCTGAGTACCAACTGTGCATTTCAGAGAACGGAAGAACGGAAGAATACACCAACACGGTTGGCTCGTTCGCAGCAGCGCGACCGGGAGTAATTAGCACAACCAAACCTAAGTCAGAGCCCGTACCACACAATCCGCTGTTGTGAGCAACAATATCTACCGCCGCCGCTTGCACTCGCGACAAGAGTTCCACCGACGCTAACCCCACCGATTCAAGACTCAATGCAAGTCGTGAAAAATGCTCTTCGGCTTGAAACAACTGTCCGCCGAACGTCCGCAGTCGTTCGCTGATCGTCGTTCCCATGACAAAACCAATGTCATCGAGTTCAATATGCAATTGCCCCTGGGGAACAATATCTTCATTGAACAATGCAATTGGGGTTGCTTTTGTTTGGTCAGAATTCAACAGTCTTAAACTCACATCATATTTGCATGACAAACTCTTTATAGGCAGTTTAACTGTTTGACGTCTGTAGGTGTAGGAGCTAATTTGTGATCACTAGTGGTACCTATTATAACGATTAGGAAATCTATAAATACTTGTTAAATGGCGCGTTTTTTTCAGCTTCGCTCAAATAGTGAGCTACCTTTACATGGCTACTATTTGTTAACACTATTTTAAACGCGAATCGATGGAGATTTCAATATGAAACGGCTACTCACACTAGGCCTGTTTGCGGTTCTGGTACTCAGTACCGTGGGCTGCTGCCGACCCCTTATCAACCGACCATTACTACGAGGCGGTCTTTTTAACTGCGATCCTTGCCAGACTTCTTATGAAGGTGGAGTGATTATCAGTGACGATGCTGTGCCCGTACCAGCGGACACAAACGCTCAATAGGCTTGCTTAATCTAATCCGATATAGGTTTGCATCCCTTATTTGCAAGCCAACGCAACCCAAAATCAATTAAACCGGTGCTACAGAAGCTCTACGCATATTTATTATTAATTTTCCTATGCGTGGAATCTGAGACCGGTTTAATGCTGCGCTTAGTAACCAGCACCACGTAATCGGTATATTTTAACATTGCTGCAAAGCGTACACACCCTTTTACTGTAGAAGCGATTGCCGAACCGACGCGCTAACCAACAAATTGCCGAAACTAACCATAGCGCATATTATTTCGGTACAGGAGGCGACATATTTAACCATGGATTTTACTGGATTCAAAAGCTGCGAAAATTCATTAAACCGCCGGCACTTCAATGGTATCGCAGCCTCACTAGCACTGCTCGGTAGCTCAACGGTCTGCGGCCAAGACGACATTTCAGAATTCGCCCCAACTTATCAACCCGGGACGGTAAGGCACTACAAGATCGGTCTAACCCTGAGGGCACCGAATGCCTATTGTGCCAACGTTTATTTCACCGCCAATGTTCCAGCCAATTGGCCGGGAGAACAAACAGTCAAAGTTGCCAATGAACAATTCACAAGACATGTAACTCAGTACAAATACCGTGACGGTCTACACGGTCTCAAGCAAATGCTTGTTTTCATTCCACAAGTCCCTGCCGGGCAATCCGCCATGGCACATGTCACGTTTGAGGTCATGAAAAACAACGTGCAACAACCTGCCAACGTCGCAGGTCTAACAATCACCACGACACTGCCTCGCGACGTGCGATATTTTCTCGGAGTCAGCCCACTCATTGAATCCCGTAATGCCATCATCTTGAAGAAAGCAACCGAAGTTACCCAAGACGCGACATCCGCTTGGAATCGAGTTGAACTTGTATACGTCTGGATTCGCGAGAACATCATGTACCAAAACGGCAATCGCAACAGCGCCTTGAAAACACTGCAGGCGGGGTTCGGTGAGAAAGAGTCGCTGACAAGTTTGTTTATTGCGATGTGTCGTAATTTAAAAATTCCCGCCAGAACAGTTTGGGTACCAGATCACAACTACGCAGAGTTCTATCTGCAAGCGCCTGATGGCACAGGCCATTGGTTTCCCTGTGAGCTTTCTGGTCGTCGGTCATTCGGTGAAATAGCAGACAACAAACCAATGTTATTACGCGGTGACAATTTCCGTGTGCCCGAAAAACAGACGCCACAGCGTTATGTAGCAGAACACCTTAAAGCGTCAGGTGGAGCCAAACCGCAGGTCCAATTCGTTCGTGAATACACACAGGTCTAATATCTGCATACCCCGTCTCCACAAACTAGGCTCATCATGAACCGAACAGCATTTCTACCGACACTAGCCTTAACCGCTTTGCTGTTGCTGACACACCCATTCTCAACGGCGTCTGCCCAAGTGGGAACAATACCGCAACGACCAACCCACCAGCAATCCTTGGATAACATAGGTCTGGAGAATCCACACAAACAACAGTGGGAAATCGGGATGACGATAAAATCTCCGGGAGTGTTAACCGGTGTGAGCGGCACAATCACATTACCACTGGACTGGCCTGAACAAAAGGTAACAATCATTAAACAAGAAGTACCCAACGGAATTAAAGTTCAGTCGAGAATCATCGGCAATGATGTCAAACAGATGTTGATCACAATCGCTCGTGTCAACTCGACACAAGAGTTGCGTATTAGTTTTACGGTCGAGGTAGAGCGTTGGTCGATCACCGCGCCTCAACAAACCCACGAATTGAAGATTCCAGCGTTGGTGGCACCTGAGCTACGAAAGTATATGGGCGACAGCCCATTTATCGAAACGACCAATCCGTTGATCGTCAAAGCGGCAACTGGTATCGGCGCTACCGCCAAGAATGATTGGCAGCATGTCGAAATGATTTATGACTGGGTACGAAAGAACATACGCTACGAGTTTGACAAAGAACTTCAGGGTGCGCTAACGGCGTTGCGTCGCGGTAAAGGAGATTGCGAGGAACTGACGAGTTTATTTATCGCAATTTGCCGTAACCATGGGATACCCGCGCGCAGTGTATGGATTCCTGGACACTGTTATCCCGAGTTTTATTTGGTAGACCGCGGCGGCAATGGATATTGGTTTCCCGCGCAGGTTGCCGGAACACGAAGTTTCGGATCTATGCCCGAAAGACGCCCGGTGTTACAAAAAGGTGACAATTTTCGCATTCCAGGAAACCCACGAGCCCAACGATACGTTGCCGAGACATTCAAAGCCACGCGTTATTCTCAACCGCCAACTGTACAATTCTTCCGACGCCAAGTCACCGCACCCGGCAATTCCAAAGACCCCTTTGCACCAGTGCTAAAGTAGAACTTCTGACTTGGGGGAGTTCACTCTGTTCTTCACCCCGCGCGATTCGTCCGCTTTGACGCGAATCGGTTTTACTTAAATCGCGAGTACCGCGGTTATTTAAGCGCGTCGCGACGAAGGTTGATGTTCTGGGGAGTGTTCAGGCGGATGTACCATTGCATCCACTGATCTTGGTCGTAACCAAAATTCACGCCTTCAGGGACTATCGCTAGAATCGCAGAATGCACGGAACGGTTAACCATGTATTGCTCGACAACCTTTGGTTTGCCACCAAAATTCAAACCACCTAATCCTGGCTGGTTCGGCGAGAAGTTCGCGTTAACGTTATTACCCCCGCCTACTGTATAAGTATGCTTGGTGCGCAGTGCTTTGATCAATGGCAGCAGCGCATCGGCCATTGCCAATTCACCCAAGGCATAACCACCGTTGTTTACCGTTTGATTATCACTCGCATCTAACAGTGAGATGAAAAAGGACATCGCAGAACGACTTTGCCATTTCCGTAGTTGATTTAGACAACGCTGTCTCAAAGCTTCGTCGGGGTCCATGGTTATGCACTTGAGCATCGCTTCTACTGGAACATTACCACCAATAGCAATCAGCACGTCGAGATACATAAACTTCATGTCGCGCGACAACTTCACTTGATTAAGACGCTCAGCCAAAGTCTTTGTCGCTCGATAATCCTTGATAGCTCTAATGTTCGCAATCGCTGTACCAGCTTTCGCTGGGTTGTGCAAAATAATTGATTCCCAACGCATAATCTTAATACGCCATTGAATCTCCGCATCTTCCACGTCCTCGTTCGCTCGCTTTACCGCCAACTCCTGCTTAGTACGCCAACGTCCTCCATCACGCACGAATCCCTGTTGCCGCATCAAGACGTCTTCCTTACGCCATTGCCCGTTAATCTTGACGAACCCAAGCTTCTCTCGGACCTCAGTATTATCGGGATCAATACGCAAGACCTCAAGCAAATGGAAATCTCGCTGTTCGAAAAGATTCACCGAAGCACATTTTTCGGCCATATCCAAATGCCCAGCAACCGTATTGGGCACCTTCGGTAAGGATTCCTCATACTGCTGCAACACCTGAGGCTTGCTAACAACCTTGCGCACCTGTTTTGCTGACAAAACAAGTTTTCCGATCGACGTCTCTATTTCATAAGTCGTTCGCGGGTCCTGATCAGGATTCAGCAACTTACCTTCAACCGCACTGCCTGTCGACAGATGAAACGTTTCCGCAGAAACCGACAACGCGGTAAACTGACACAATAGGACAGCACAACAAACGCGAATTCGTCTTGCCGTAATCTCCATGTTTCAACGCCTATATAAATCACTTACATTTGTTAGTACTACTACCGATAAGTATAGAACTGTTTGTTTTTAATGGCAAAGCATTTTTGCGCGAACCAACAAACAACCTACCCGTATTTATCGTCAAGCCACCGTCGTTTCGTTGAAACTATTAACGATTACTCAGAGGGAATTTCACTATGTACGGAAGTAAATGGATGCGTATCGGTTCAATATTCGCGGCAATTGGTGTCGCTTGTGGTGCACTGGGGGCCCATGTCCTGAAAACGCACCTTACCGCTGGCAATACGTTTGATACAGAGACGACACAAAAGATCCTGGACAATTGGTCAACAGGAGTGATGTATCTGCTAATCCATAGTATTGCAATCATTCTCACCGGACTTATTTCAGTAAACGTCTGCTCGAAACTCCTAACCTACGCCGGTAGTTTCTTTACCGCCGGTATCATCGGGTTCAGTGGGGGACTTTTGATCTATAACGCCACGTTAGTAATCAGCGGAACCAAAATCCTACCAATCGTCATC
>JAYZBF010000005.1:0-12714 GCA_036338835.1 Planctomycetota bacterium
GAATCGACTCTCGTGCGTCTTGATCAAAGGCAATTATTTTGGCCATGAGATTTACTCTCCCTTGAATATCATTTAATTACTTGGTTCGTTTTCCAACTGTGCTGTTAGTGCACCAAGCGTTAGGTTTATGTTTTGTTTTACATATCCAGCTAATCTGAACATGAACTAGAATTATTCGATTACCGCTAAAACGTCACTTTCACGCATCAGTAAATATTCTTCATCATCAATATTGATGGCTTCCCCGCCGTAGCTGCTGAAAATAACGCGGGCCCCAACGGTAAGTTGCAAGGCGACGCGACTGCCGTCGGGCATCATAATCCCATCTCCGACACTAACAACGGTTCCACGTGCCGGGGCATCTTTAGCGCTGTCCGGCAGCACTATACCGCCCGTAGTTACGTCTAGGGATTCATCGCGTTGTACAACAACCCGATCCCCTAATGGTTGAAGTTTTATCTTTGATTTGACCATCTTGTTGCGTTCCTTAACGTGTAATCAATCCTAGGTCATTCGATCACATTTTCCGTTTTGAGGTGATCGTAGTACCACTATTCTTGTGTATGTTCGGCAAAACGGTTTAAACAAGTTCTCACAGTGTGATATCTCCCGTACTTTTGAACTTTGGAACCACGATCCGCTACTAACGGGGCTCGTGGACATGATTAAAGTATGTATGGAAATGTCTCTTTTGTGTCTTAATGCGTTTTGATCTAATTTATATATTCGGTAAATGCAAGTTACGTGCCAAAAACAAGAAACTTTCCTGCTGGTTTAGTTTCAACTAACTACATACCTATAAACGATTAAAGATAAGCCAAAAAACCATAGCTATCTACGGGGTAAACCCAAGTTTTCCTGATTTCATAGTACGGCTGCGTACTGCCAAAATGTCATAAAACAAGAAAGCCATCTCGGTAACCTGCCATTTTCTACATTCAGCAATCATCTGATCAGGAATACTTATTAAAGTGAATTGAATATACTATGTACTTTCATCACAATGCATAGCAATGCATACTAGTATTGCCGATGCGGTATCCTAATTCATACCTCCATATTTTCATAACTTTAAAGAACTCAATTTAGCAGGCGAACCCAATGCCAATCCCGGTAAGTTGTCAGTGTGGCTACCAAGTCGACGCTCCCGATCAATATGCAGGCAAGCAAGTATCGTGCCCTGCCTGCCAAAATCCGCTACAAGTTCCCCTACCCCAGCAAGCGCCGGTCGACGCTATGCTTGATGAAATACTAAGCGATGCTGGGATTACTGCCGTAACCCCCGGAGGCTATCGCTGTCCCAATTGCACAGCAAGTATCTCTGGCGGTGGAATCATCTGTCTCGAATGCGGATACAACGTCGAATCTGGCCAAATGATGGGCGAGTCTGAACAGATTGAGAAAAAGCATTTCGGCGCAGCGGTCTATACCAATCGCTCGTACGGGCACGATCAACTCGATACCGCTGCAGAATTGATGGAAGTCGAACTTTTAGAGAAAGACGCCGAAGGGCCGACTCCCTATTGGGTCTGGCTATTCGTTTTCTTAAACGTCATTTCCTTCGGCATGGGTTTGGCCGTTTTTTCTCTGACCTATTTTGCGCTTGTTGATTCCAACACAAAACCAGCGACCCTCTTAATCGCGAACTATCAAGGTACCGAATTTAGCTCGCTTGCCGAGGATGCCCCACGTGACAAATATTTTCTAGTCGTGACTGAAGCTGAAATTACTGCCGGGCCGCAAAAATCGCAACAGTCGGATGACGAAATGGGTATGGATTTCTCTTCAAAGATAGCTCCCGGTACGTATTGCACAATAAATTCTACTCAAAACGATTTCTCGCAAATAACACCGTTGTCCGGACAGAATTCTACACAAAGTGGCTGGATACCTAGCATGGCCGTGCGTCCAGTCACAGAAGAACAAATCGAGTTGTTGATCCTAAATAGTGATATGAATTTATCGGCGTCTGATAGGCCAATTACCGACAATGTTGACTTTGCTTTCTACACGGGACTAGCAACCTATTGCGCCGTGCAATTTTGGCTGGGGATCATCTACTATGTTGTTGCCCATATTTCCATCGCCTTACAGGCTGTCAAAGATGAAATGGTGCACACAATACTTGCTTCCATCCTACCGGTTTACAACGTCGTATGGTGTTTTATGCGTTGGAGATATGTCGGTGGCAACGGCATCATGGCGTTGCTCGGACTCATCATGATCATCGGCGGTATAGTGATCCAACTATTCGTGCCCGATCTGCTGCCCACGGCCGCCGGAAGAAAAGACTAGGTGAGTCAGTGCAATAGGCGAAATTGGTTTCTCGTAGAGTGGCACCAAAGGGGCGAGTGGGCTTTACGCCTCGGGGAAAATACCTTGGCCAAAAATGTTGTCGCTGTCCTCTGGTGGCTCGACTGCTTCTTGTAGACTGCCTTGATGTGGACCCTGTATCGGCACCGATTCATCTGTGGTAACCGTATCTTGTCGCTGATAGGAATCGCTCGGTTTCAGGTCCCGATCCTCTAATTCCGCAAGATACCGCTGAATCACTTTTTCTTGGATCATCTCACGACATTCCGCATTAATCGGATGCGCTATGTCGGCATATAGTTTCCCCCGCGAATCATCGTTGGGATCACCAGCGTACTGTTGTTGCTGCGCCCCGCATTGATTGCAATAGGACGCGCGAGAATGGTTTTTACAGTGACAACGAGGACAGTGTACAGTCATTTTGCGACTTGGCATTGCCACGAAAGGACCACTGGAACCTTCGATTATCTTCAAATCACGAACCACAAAACAATCGTCAAACGTAACGCTACAAAACGCTTGTAGACGGTCATCTGAATTTTCCATCAACTTAACTCGGACTTCAGTAATTTCCACGATATTGAAACTCCTGCTGCCTTTTTGGGCCAGCGAATTTTGGGTTCGATACGTTTTCTCACTACATAAAACTTACGGACAATAAACTATTTTCAGTAACGTTATTTTTCCTTACGGGCTCAATCCTACACAGGATTGTTCAAATGGAGATGAATCTTGTTCGGAACCGATATTTAAAGATTGATGTGATAGCGTCCGAGTATGAAATACCGCCGCATGCCCACGGTGGGATAACTTCTCAGCGATGTTTCTAGCTTGTCGAGCGTGATGACATATCAAATAGAACGTACTGCCACTACCGGTCATCTGGACACCCGGAAGCCCCAGTGCCAGCAACTCAGCTTGTAACTGTTGCAACTCAGGTTGCAGTCGCAAAGCTGAATCAACTAGACGGTTATACAAACACTTACCAATTTCCGGTGTACGACCGCTGGCGCAAGCAGCTAAAATATTATCCGCGGCAACCCGCTCATCAACGCTGGTACCTTGATGCAATGCATATTCTGCGAAGACTTCAGCGGTAGCAAGGCCGACACGAGGCTTGATTAACACAACATCCAAACTTGCCGGAATGTTCAGAGGCGTCAGCAACTCCCCGCGGCCTCGACAGCGTGCTGCGAATCCCGACAAGAAAAACGGCACGTCGCTGCCAATTTGCAATGCTAACTCAGACAATTCTGCCGTACTTAGTCCGGCCTGCCAGAGATGATTCGCTGCGACCAAAGCGGCGGCGGCATCACTAGAACCCCCACCCAAACCTGCAGCCGCAGGAATACGTTTGAACAAACAAATATCGAGCCCTGACATCGTTGCAGAACTGACCGTCTCCATTCGCTGGCGAAGTAATTTTATCGCCCGAGTTACCAGATTGTCAGGAGCTGCAGGCAACCCGATTTTATTGCCGACCACACAACCAGACGACAAAGAAATCTCGTCGTCTTGACGCAACTTGAATGTCAACGTGTCATACAACGCAATTGGCACCATCAACATATCTAATTCATGAAAACCATCAGGCCGTTTGTCCGTGATTTCCAAAAAAAGGTTGATCTTGGCTGGCGCCAGCACCTCTAATTCATTGTTTTGTCGTCGAAAAAACATAACTCCCCAAACTCGATCAACCACATCACCGGTAACAACAAAAAGAAGTCCCCCGGCAATGAAACCATCGGCACATTGTTGGAAAGAATTGGATGACTTATAGAAAAGAAAAAAGTGTGTCTCGTCTCGCCGTCAAACAAATTATTTCCCGCGAGCCTGCGGTTCACTTGCAATAGGAATGGTAAGATTTATTTGAGATAAATCATCTCACCGTTTGTCCAGCTAGAGAACCGTAACCTACCCTAGATTGTACAGTTCTAGCATCGCACGTCAAAATAATTCTCGGTATCTTAGTGCTTCTCTACGACTATTTCACTCTGCATTGCACAAAAACAGAAGAAACTTATAACGCTAATAGCGAACTTCATTGGTAAAAACCGACAATAACTGCATGGAACAACAACCATCCACCGACGATCAAGCCCCACAACAGCGACCCCTGCAAACCATTCTCAAAGGTTTTCTAATGGGCAATGCGGATGTTGTACCCGGTGTCTCAGGCGGCACAGTCGCCCTGCTACTGGGAATTTACGACCATCTTATCCACAGTATCGGCAAGTTTGACTTACAGTTTTGCAGACTCGTCGTCCAACGAAACTGGCGTCAAGCGGCGGAGCATGTCGACTTACGATTTATTCTGTCGTTACTGGTAGGGATTTGCGTTGGGATTCTTTGCATGGGAACACTCTCGCATTGGCTACTCGAGCATCAGCAATCGCGTCAATTCACGCTTGCTGCATTCTCAGGCATGGTCTTGGCCTCGTGCTTCGTCATTGGTAAGCAGATCCAAATACTCAACTATCGTGATTCGGTACAGGTGATACTCTTAGGTCTAATTGGAATTGTGATCACAGTTTTAGTAGGCGTAGCCGTTAAACAAGCCTCTCAATTAACAGATCCCACGTACTTCCAGTTATTTTGTTTTGCCGCCATTGCGATTTGTGCGATGATTCTACCTGGTATCAGTGGTGCCTTGATTTTGATGATTCTCGGCGTTTATGAACACCTTGTCAGCTTACCGCAGAATTTGATAAACGGGATTGACTTGGAGGATACGAGCAAACAACTCATCGTTTTTATCTGCGGAGCGGCCTGCGGGCTGATCGTCTTTAGCCGCGTGCTACGACATTTGCTAACGAAATATCGCCACGGCACGCTCAGCCTACTCGTCGGTATTATGCTGGGGTCCTTAAGCGTCCTGTGGCCTTTCCAAGATATTGACAAGCAACCGTTGCCCGTCGCGTTAGATGTCCACACAGTCTTGATAATATTCACCGTCGCGTTTTCTACGTGGCTTGTCCTGTGGCTCCTCAAACTCTCAAATTCGGCGTCAACCCAAAATTGAATCGGTTTACGGGGCGTATCTCCTAGCACAGCGCATAAAAAAACGAGCGTGGCATAAACCTCACTCGTTACGTGTATTGCTGCACGGTTTTTGATCGCTCAGTCTAATCGCGATTTCATCGAACGGCGTTCGGCGCGAATGCGAGCGCGACGCTTGATATCACTCGGCTTTTCATAGTACTTGCGACGACGCATCTCTTTTTTAAGGCCACTACGCATCACCAATTTACCAAAGCGACGCACAGCTTCCTGAATCGTCTCGCGATCTCGAACGATAACCTTTACCACAGCGTTGATTCCTAACCTTGCAATGTATGTTTTCTGATTTATCTCTCTACTAAGCTTGAATAATCACTCAAGCTCAAACTACAAATTCTATACCGAGATTCGCCATCTTGACCAGACCCAGTAAGCGCTTTTCGCTAACTTAATTATCGGCAGCTAGACTCGCACACACCAAAAAATTGTCGCTACGAGCGAAAACATGCTTATTTGCATAGGCGGGATGTGCCCAACAGACTCCCTCACGGCGTCGCAACTGCTCTAAAGTCGGTTCAATCAATTTCGCGCGGCTAATTTCTACCATCCCTTTTTCACTCAAACGACTGATAATTAACTCCCCCCGCTCATTAAACATCCAGACCTGCTTACCATTTTTCACAAAGTGAATAGTACTCCATCTAGCACGAGGTGTAGCCGTTTGGTTTTCCCAAATCCGCACCCCTGTTTTTTTGTCAAGGCATCGAAGTTCACCATAACTATCCACTCCGTAAATATATTCGCCCAGAATAATCGGTGTACTAATAATCGAATGGATGCCGGCCGTGTTCTTTTCATCCGGGCCTGTTTGCTGCCACACCAACTCTGCCTTGAGTGCATCCTGCTTCAAATCAAGTAACAAGCAGCCATCATAAAACGATGTCACAAACAATTGGTTATTTGAAAATACCGGTGTGGCCACGCCGATAGGCATTCGCGACGGCGGAAAGGGATGTCGCCAGTGGATTTTACCGGACTCGGGATTCAACCCTGAAATGGAATCGCCCGTCCAGACCACCACAACTTGCTCACCTGCTTGCTCAATAAGAATTGGGGACGCATAGCAAGCCCGTTCCTGCAAAGCGGTCCATTTCTGTTTGCCAGTTTTCACATCGAATCCAACGATGCATGCTGTCTTGCCGCCAAGTTGGACAATCACAGTATCAGCAACAATCAACGGAGACCCAGCAATGCCCCAGATCGGCATGACAATGTCATACTCAGCGTTGAGGTCATGCTTCCACAACACTTCTCCTGTCGTCGCATCTAAGCAGTGAAAGTGTCCCATAGCACCCAACGCAAAAGCGCGGTTTTCGACAATTGCAATTGCCGCACGAGGACCTGCTGTATATCCAATTTCATATTTGCATAAATACTTATGCTGCCATAGTTCTTTACCGTCTTCTTCAGCAAAGCACCAAATTCGTTCAATCTGCGTTTGATCGTCCGGATCAACCTTTCGATCGGAAACATAGACGCGTCCGTTGGCGACTGTCGGAGCACTATAGCCCGAGCCGATTTCGACTTTCCATTTAAGGGGTATTTGGTCAGCTGAAAATTTGTCGATGATTCCCGTTTCCTGCCAGACACCATCACGACTAGGCCCACGCCATTGGGGCCAATCATCTGCGTGCGCCATTTCACCGTATTGAAAACCGAGCACCCCCAGCATCAAAACAATTTGCATCAATTTTTTCATCATCGTCTCCTTATGCCGAAAATAACATTCATCGTATGATCAAGCGGCTTCCCGCCGCGGTATTAAATCCTCACCAGCGACGGCAACAAAAATTAAATTATGTTCTTTGGCGTACTGCAACACAGCGGGCTCGTCAATAATTATCGTGTGCTCCGCTTCAACAGCCAAACAACGACCACCCGCTTTCACAATCGATTCTAACGTACCAATACCGACGGTAGGGACATCAAATCGAGAATCCTGCTGCGGCTTAGCTACTTTGACAACCGTAAAACCACCCTGAGGGCACAAGTCGCCCGCTCGGGCAATACAACAATCTGTTCCCTCAATCGCTTCAACTGCCAGCACAGCACGGTCTTTGACAACCACCGTTTGCCCTACATCAAGCCCGCCCATGCACTTCGCTAGCTCCCAGCCGAAATCGATATCTCGTTGTTGCGAGGCCGTAATGGTGTTTTCTGTCAAATTCCCTGGTTTCACGAGTAACTCCGGTGCAAAATAAGTTGCTGGTACAACGGTCAATCCCTGCCGCTGAAACATTGCAACAAAGGCTAATAAAAACGCATCGTCTCGAGTATCACTGTTTCGAGCAACAAAATGATTGTAAAACATTTTCAAAGTGGTTAGGTCGGGGATCAATCTAAGCCAGGCAAACTTCCGAAACAAAATCAACTTTTGAACTTTTCCAGCCATCATCACATACTTCACATTATGCCGCTTGAAAAATCGTATTCCCTTACCACCGCGAGCCGGATTTACGGTCGTGTAAGCATCACATAGTTTGGCTAATTCCGCATCCGCATGTCCGCGGATGCCTACACAGATGACCCGGTACCCTAAGAGTTTCAATTTGCGAGCAACGACTAACGGGTAGTCGCCCCAACCGGCTATCAAACCGACGCATTCCACTGCGGGAGGATTATCCGTGGTAAGTGGTGGAACAGAACTCATGCGCAACGTTGTTCCTTATGCGGCGTCCTGTTGTGAGGAAGGATCATCCTCGTCGGCGGCCATCGCAGCAGTTAGCTCATCTAACTGGCGTTGGAGATTTTTGACTTGCCTCAACAGTTTTGGCAACCGCTGCACGCTCGCTATTTCAATCATTCCTTGGCGAAACGGCACACTTGGCGTTCCCACGTAAACTTGATTTGGCTCAAGTTGCCCCATCACGCCAGATTGTGCAGCTAATTGCACATTGTCGGGGATGTCGAGATGATCTTTGATCCCAACTTGGCCTCCCATGACTACAAAACCCCCTGTCGTTGCACTGCCAGCAATCGCTGTTTGGGCACACAGAATATTATGTTTTCCGACCTGAACATTATGACCAATTTGGACGAGATTATCGATTTTGGTGCCTGCCCCAACGCGCGTCACCCCAAAGGTGCCGCGGTCAATCGCAGCATTCGCTCCAATCTCGACGCCATCCTCCAAAACAACGCAACCATATTGCCCACTCAGTGTATGTCCGGTCGCGTCCGACTCGTAGCCAAATCCATAAGCTCCAAGTACCGCTCCGGCATGAATGATACAGCCGTCACCGACGATCGTGTTCTCATATAGCACTACGTTGGGAAAAATCGTCGTCCTTGAACCGACCGTGGAGCCATCTAAAATAACAACATTTTGCAGAACAACCGTATTGGCCCCGACCACAACATCTTCGCCAATCACAACCCCTGCACTGATCGTTGCAGATTCGTCAATCAGAGCCGTCTCATGAACAATTGCATGCTCGCTAATTCCGATCGGCGGTGGCACCATCATGCGTCGGAAATGTCGCACGATCTTACCGAAACACTCCAGTGGTGACTCAACTCGGACAACGGGTAGGTCGCACTTCGGAAAATCAAGACTGACAACAGCAGCCGCAGCCTTACTTTCAAGTAACGCATCAAAGTGTTTTGCCGATTCAGCTAGCGTAAGATATCCAGCCTCGGATTCGCGCAACGTACCCGCATTTGTGATGCGAATCGCAGGATCGCCGTCAAGCGTTGCTCCCAATTGAGATGCGATTTCCCCCAATGTCAATTCCATGAAAATCGGAATCCTTCCCGGTCCTTCACTTAGTCACTCTAGATGTGTCAATCAACGACCATTATCGTAGATTCTATGGCGAAAAAACTCAAGCTCGGATTACCACCACCGACTTATGCTAGATACCGCCCCGCTTATAAAACTGTTTACCAAAACAGTTTTATAAGTCGCTTTACCACATCCATAACCGAATGACGTCGTTGGATATGATAAACACCATAAAGCCTAACAACGCAAACAAGAAGATTATCGACAACGACCCCTGAATTCGCTCGCTGACTGGCTTACGGCGTATCAACTCAATGGTTAGAAAAACAAAATGCCCACCATCGAGAATTGGGATGGGCAGAAAGTTGATGATTGCCAAGTTTGCACTAAGCATGGTTAGAAACAACAGCAATCGAGTGACATCGACAGCGGCTTCATCCTTGGCAACTTTGATGATCATCACAGGACCACCAAGATCGGAAATAGAAGCTTTGCCACCGGCGATCCAACCAATGGTTTGGCCAACTCGACTCATGTCCTGACCAGTCCGTTTGATCCCCAACTGAAAAGCTGCACCCCACCCGCTCGCTTGATGGATTCTTTCCAAAGGAGCAAACATAATTCCGCGTTCCCAGCTAAAGTTCTCTGTGGAATCTTCCCATTCTGGAATCACAGCGATTTTTTTGTCTGAGTGATCACGGGAAAAGTTTAGCTGAAGGTTGAAACCTGGCAGGTCGGCTTGGCCAGTTTGATGAATATAAAACCAACTCAGATAATCTCCCAGAGGTTGCTTCTGCAACTTACGCGTTTCGACTTTCTCCTTATTTTCTGGCGTCTTGACTAATTGCACAGAGTCCAATCGGTCACCCGGTTGGACACCATCGACGTCACTTGTGGCGACAATATTATCGCACCCATAAGCGACTCCCAACCCTTGCAAACAACCCGTTGAATACGGTGCTGCCGGCGTCAGGAAATGAGACACAGGTAACGATTCCACTATAATTTCTTGGGTGCTCTGTGATTGAGGACCGCTGCTGCGCATCACCTGAAAAACAACGCGTTCTCCCGTTAAATTTGCCATCCGCTGGGGTAGCGTCACGGGGTCTCCGGCAGGTTGTCCGTTGACAGACTGAATCACATCCCCTTTTAAGAATCCCGCCTCTTCGCCAACGCTATCTGGTATGACTCCGACAACCGGCCCCATACCGAACCTGACATGCGGTTGTTTCAAGGCGACCGGTGGTAGCGAAACTTGCAATTGCTCGCCTGCTCGCATGACTGTCAACGTCAGTGTCTTAGTGGGATCCGCGGCAATTAGTTCCGTCGCATGCCAACCTAACAAATCGGGTTCTGGGCCATGTTTGTCCCGCTTTATCGACACTCCGTCAACCGCAATAATCTGGTCACCAATTTGTAATTGTTCAGCAGACTCTGCCGATACAACTGTAGCATTGGAAGCAGCAATGATACCGATCGTCACCTGTTTTGAATCTTCTCCCGACTGCACCGGCTGAACCTTACTGATACTCTCATTGTCGTCACGATCGACAACTCGAAACGGTATACCTGCCGTATCATCCATCCCTCCACCGATGACTGCATATCGCAAGTCCCATGTAAATCGGTAAAAGTGACTGGAAACATCGGACTCGGAAAAACCAACTAAGTCATAACCAGGTTGCCATCCTGCAAGCCAAGCATTGGACCCATAGCTTACTCGTCCAACCGAAGCGGGTTGGATAGGCGTACCTATTTTATAGGCAACCGCTGCCATGATCACGCCAAAGATCAAGTTCATGATTACGCCGGCGGAAATAATAGCCATTCGCTGCGGCACGGTCTTCGCTGGATAACTCTGCGGATCTAACTCACCTTGAACTGCGTCGTCACTCTCACTACCATCCTGTCGAATTCGCGCAGCTTCCGCCTCGGCATTGGCCGGATTATCATCTTGGCCCAACATTTTCACATATCCGCCCAAGGGAATGATCCCGATTCCATATTCAGTTTCACCCCATTGGAACTTAACGATGGACGAGGGCAGTCTTAGTGGGCCAATCTTAATGGGAACATCAAAACCAACATAGAACTTTTCGCATTTCACGCCACATGCCTTAGCCACTAGAAAGTGACCTAATTCATGAACAAAAATCACGAACCCAAGTCCTGCTAAGACTTTTCCAATATTAATCGCTCCGGAGAAAAACTCTCCGGTAGAAAATGCAATTAAGCTTTCCAACATTCCAACTCCTCTCGAGCCCATGTATCTATTGTTAACAGCTGATCCAAACTTGGCGTTGGATCAAACTCATGATGTTCCAACACAGCTCGACAGGCAGGAACGATTTCGGTGAATTGTAAGGTGCCTGCTAGGAATCTAGCAACCGCGGCTTCATTTGCCGCATTGAGCACTGCTCCGCAAGTACCTCCACGACCCGCGACCTCGCGTCCCAGCAACAAAGCCGGAAAGCGTTCGTAGTCGGGTGGGAAAAACTCACAGTTAAACGGTACCGTAAAATCCAGTTTTGCGGCAGGACCCTGCCACCGATTCGGGTAGGATAATGCGTATTGAATTGGCAACTTCATATCGGCCACGCCCATTTGTGCGAGTACGCTGCTGTCTACAAACTCAACGAGCGAGTGCACGATCGACTGCGGGTGGACCACTACATCGATTTGTTCCACCGGTAGGTCAAACAACCAGCGTGCTTCAATGATCTCTAAGGCTTTATTCATCATTGTCGCAGAATCAACCGTAATTTTAGGCCCCATCTCCCAGGTAGGATGGGCCAATGCATCTTGTACGCTTACGTTTGCGAGTTGTTCTGTAGAATAATCGCGGAACGGTCCACCACTGGCCGTCAATATCAGCCGTGAGACTTCCTCGCGGCTCCCGCTCTGTAATGCCTGAAAAATCGCACTGTGTTCACTATCCACAGGTATAATTGGAGCGTTACGATCGCGCGACAACGCCATCACAGGGGCGCCCGCCATTACCAATGTCTCTTTGTTTGCTAAAGCGACTGTTTTACCCGCTTGCAGTGCCGCCCAAGTACCACGCAATCCCGCACTGCCAACAATGCCCGTTACAACAACGTCGACTTCGTCTCGCGAAACCAACGATTCAATCGCAGCTGGGCCAACACCAAATGCGGTCCCATCCGACAGAACACTCTGGTCAAACAGCTCCGCTCGCTTCGTGTCGGTAACCACGACATGTGAACATTGACATTGCTGTGCCTGCTGCTGTAGCAATTCTACGTTTGTATGACCGGTTAGCCCAACCACTTGCAAGCGACCTGAACAACCTGCGATAACTTCAAGTGTGCTACAACCAATACTGCCCGTGGCGCCTAGCACGACGACATTTTTAGGCTGTGGTTTCATGTCTGTCATAGAGCAGCAATTAAGTGGATAGCTAAATAGAAAGTGCGATTCCCTGACAGTTGATTCTAAGTCGCCCCCTGCAACATCGCAATACTACGGTCAATCGTGGCATCGATTGGTATTAAGTCGTGGACGTAATTTGGGCTAATTCCTCAACCGTCGGCAATGACGTCTGGGCACCGGCACGTGTTACACTGATACTAGCGCCGGCGACCGCAACTTCAACT
>JAYZBF010000006.1:0-5534 GCA_036338835.1 Planctomycetota bacterium
TAAGATGAAAGACATATCGGCTTAATCGTGTACGATTCGATCATTATTGGCGCAGGCATGTCTGGCTTAGCCGCCGGTATCCGATCAGCGTACTATGATCAAAAGGTCTGTATTCTCGAACGCCATAACACAATCGGCGGATTGAATTCATTTTATCGGCTCCGTGGCCGTAACTACGATGTCGGCTTGCATGCCGTCACCAACTTCACACCGCGCGGAACACGCCGCGGCCCATTTGCTCGACTGTTACGACAACTGCGTTTAACGTGGGACGATTTTGGATTGTCGCCACAGCTAATATCATCCATTTCGTTTCCCAATGTCGAACTCGCATTTGACAACAATATCGATCTACTGCGAAGTGAAGTCGCTCGCGCCTTCCCTAATCAAATTGATAACTTCGAAAAGCTGATGGACTCGCTCGTCGATTACGATGATCTTGAGCAAAGTCATTTTGAAATGTCGACCCGCGAACGATTGTCTCAGGTTATCACCGACCCACTGTTGATCGAAATGATTTTGTGTCCAGTGATGTGGTACGGTAACCCCCGTGAACATGACATGGACTACGGGCAATTTTGCATTATGTTCCGCGCCCTATTCCTAGAAGGCTTAGCGCGGCCCTTTGATGGTGTCCGCTTGATCTTACGAAAGCTAGTTCGCAAATTCCGCGAACTAGGTGGCGAACTAAAACTAAGAACTGGAGTCCAACAGATTAAAATCGATGCCGGCCGCGCCGTGGGTGTCATTTTGGATTGCGGTGACGAGATTTCCGCAAAGAACATCTTAAGTAGTGTCGGCGCCGTTGAAACATTCCGACTGTGTGACGATGAAGACATAACCCACGTTCACAAAACAGGTCAATTGTCATTCATTGAAGCTATCTCGACACTCGACACGTACCCCTTGGATTTAGGGCACGATAAGACGATTATCTTCTTCAATGACTCGGACAAATTCCATTGGCAACGACCACTTGATGATCTTTGTGATGTACGCACCGGCGTTATCTGCACGCCTAACAATTATTGCTATGATGCATCCGATGGTGAACTCCCCGATGGGATCATGCGAATTACCGCACTAGCGGACTTTAATCGTTGGAAAAACCTAAACAAAGACGACTACGACAAACAGAAGGAATTCTGGTTTAACAAAGTGGTAGATTCCGCTACCCAATTCGCACCGGATTACCGCAAACACACCATCGATACGGATATGTTTACACCTCAAACAATACAGCGATTCACTTCACACGACAACGGTGCCGTTTATGGCGCAACGCGTAAGTGGTTTGACGGTACGACGAATTTCAAGAACCTCTTCTTATGTGGTACGGACCAAGGGTTCGTGGGAATCGTCGGTTCCATTATCAGCGGTATCTCCATGGCAAATCATCATTTGCTGAGCGGAAATTAAGCGACTCTCGCTTCCGCTATCACCCTAACGCTAAAACCAAAATGCAGTAGAATGTAACCTCGGCGGTATTCGCAACTACCGAGTGTTCGATAACCTAATTCAGACCATTAATTCACATGCCTAAAGATTTTCTTGCCGGAGTCCAAGACGAATACGACGTGATCGTCATTGGCAGTGGTTTGGCTGGTCTTACCGCCGCCAATATTCTTGGATCGGCAGGGTACCAAGTGTTGCTCATCGAGCAACACTACAAACTGGGCGGAATGGCAACTTGGTTCAAACGGCCCAGTGGTCACATATTTGATGTCTCACTACACGGGTTTCCATTCGGCATGAAAAAAAGCTGCCGTCGTTATTGGAGCCAAGAAATCGCGGACCGTATTATTCCACTATTGGGCGTACGGTTTGATAATCCGCAATTCTCATTAACGACACCCTACGACCGTGAAAGTTTCACGGAACTGTTATCAAGTCAATTCGGAGTCGAACCTGAAACCGTGACGCAGTTTTTTGATACAGCACGGAACATGAATTTTTATGACGAGCAACAAATGACCACGGGCGAATTGTTTGAACAATTCTTCCCCGGTCGCCACGATATCATCCGGTTATTGATGGAACCCATTACGTATGCCAATGGATCAACATTAGAAGATCCCGCAATCACCTACGGAATTGTGTTTTCTAACTTCATGAAAAACGGAGTTTACACCTTCCAAGGTGGAACCGATATGCTCATCAACATGATGCATGACGAATTAAAAGGCAATAACGTGGATGTGCGAATCAAGTGCGACGCAAAGAAAATTAATACTCGACGTGGTGCTGTTGAAAGCGTGGAAGTCAACGATCGCACAATTCGCTGCCGCAGTGTAATTTCAAATGCCAATTTACTGACGACAATCTTCAAAATGGTCGGAGAAGAAGTATTTGATAAAGATTACATCGATGACGCGCGAAATGTGCGACTAAACAATTCCAGCACACAAGTCTATATGGCGCTTGCCGAAAACGATTCCATTGATCCCGCAACGGGCGACCTGCTCTTCAGCTCAACTGCCGAACGATTCGAGACAGATCTTTTACTGAGCCGCGATATTACTAGTCGGACATTTTCATTTTACTATCCCAGTACTAGACCACATGCGAATCCGCGGCACTTAATTGTGTCCAGCACCAATGCCAACTGGGAAGACTGGAAGCATCTGGATGAGGAGACATACAAAGCAAGTAAAGAAGAACTTATCGACACCACCCTCGGAGCACTCGAAAAATACGTCCCCAACGCGCGGGAGCGAGTCATTTTTGCCGAAGCATCTACGCCTCGTACTTTTGCCCATTACACGCAACATCAAAACGGAGCTAGTTTCGGGACTAAATTTGAAGGCCTTGCGGTCAGTCGGGGCTTGCCCGAACAAATCAAAGGGCTGTATCATGCCGGTAGCGTTGGCATCATTATGTCCGGCTGGCTCGGTGCAATAAACTATGGCGTTATCGTTTCCAATGACGTGGATGCTCAATTAATGAAGTGATTTCATGCTGAAACGCGTCCCCCACAGAAGGTGGCCGTAATTCAAAACACTAAACCGCTGTTTCCTTCTCATTAACCATTCTACAAATTACCCAATGACCATCGAACAAATCCAAGCTGCTATTCCCCATCGCGCACCCATGCTGTTGATTGACAAAGTGGTATCGCAGACCGATACCACAATCAGCTGCAAAAAGACATTTCGGGACGATGAGTTCTTTTTTCAAGGCCATTATCCCGATCAACCAATCGTGCCCGGAGTTATATTGTGCGAAGTTGGGATGCAAGCAGGTGCTGTGTTGCTCGCGGAGATTATCCGCGCTGCTACGGGTATTGAATCAGGCGATGAGCTAAGTGGTAAAGTTCCTGTTGCGACTCGACTGAATAATGTTAAATTCAAGAAGATCGTAAAACCTGGTGATACCGTTGAAATTGAAGTGACCCTTACAGACCAAGTACAAGTTGCGTATTTTTTGACGGCACGGGTCACCGTGGACGGTAAGCTGGCTACTCGATTTGATTTCGCCTGTACGATCGCCGACCCGCAAACCTAAGCAGCTTCAAAGTTCAATCGAAATAAGACATTACCCTTAACCATCAAAGAACACACAATGGCATTCCTTCAACTTGAAGATAAAACCATCGTTATCATGGGCGTTGCTAACCGCAAGAGTGTCGCCTACCACATTGGTAAAACGATCTATGAAGCTGGCGGCCTGCCTGTATATGTTGTTCGCAGCGACAAGCGACGCGAAGAATTACAAAAACTAATTGGCGAACATCCGATCTACGTATGCGATGTAGAATTTCCCGAGCAAATTGAAACTCTCCGGGCAACATTAGCAGAATCACATCCAATG
Organism: Planctomycetota bacterium; assembly: GCA_036338835.1. Classification (GTDB taxonomy): domain Bacteria; phylum Planctomycetota; class Planctomycetia; order Pirellulales; family Pirellulaceae; genus UBA721. The sequence goes on from JAYZBF010000006.1 coordinate 3,811, forward strand.
ATCGACGGATTAGTCCATTCGATTGCATTTGCCGATTATGAAGATGGTCCAAAGCCCTTTCACGCGACGAGTAAGTCACAATTTTTACGCGCGGTGGACATCAGCTGTTTTTCCTTGATGGCAGTATCCAATGCACTGAAAGATCTTTTCGCTAACGACGCTGCCGTGGTGTCGATTTCCATCTCCACCACCAAAATGGCGAGCGAAAATTATGGATTCATGGCTCCGATTAAAGCCGCACTCGATTCCTCATTGGCTTTTCTCACAAAGTCGTTTAGTAGTTTCTCAAATGTACGCTTTAATGCAGTCGGACCAAGTTTACTAAAAACATCAGCGTCTGCCGGCATTCCCGGTTACGTTGAATCCTATCTTTACGCCGAACAGGTTATCCCTCGAGGTACTGCCGTTGAAACGCAAGAAGCAGCAAATGTCGCTGCGTTTTTGCTCAGTCCGCGCTCTTCCGGAATCTGCGCACAAACCATCGTTGTCGACGCCGGAATGCATATCAATTACTTTGACGAAAAAATCGTCAGACGATCCATTTCCGAATAGGTTTAAAGATTGCCATGGATTCTACGCGTCCTAATATCCTCTGGTACTGCACTGACCAACAACGATTCGACACGATCGGTGCCTTGGGCAATCCACAGGTCGACACACCAAACATCGACAAGTTGGTTGCGTCCGGCGTCGCATTTACACACGCGTATTGCCAAAGTCCAATTTGCCCCCCGAGTCGCTCAAGTTTCTTGACCGGTTTGTACCCTGCGCGTGTACATAACACACGGAATGGAAACGACACCTTTCCCGGATTCCCACCGCTAATTACCAAACTCGTTTCTGATGCTGGCTATCGTTGTGGAAATATTGGAAAATTTCATCTAACAAGTTCCGGACACCGCACCGAACCACGCCTCGACGATGGCATGACCTATTGGCAGTTTAGTCACGCACCTCGCGACGACTGGGAATCTGGCCATCACTATGCAGACTGGGTGCGCGATCAAGGTGGTGATTTAGATGCAATGCGGAATAGCCCAGAACGGGTGGATCCAGCAATGCATCAAACTCGTTGGGCAACTGAATGTGCAATTGAGTTCACTGCAAATGACGCCAAGTCAGACATGCAAAACGCTAACCAACCTTGGATGTTGTGCGTCAATATTTATGATCCACACCCACCGTTTATTCCACCGATGTTCTACGCCGACCAATTTGATGCGGAACAGATGCCTGGACCCTATTTTCAGCCCAAGGATCTCGAGCAACAAGCACGATTAGCCGCAATAGATTTTCAGGGGGATCCGAAAACGCCAATTGGCCATAATGCTAAACAAATGCAGGCCTACTATTATGCCATGATCAAACAAATTGACGATCAATTACAGCGTATCATTGAACACTTGCGCGACACGAATCAACTCGATAACACCATCATCATCTTTACCAGTGACCATGGTGAATCTCTCGGAGATCACGGACTGCTCGAGAAAGGGTGTCGTTTCTACGAGGGCCTTGTTCGTGTTCCTCTTATTTTTTCATGTCCCGGAAGATTCCTGCAAAATGTTCGGCGAGATGCACTCGTCGAACTTCTCGATCTAACTTCAACAATCGTTGAACTTGCTGGAATCGAGCAACCAGACTATATGCAAGGACGTACCCTGATACCACTGTTAACAAATCCAGACGCTGAAGATGATCACCGAGAGTTTGTCCGCAGCGAA
>JAYZBF010000007.1:0-5528 GCA_036338835.1 Planctomycetota bacterium
TGAGCGAAGGCGGATTAGCGGTTGGCTTGGCCGAAATGGCGTTTGCTGGGGGATTAGGTGCAAACGTTGATTTGGCCAATGTAGAAACAGATGGCGAGTTCGATGGCGAGGCCGAGTTGGTTGTAAAATTGTTTTCGGAATCCAACACACGGTTTGTCTGTGAAGTAAAACCTGAAAATCAAGAAGCATTTGAAGCGATAATGTCCCACGTAGTTTGTAAGTTGCTGGGGACGGTCAACCAGACAGAGCAGTTGTCAATCTCACGCAACGACGCCGTTGCTGTGAGTTTACCAATTGCGGAATTGAAAGAAGCTTGGCAGTCACCGCTACGGTGGTAGATTGCGCGGCGCTCGGCCGTTGAGTCCAATTAGATTTAAGCAGAGAGAAAAATGGCAACACCACGAGTTTTAGTGTTACGTGCACCTGGTACGAACTGTGATTTTGAAACCGCACATGCTTTCGAGCGGGCGGGTGCGGAGACACAGCGGATTCATATTAATCGAATTCTTGAAAACCCTGATTTGACCAAGGATTTTCAAATACTCTGCATACCGGGTGGGTTTAGCTACGGTGATGATGTTGCGGCTGGCCGGATTCTGGCCAACCAGATGCGCAATCATTTAGCGGATTTGATGCAGGAGTTCAAAACGAGTGATAAACTGTTGCTGGGTATCTGCAATGGCTTTCAAGTACTCATTAAGTCCGGAATTTTGCTAGATGATAATGAAAACGGTGATCCGCCTGCGACGCTGTGTTGGAATGACCATGGTCGCTACGAAGATCGTTGGGTTCATTTAAAGACGACGTCGGACAAGTGTGTATTTTTTCGGGGACTGGACCAAATATATTTGCCGATTGCTCATGCTGAAGGGCGGTTCGTGATGGATGGCGAGCAAGTTGCTGCAAGTTTGGCGAGCAACGGTCAATTAGCATTGGCGTATACGACGCCCGCTGGAGAAGATGCGGCCGGATTTCCGGATAACCCAAACGGTGCTGAATTAAATGTGGCGGGTGTGTGTGATACATCCGGACGCGTATTCGGTTTGATGCCGCACCCTGAGCGATTTATTGATGGCACTCAGCATCCGCGTTGGACGCGTGAAGGGCTGCAAGACGAAGGCGCTGGCATGGCCATTTTTCGTAATGCCGTTGAGTATTTCGCGTAGGCTAACCTCAGCCGTTTCTCGGGTGCATCCGAAAACCATTTACGTTCGAAGCCGACAGTGCTGTTGATGCTAATGGATTTCGCAATTGCCGTCGTCGCATTTGAGGCCGTAGCGACGTTTGGCTAACCATTTATAGCCCCGTCGCCATAAAGGCATGGAAAAAGGGATATGCAGCAACGGAACTAGGATCCATAGTCGAGGCAGCCTGCGAGAAATTACGCGGACGGCTGCCGCGCCGTGGTGCCGTTGGTTCTTTTGGTCGACAAGCACCATTGCTTGCATGAGCTCTTCGTGACTTAGATCGGGATAGTCTTCGGCCACACTCTGGTCATGCAGCGAGATAAAAGCTAATCGGTTTTTGCCGTCCCAGCGGTACAGACGCTGGACTTGTTGTATGCAGAACTGACACTCGCCATCATAGATGATGACGTCTGCAGTCGGGTGGTCAGCTGGTGTGGGAAGTTTGGCCATTTTATTTGCTGGTATTCGATGGTTGACTTTGATACCGGAATTGTACCATGACGATGTTCTAATTAGCCCTGAGTTAGCTATTCTTCAAGCAACTCGTCGATATCAAATTGTTGATTGAATTTTTCAAGATCAAACTCCGGGTTGGATTCATCTTCCTCGTCGGTATCGAAGTAGTCTTCTTCATCGTAGGTATCATATTCCTCGTGCTCATCATCGGCATAATGTTCCGTTAGGTCATAGTCGGTGGTGTCCCATTGGTGCTGTGAATCCGAAGCGTCGTCGGTATCTGCAGTGGTATAAAAGTCGACGTTAGTGCTTGCCGGTGACGAGGATCGGTTGATTAATGTATACAGGGTTGTGCTACTGCCAATGCCAATCAGCAACCAACCAAATATTTCCGGAATGACAACTATTCGGGAGTCAGCCTGAGCGAGTTTGATATGGTCTACGGCTAAGCATTCGATGCCTAGCAGTAGGCATGAAATTGCGAGTCCGAGTATTAGCGCTTTTAACATGGATTGACCAGTGCAGGCGTGATGATGTTTTTGGATGAGGGAAATAAAAAGAGGCTATACCATTTATCGCCTAAACAGTGGTGGTGGCAACAAGAATCATTGCTCAGAGTCGGGTTATGACGAGCAGGAAGTAAAAATATGATATTTGGTGTTTTTTTTTGCAGTCGAGTAGTTGAGGCGCTTGTCAGCGAGAGTATAAAGAAACAAATAGCCCTGGAGGTTGCTTAGAGCGGTAAGCGTTGTTGTAAAGTTACCGCAACGGTAAGTCTAAGCGAATATTAGTGGATTTTTCACTTTATGGCAGTCGATGTTAGAGAAGCCTCCATTTCATTGATTTGGTGGAAATTCTCACTCGGGTAAGACGCCGTAACCGTGGAGTTGAGTGTTGACTGAACGTGTCAAAATATTAGTCGTAGGATCAACCGCAGAAGCTGAATCGTCAGTAGCGGAGAATTTGCGTAAAGCGGCAGATCTAGAAGTCGCCGCGACTTGGAACGACGCTCGCCGTCTCATGCGGGAGCAGTGTTTTGACGGTGTCTTTATGGGTCGCAGTGGCGATGGTTCGAATCTAAGTGAAATCAGTGACTTGATTCGGGCGACACAGCAAATCCCACAGGGAGTAGCGATCGTCGATGAAAAACAGAATGTCTTATGGGCAAACCAACAACTAAACACCTGGGCCGAGTGCGAAAATGCAGTCGGCCTTAATCTTTATGATGCCATAGGTGGTGGAGAGATTATCGGAGGAATGAAATGCCCATGTCTGAAAACAATCAAATCAACACGTGCAGCGCGATGTTTGTTTAAATCGAAAGAGGAACAGTTCTACCGCGTGCAAGCCAACTTGATGAACGATTCCGATGCCGTATCAGATTCTGTAGATTCTGTAGATTCTGGCGAGCCTTTGGAAATATTGGTGTTTGTTCAGGATGTGACTTCGGATGAACGATATCGACAAAAATTGAATGCAATTCATGAAGCGGGAGTTGAGTTGTCGAACTTGTCGCCTGAAGAAGTCTTCCATATGGATGTGCAAGACCGAATTGAATTGCTGAAATCAAATATCCTGCACTACACGCAATCCATCTTAGCTTATGATTATGTGGAAATTCGCTTGTTGGACCAAGGGACGGGTAAACTGCAAGGATTGTTGTCTGCCGGAATCGACCAAGAAGCTGCCGAACGTTCATTGGTAGTCAGTAAGCATGCCAATGGAGTGACTGGATATGTGGCTGCGACTGGCGAAAGCTATTTGGTCGAGGACGTAGCGAACGACCCCCTATTTATTCAATCGTTCAGTGGTGCCAAGAGTTCTTTGACTGTACCGCTGAAATGGCAATCCGTTGTGATTGGCACGTTTAATGTCGAGAGCCCCGAAGAGGATTCCTTTTCAGAAAGTGACATGCACTTTTTGGAACTGTTCGTTCGCAACATCGCCATGGCGCTCAATACGCTTGATTTATTAGTAGCTCAAAAGACGAATGCTGCTCAAAAAAGTGTCGAGGCAATCCACCGTGAGGTCGCCCTGCCGATAGATAAGATTCTCAATGATGCGGTTAACGTGATGGAATGTTATATTGGTCACGCGCCGGAAGTTGAACAGCGATTGCGTCGAATTTTGCGCAACGCGCGGGATGTGCGACAAGTGATTCATAAGATTGGTCAGGACATGGCTCCAGCGGAAGCAGTTCCCTCGGGCGTGGCGATCGAGCGTCATCCGTTCTTAGTTGGACAACGAGTGTTGGTTGTCGACAGTGATGAATCGGTGCGTAACGATGCCCATTCCTTATTGGAACGCTTCGGTTGTATTGTCGAGACTGCTGAGACCGGAGGCGAAGCGGTCTATATGGTTCGCAACACCGACGGCAATGAAAGCTACAATGCGATAATTTCCGATATTGGATTGCCGGATTTCAGCGGCTATCAATTGATGTTGCGGTTACAGGAAATGTTGGACGTCGTCCCACTTATTCTGATGACTGGCTTCGGCTACGACCCGGGCCATTCGATTGTCAAAGCGCGACAAGCCGGATTGCATGCGAATGCTGTTTTGTATAAACCGTTTCGCCTCGTCCAACTCTTAGACGTTATCGAGACCGTTCTTAAATTGCACGGAAGTTCGACGTCGGCATCCGGTCCGAATTCTTAAATGTTCACCACTTTGCTGCTGAATTGCCTGATTTACATGGTCGCAATGCTCGGTCATGTCGCCCTATGTACGATTGCAATGAATCGTCTGCAAGGATCCGGAATTGAATACCGCTGGGAACGTGTTGTTAAGAAGTTTATCTACTTAGGGGCATTCGTCGGCTGCGTTTATCCAGCAAGTGCTTGGATTTCATACCATCCAGATCAAGGTGGCTCAGGATTGGCAGCACCTCTACTGTTGGTGCGTTCGCAGATTTTGGAAAATGTTGGGTATTACACGGTGGTTACGGCCGTCCTCGTTGTAACCGCTGCATTGCGGGTCTTTCAGGTGTGGCAAGATCGCTGTGAATCCCGCTGGTCGTTACTGCAGCGGTGTTGTATTGATGTACAAGCGGAAGTTAATGCGGATCTCGTGTCCGAGGGTGTCCGCTGGTCTCGATTTAAATGGAATGAAGTACAAAAATTAGAGGTGAATGTTAAATCGATTTTAATGGAACGATTGCCAGCGGCGCTCAATGGAATGACCATTACACACTTTTCAGACCTGCACCTGACGGGAAAGTTAGGTAAAGCGTATTTTGAATTCTTGATGGAACGCGTTGTCAGCCTAAATTCTGATTTGGTAATAGTAACAGGAGATATTATTGATAACCCCGAATTACTGCCGTGGATCGAGGAGTTGTTTTCAATAATTGCAGATCAAGGGAACGTGTATTACGTATTGGGGAACCATGATATTCGTAATCAAAACGGAGATGTTGTTCGGCAGGCGATGGCGCGGGCGGGGTGTATTGACCTAGGTGGAAAATCGGTAATCCGAGAGGTTCAAGGATATCAGGTTTTGTTATCCGGAAACGAACAACCTTGGATTGGAGCCGTGCCAGTGATCCCGACCACGGAAACTGCCTTGCGATTAGCTGCGGTACATACACCAGACTTATTTGGCTGGGGGCAGAATCATGGATTTGATCTCATGCTGGGCGGGCATGCTCATGGCGGGCAAATTCGCGTCCCATTTGTCGGTCCAATCGTGACTCCTAGTCGTTACGGCGTAAGATATGCGAGTGGTATTTTTTATCAACGTGAGACGACTATGCATGTGACGCGTGGCATTAGCGGTCTGCAGTCGATTCGCTATCGCTGTTTGCCGGAACTTACTCAACTGCAGTTGGTAACCACCCTACCGACTAACACCCACACCGAATAGAAATCGGCGATACAAAATACT
>JAYZBF010000008.1:0-12779 GCA_036338835.1 Planctomycetota bacterium
GATTTGCTTGGTACTATCGAGCGCCTTTTTGACCCCGTTCGGATCTGGGTTGTAATATCGTTCGTTACTGCCGAAACCGACCAAAACGACTCCAGCGTCCGTAAATTTCTGCCGTACTGCCTGGCGTTGATCTTTGTTCAGATCCGGCTCAACACCATGCGCGTGGGTTGTCCTAAGTTCCACCCCCTGAACCTTGGTTAGTTGACAGTTCGCAAGTAGGGTATCCAACTCCCAGTCTTTTCCCCACTGATAGGTTACGAGTCCGAATCGCATACTGTTACCAGGCTTGATGGCCCATTTTCGAGTCGGTCGACCCGCAGCTTGCAGATCGTGAGGCAGCAGTAGTGACGTGAGAATTCCTGCGGATGCCACTGTGCTTGATTTAATCCAGCTGCGTCGGTGCATGTTCACAGATAGAATCCCCCGTAGTTACCATCTAAACTGAGAATATCGAATCGCTTAACGTGCCTGTGCTGTCGGCAAATGATTCTTGCTCGATTCCCATGGATTGTAGAATGCTCAAGTGTAAATTGGCCATCGGCGTTGCAGCTTGAGACCAATACGTGCCGTGCTTAAGTCCCATGTTAGCCCCACCAGCCACGAGTGTTGGTAAGTTACGTGGATTATGAGTGGTACTCGCACCACTTCCATAAAGCACGATACTATTATCAAGTACTGAACCCTTGTGGTCTTTGAACTGCTCAAGGCGATTAAAGAAGTAAGCGAGTTGTTGACTCAGAAAATGATCATACTTGGCAAAATTCAACTGTCCATTCTTATCATTTGCATGGGACAACTGATGGTGGGTACTGGATAATCCAAGTTTAAGCGGGAAGGTATCACTGATTCCCATCCCATCTTCGCGATTCAGCATGAAAGCCACGCTGCGAGTAATATCAGCGTCAAATGCGAGGGCGATCAAATCAAACATGTTTCGATAATATTCGCTCGGTTCGCCCTCGGTAGTGACGTCTAAATTTAGGTGGGAGTAATCCTGTTTTTTGACAGGGATGTCGATCCATTTTTCTGACGCGATCAGTCGCGATTCTACTTCATCGAGCGATGTCAGATATTGTTCCATTTTAGCTCGGTCGGATTTCCCCAGTCTCTTATTAAACGCTTTAGCATTCTCTAAAACAGCGTCGACTAATCGGATATGTTTTTTCAGATTTGTTCGTTCTGCCTCAAGCGTCGACTTGTCTCCTCGGAATAGACGGTTGAATACTCTGCGAGGGTTATTTTCGGCTGGAATCGGATTGCCTTGTGCGTTGTATGAAATTGTTCCTGTACGAGACAGAAATCCGACGCCCGCATCAATCGACAGTACCAGTGAGGGTTGTCGACAATATTGTTTGGTATGTTGAGCAACGACTTGGTCCAGTCCGACGCTGTTATAAGTGCCTGGTTTGGGATTATGCAGAGGTGCTCCGGTAAGCCACATGTCAGAACAGACGTGAGGGTCCGATTTGATGCCGGATGCATGTTGCAATCCACCCATAAAGCTCAATTGGTTTCGGAAATGACTTAGGGGCTTGGTCGATTCACCGAATTTGAAATCACTTCCAGTCTGTTGTGGAAACCACCGCCAGTCGTCAATTTTGTTGGCTTCACGCGGCAGAGACATGCCGTTGGCCGTATAAATGGCGCAAAAACGGCGTGGTGTTTGTTTCACAACGTCGTCACCCATCGCTTCAAGTATTGGTAAGACTAGGGTGGTACCGGCGATCCCTTTGAGAACGCTACGGCGATCTATTTTTTGTATTTAACTCATGAGAAAATCCTATCAACGTTCAGTTATTCAGAAACAACTCGCTAGTGATGACGAATCGGAATAGATCCTGCATCCGGTAGCCCGACGCTTGTAATTCTAGTTGGTTTTCTTTTAGTTCGACAAGTTCATTGTAACTGAGACTGCGTCCGATAGCGTAACTGGTTAAATGTTTTAGGAAACTAAAGGCGACTTGATCCAACTGTTTATTAACAAGGTATTGTTTCAAACCGTCCAAATCATCGACGATCGTCTTGTCTGGTAATGTTGATTGACTTTCAATTTTTCCAGCAGTTTTAAATAACCCTCCGGCGTCAAAAGTTTCAAAAGGTAAACCCCAGGGATCGATCCCTTGGTGGCATTTAATACAACCAGCTTGATTACGATGTTGAAATAATCGTTCGGCCAGTGTGAGATTGGAATTGTCTTGTTCAAGGTCAGGTACATTTGGGGGTGGGTCAGCGGGCGGTCGGGCAATGATCTTACGGGCGACCCATGCACCACGTTTAACGGGATTAGATTCTCGGCCGTCGGATAAGCCGGCTAATATTCCGGCTTGCGAAAGAATCCCGCCTAAGTGTTCGCTGGCGTGTGATAGCGGAAGAAATTCAAATCCGCTTTCCGTGCTTTCACCGAGTCCGTAATAACTTGCTACGGTTTCATTGGCCATGATAAAGTCTGACCGAATCAGATTCCGCAATGGAAGATTGTGCTGGATTAAATACTGTAGAAATTGGATCGGTTCCTGTCCAAGTTGAACTTTGGTATCACGCGTCAAATTAGGATATTGCTTCCGATCTATTTCCACCACAGCTAGTTTGTCGAGATCCAACCATTGAGTTGTGAATTCAGCAGCGAATTCACTAAATCGCGAATCTTGAATCAGTCGGTTTGTCTCGGTTGCGAGAGAGTGCGTGAGAGTGTTGGTAACCGCAAGTTCAAGCAGCCGATCGTCGGGTGCTCGGTTCCAGAGGAAATAAGAAAGTTTGGATGCAAGTTCATACTCGCTGATAGGTTCTGGTTTAGGTGTATTGCTGTTTTCAATTAAAAATAGAAACTGCGGTGACGTTAGCACGATCAAGAGTGCATCTTTGATACTCTGTGTGAAATCTTGATTGTCTTGAAAGGATTGTTCCCAGATCGCCATCAGCGAATGCAATTCTGCATTTGTCAGCGGACGCCGGAAAGCGCGTGACGCAAATTTTTCAATCACTTCACGAGCGTATATTTTGGGTTGGTCGGTGTGGTTTGATGCAATAAAGATATTGGTGTGCGTTGCCGGTGGCCAAGTCTCATAAAAAGGACCTTCGAACTCAACGGATTGGATCAGCAAACGCGGCATGTCCCGTCCGTCGGTGTATTCACTGCGTACGCCAATCTCACGAATTCCGGCTAGATAATTGACATTGTCTTTTTCCACGTCTGGGCTGGGGAAATTTCTAATGGCACCTTCAAAAACGTAGGGTTGGATAATGGTCGATTTGGCAGTTTGTGGTTTTCCAACGGGCGCCAGTGTGCTGCCGCAATCGCGGCGTAGTCCGACGTGGACCCCGATGTGAGGTGCTCGTTTTTCAAACGTACGAAATTGTTCTGCCAGGGGATGTGTGGCATGTAGTCGTGTGAGGACCAGACGATGGGGAGCCGCACCACCGGCATATTGTACTGCCACCGGCAAAGGGCCTGCTCCGATACGTAAGGCCATGAAGGCAGGTTGATTTAGCGTTGCTGAAAATTGTCGGTTGCCCATTTTTAATGTCAAACTGGCTGGTTTTTCAATCGGAGGCTGAATCAAACTTCGGCCCGGTTCCACGAGGGCTTGGATTTCGGACAAGTCTAACGCCCGACGGTATATGTGAACATCGTCGATATCACCCTGAAACAACTTCGATTCCTGAATGCGTCCAATATGCAGTTGCACCGATCGATTGTCCAGATTGCCATCATTGATTGTCCCAGTAGCCACTAAATATCCGTTGACATACAGGTTGGTTTGATTGGTACCTCGACGTACGACAGCCGCGACATGTTGCCATGTATTGACTCGAATGATGCCGGGCCGTGAGGCAACAGTGCCATTGGACTGGTTATTGGGTCCCGCCGTTTCAATCCTCAACACCCCCTGATTATTGGGCATGTCCAGATACCAGCCGTGCGTCCAACTGTATTTACCGAGGCAGACAATCCCTCCCTGTCTTAATTGCGTGGGTCGAATCCAAGCAGCTACGGAGAAATCTTCTGTTCCTACATTCATCGAATCATTACGTTTCACAACAACACAGTCGTCGTTACCATCGAGCGAGATTGCCTGACCAAATGGCGAAGCCACATATTGCGCACCTCCCTGTATTTGCCCCTGCAGCTCGTCACGTTTTGGCGTTGAATGCGTGTTTTGGTCCAGTTGCCAGGCTCCGATTAAACCAACATTCAACTTGGAGGCATCGGGTTTGACGATATTCTTGGCAGGTGGCGTAACGTAGATGTCCGCCTGATAGATCCCTGCCGTGTCTATGGAAACTACTTGGGGTTCCGCAAGGGATGTGATCGTGATCGCATCTGTTGAGGATTCGTCTTGAGGGAGACTGTTCGATTCCAGCAGCAGGGGCTCGTCATAGCGGGCTGCATTCACGGTGATACGGAAATTCCCGTCGTCTGGCAACTCTCGCAGGGAAATCTTGAAATTTGCCTTCGGCCCATACGTACTTTCGATTTGGAACAACTCCGCACTGGGGATGGCCGGTCGCAATAACAAACCGTCTTCAACGCTCTGGTAAGCAAGAAGTCCATCAGGGTACCCATTCGTTCCACGCATGCAGGCAAAAACCGCATGATAAATACTGTCGTATTCTCGCCAACCGCGGACTGTGGAATTCCCCTGATAGCCTTCGATGAATTTAAAGGCAGTTTGCATCTTAAATGGTTCATAGGTAAATGATTTGCTAGGATTCAACTCGGTGACTTGGAAATCAGCGTTGGGCAGCAGTGTACTCAAAGCGCCCAGAATCAAATTGTCGGGATAGGGATTCTGATTAACGCTCTTCCCTAGATCCATCCGGAAATTCTGGATGACCGGAGGTTTAGTCTCGTCGACGATACAACGATCTAAGGCCCGCTCTGCAATGTTGAAATAAGATTCAATCAACAACGGTGATAACAACAAAGTTTGTTGATTATTTAGAAATCCATCCTTGGATTTTGCGTCGGGTGGTAATCCGTTGGCTAGGTTTTCATCGAGGCCGAGTAAATCTTGTAATGTGTTTTGATACTGGCTTACGGTGAGTCGACGAATTGCGCCGTTGTACTCGCGATCCCGGTTTCGAGCAGTAGTTAGATTCTTCTGAATCCATGTTAGTAATAACTGTCGTTCTGCGGCGGTAGGTTGCGATTCATCCTCAGGTGGCATTTTCCCTGATTTTATTTGATGATAAATCGCATCCCATAATCGCATCCGTTTTTCCGGTAGAGAGCCATCTAAGTGGTCAACGCGAATCCCAGAAGTCAGGTCGTCGGGGTTATGACAACTCACACAATACTTATTGAGTAAGGGTTGAGTGGATTTGCGAAACGTTTTTGACGCTTCAGCATTCCGAGTTTGCGCTTCTACCGACAATTGAAAACACGATAGCGCAATTACGCTGGCCAGCATGATCCCGGTAGAAGCTATTGGTGACGATGGGTAAAACTTGGTCATAGGTAAGGGTATAGATCGTCAAAGGGTGGGGCGACAACAGTGTTACTCTTGTGAGAAATACCTCAGTCCATTATTTCGAATGTGAATGTCACTTTATATTCTTGAGTAGGGTCACATTTTTGAGGTCGCGGTACAAGAATAAAATTATCAGTAACGATAGGATTTAGCTCGTGTCCACGAGTGATTTTGGTGTTTTTTATACGTTGATCAAAAAACCCCACAAATGGTCGCCCTCCTCGTTGCGAACCATTGTTATTAACGGTATCAAAACTCGCGTCGCCTTGGTTTGGCGTGATTGCAAAAGTCATGCTATTGCGATTACTGTTCATCGTCTGTTCAAAGCTATTTTGCCCATTTGCCATTTTAGCTGACCAGGCGGGATCGCCATAAAAGGCAACAACATCACGGTCAAATTGAAGGCCACGTTTGTCACCAGCACTGGTAGACGATTCGCCGAGCCGATGCACAAGTGCATGGTGATTGGCAAAAAACGCTTGATTCATCGTGTATCGACCTGGTTGTTCGACAAAGTAGTCCAAAATGCCCCAGCCCTGATATCCGTACCAAGTGGGCACGGTGTATCCGATCATTTGCTTGACACCCACGTCGTTCATCCATGCAAGTGCCATCGCGTCGGGGCCATTTATATTACCCATTAAACAGTTTCCGATTGGGAGGTAGACCTTGGGGTTGTCTGAATTGACATCAATACGTGTCTTATTTGTATCCACCCCAAACATCTGTCCTGCTTTGCTACGAAAGAACCCATTGCGATAGCGAAAGCCAATCATCCAATCACCCTGCGTGGCATGTCCAGATGTTACAAATAAGTCGGCTTGATATTGATTGAGTGTGTCGACTAGGGCGGCAGTTGTATCGTCAGGACCACGCAGTTGTTGAGCAGCTGCGTTGCGTTTTTTTTGCACAAGTTTATTTTTTACGAGTTCGTCGTACCATAAGCCTTCAGTACAACACTGCAAGGCAATTTCAGTACCGGATGCAACTTTGTGGATGGTTAAGGGTTCACGGTGCTTAGCGATGGCAAGTGCGTTCGCTGCATCAAAGCCAGTCAAGATGCCCCAAAAGGTATCGGTATAGGGGTCGTCATCAAGTTTACGAGTTAGTTGATGAACGGCAGCGACGAACTCAGTCGTGGTTTCGTCGGGCGTGGATACAAAACAGACATATTTGGGAAACTGCTGTGTAAGTTGGGGTAGAGAATCTCCGACTTGATCTTCAAATACGATGACCTGTGCTTCATGTTTTGCGACGAGCGTCTGCACGACCTTTTTCCATTCAGCTTTCTTATTGGTTTGCTGTGAAACGACAACGGTATATGTACCGTCAGCCGCGTAGGATGTACTTGCGGCGGCGACAATGATGCATGCAATGATGCGTTGAACTAAGGTCATTGGGTTTCTCATTTGTGAGGGCTATTTCTTGATAGGTAACGGGGGTGCATCGTATTGAACACGCAGTCGGTTGAATTCTTGTTCGAGGGAAGCCTGCACTCGCTTGTACTTTGGGTTGTTATACACATTGACCATTTCTTGGGGGTCGTTTGTCAAGTCGAACATATTCCATTCGTTGCTGGCTGGAAAAAAGAACAGTTTATGAGTCATCGAGCGCACTCCGAAGTGTTGCGGTACTGCGTGCTCGCCAAACTCATAGTAGGCGTAGTAGAGCGATTCGCGCCAGTTCTTTACTGTTCCGTTCATAATAGGTACGAGTGAGTTTCCGTGGATTTCAGCAGGACTAGCAATACCGGCCATCTCCAAAAATGTTGGAGCATAGTCAATATTTTGAATCAGTTCAGTTGGTTTCGATTGAGGTTTAACGACACCGGGCCAGCGCACGACAAATGGCATGCGAAATGATTCCTCGAACATCCAACGTTTGTCATACCACCCATGTTCACCAAGAAAGAATCCTTGGTCGGATGAATAGATGACGATTGTATTTTCAGCTAAGCCGTTATCGTCTAGGTATTTGAGCATGCGGCCAACACTTTCATCGACAGCCTTCACAGTGCCGAGATAATTTTTCATATAGCGTTGGTATTTCCAGCGAACGATTTCTTGGTGACTCAGTTTACCAGCTTTAAAATCTGCTAAGAACGCTTGATTTTGTGGTCCGAAATGAGCATCCCAAACTTGCTTCTGCTGGTCGGTCATACGATTGTATTCGGGCGTGCCATATCTGTCGGGCTTTGGTAACACGACGTCGCCACGTTCGTTCTTTCGTACTTTTGCGTCATATGCCCAGTCAAAATGGCGGTCAATTTCCATTTGATTTCGAGCTAACGTACTGCTGCGGTTGGCGTAGTCGTCGAATAACGTTTCCGGTTCGGGGATTTGAACATCATTGAAAGCGCTGAGGTGCCGTAGGGCTGGTGCGAAGGTACGATGTGGTGCTTTGTGTTGGCACATCAAAAAGAATGGTTTGCTGTCGTCGCGGGAATCAAGCCAGTTAATCGCCTTGTCGGTTGTCAGGTCCGTTGCATAGCCTTCAAACCGTTTTTGTGAACCGTCTTTTTGGACGAAAACAGGATTGTAGTAACTGCCTTGCCCTGGAAAGATTTCCCAATGGTCGAAGCCGACAGGTGTGGTTTTAAGATGCCATTTTCCGACGACAGCCGTATTGTAACCACTGGCATGTAGTTCTTTGGCGACGGTCCATTGGGTTTGATCTAGGCCCTTGCCGGTGTTGCGCATGAACCCGTTTTTATGGCTATGCTTACCCGTCAGGATTGTCGCGCGCGAAGGACCACAAATGGAGTTGGCACAAAAGGAATTAAGGAACACAGCGCCTTGTCGCGCAAGTTGATCGATGCTGGGAGTGGGCGCAACCTTTGCCAGTGGCCCACCGTAGGCAGAAATAGACTTAATGGCATGATCGTCGGAAAACAAGAATAGAATATTAGGGCGCTGTGCGGTGGAATTTGTTCCAGTGACGTTGCTTTTGTCTTTGGCTTGAGCCGAGTCAGAAGGACCCAACAAAACCATCATTGCAGAAGCAATGACGACGACGGCGACATAGGATTTACGTAGCAGAAAACTTTTGAATTTCAACATGGTTGTGATTGCTTAGAAGGTTTTGAAAATTAGCTGAGTATATCGTGAACAACTTTACCGTGAATATCGGTCAAACGAAAGTAGCGTCCTTGGTATCGGTAGGTGAGCTGTTCGTGATCCATTCCCAGCTGGTTTAAGATCGTCGCTTGTAGGTCATGCACGTGTACTGGGTTTTCAACAACACGGACGCTGTAGTCATCGGTTTCACCGTACGACATTCCACCGCGGACTCCACCACCGGCAAGCCAATATGAAAAGCAACTGGGATGATGATCTCGACCGTAGGTTGTATTTGTGAGTTTGCCTTGGCAATAGACAGTCCGGCCGAATTCACCTCCCCAAATAACAAGTGTATCATCGAGCATGCCACGTTGTTTGAGATCTTGTAGCAGTGCTGCTGTTGGTTGATCTGTGCCTGCACATTGAGTGGGGACTTGAGTAGGTGCGTTAAGGTGGGCGTCCCAACCACGATGATATAGTTGGATGAATCGGACACCACGTTCGGCAAGGCGGCGAGCTAGCAGGCAATTGTATGCGTAGCTGCCAACATTTTTGACTTGCGATCCATACATATCGAGCGTACTTTGGGTTTCGCTTTTAATATTGATCAATTCGGGGACGCTCATTTGCATACGGAAAGCGAGTTCATATTGAGCGATACGAGTTAAGATTGCGGGGTCACGGAATCTTTCGGCTTGCTCGGCGTTTAGTTTTCGTAGCGAGTCGAGCATGCGTCGCCGCTGAGCTTGAGTGACGCCGTTGGGATTGTAGAGATCTAAAATTGGATCACCCTGTCCACGGAATTTCACGCCTTGAAAATGACCGGGCAAAAATCCCGCTCCCCATAAGCGATCATAGAGTGGCTGTCCGGCTTTTGCGCGGCCATTGGAGGTCATCGCGACAAACGCGGGTAGGTTATGGTTTTCGCTGCCAAGTCCATAACTAACCCAGGCACCCATACTGGGCCTGCCCGGATTAACGGAGCCAGTTTGAAATAGCGTCGCTGCCGGGTCATGGTTGATCGCTTCGGTGTACATGCTCTTAACGACACAGATATCGTCTGCCATTTTTGCAACGTGTCGTTGAGGTGCACTGAACCAAGTTCCTGCTTGCCCATGCTGCGTGAACTTTAAGCTGGTGGGGGCAACAGGGAAAGATTTCTGTCCAGATGTCATTGTTGTTTTGCGTTCGGCGGGATAGATCGACGTCGGGACTTCCTCGCCAAAACGCTTTTGTAAATCCGGTTTGTAATCGAATAAATCTAGTTGTGAAGGTCCACCAGACTGAAATAAGTAAATGACGCGTTTGGCTTTAGGCTGGAAAGGCGGTGCGTTGATGTGCCCCGTGTCACTCCCGAGGAGTTTGTTTTCGCCGTTTGCCAACGAAGCGAGTGCGATTGTACCTAAACCGACAGCGCTGTGGTTGAGAAACGTGCGACGGTTGTGTCGCAGGTGATCGCATTGTGTATCGGATGTTGTCATTATTTAGTTTTGTGTAATCGCTTCATCGAGATTCAATATTGTATTCATTATTAATGTTAATGCTGCAAGTTCGCTTATGTCATAGTCTTGATTATATGGTGATGCGCCGATAGAGAGCAGTTTTTTTGCCGAATCAAGGTCGGCTGCAAAATCGGCTATATACGCGTCGTAATCATTCATTAACACAGTGAATTCATCACTGGTTGGCTTACGGCTTGTTATTCGTTGGAAACCAGATACCACACGGGTGGCTGCAGTGACGGATGTGTTTGCGAGTTCGCGTTGGGCAAGTAATCGCGCAGTTTCCACAAACGTGATATTGTTCATCATTGTGAGCGCTTGCAGTGGTGTATTAGTTTGATCGTTACGGACAATGCAGGTTTCACGAGAAGAGGCGTTGAATGCCATCATTGTTGGGGGCGGAACCGTTCGTCGCCAGTAGGTATACATGCTGCGGCGATAAATTTTGGCCCCCTGATCTTGTTTGTAAGCAGCATTGGAAATGCTTCTCCAAATTTGCGGGGGCATGTAAGGTTTGACTGAGGGTCCACCGACATCTTCGACCAACAGTCCGCTGTTAAAAAGTGCAGCATCCCGAATGGCGTAGGGGGAAAGCCGTTTGCGAGGGCCTCGTGCAAGCAGTTTGTTTTCTGGGTCTCGTTGTTCAAGTTCCGCCGAGGCCGCCGAGGATTGCCGATAAGTATCGCTAGTGACAATCAATCGGTGCATTGCTTTGACGTTCCAATTCTGAGCAACGAACTCGGTTGCCAGCCAATCTAACAACTGTGGGTGACTTGGGTATTCACCTTGAACACCAAAGTTCTCGCTTGTTTTGACTATTCCTGTGCCAAAGAAGTGTTGCCAAATACGGTTGATTGTGACACGAGCGGTCAGTGGGTGATCGGCACTGGTCAGCCATTGAGCTAAGCCTAATCGATTGCGAGGCCATTGCGGATCCCACCCGCCGATTGCTTGAGGGATTGCGGGTGTTAGTTTCTCAGACTTCTCAGGTTGATCATACTGGCCTCGGTTAAGTAAGTATGTATCGCGTGGATTCTCCAATTCGTGCAGGACCATAACGGTTTTCGGGCTACCGGATTGTGGTCGGGGAACGGACGTTTGTACAACTTGAATTTTCACAGGGTCGGGAACAATGAATTTCGTTTGGGCAGTTGTTAAATGCGGCCATGTCGCTGGTACTGCAATGAAGGGCGGGCTGTTGCCGTTATTAGGCCCTAACCCTGCCTCAGCGATATTATTAAAAAAAGCAAATAATTCGTAGAACTCGCGCTGTTCGATTGGGTCGTATTTATGGTTGTGGCAGCGCGAACAGTTTAAAGTTAATCCTAAAAACATGGTGCCCATAGTTTCTACTCGGTCGGCGACATATTCGACAATCCACTCGTCTGGGATGGATCCACCTTCGGAATTGATCCGGTGATTACGATTGAAGCCAGTGGCGACTTGCGTGTAAAAATCGCGATTGGGTAATAAGTCGCCGGCCATCTGCTCGGTGACGAATTGGTCGAAAGGCATGTTGGTATTGATTGCTTGAATGAGCCAATCTCGCCAGACCCACATGTAACGGAGGCGATCATTTTGATATCCATCGGTGTCGGCGTAGCGTGAGGCTTCGAGCCAATCGAGTGCCATATGTTCGCCGTAGCGCGGATCGTTTAAGAGACGATCCACGGCTTGTTCATAAGCAGCTGGACTCGGGTCTGCAATAAACCGTTCGAGGTCTTCTTTACTGGGAGGAAGACCGATTAGATCAAAAGTCACGCGTCGTAATAGAGTTGCTTTGTCGGCTCTTTTTGCGGGCGTAAGATTTTCTTGTTCAAGTCTAGCATGGATAAATTGGTCAATTGCGTTGGCGGCCTGATCCTTCTTTTTTGAAGTAGGTACGGCGGGTCGTTGGGGCGGAACAAAAGCCCAGTGTCGGTCGTCGGTGGGCCAAGGGGCACCCTGCTCTATCCAGAGGATGAGGGTTTGACGATCTTCCGTTCGGAGGATGCGTTTTGAATCTGGAGGTGGCATTCGTACGTCGGGATCGTTACTAGTGAGGTGTTCCAGCATAGCACCATTGGTGAGTACTTTTAATTCGAAAACGGACGCACGCAGGTCAAGTCGCAATTCAGATTCTCGTGCCGTATCATCTGGGCCGTGGCAGTGATAGCAAGAGTCCGAGAGGATAGGCTTGATGTCACGAGAGAAACTCAGCGGGGCTGCCGACATAGCAGATGAAGTCATTGTGGCAATGACAACAAGGCAAATTGTATTAAAACGTGACATCGCATTATTTTAGCACGTAAATAGTAGCTGTCAGCTGTTTTTGAAGGTCTGAATTGAATTTGCCATGGTGGAATTGTCCCTATCCTGAGCCACAATCACATTGACTCCAAGTCAGGTTGCGGCGTTTACCTTCGTTATACGGATTTGGCAGCGCTTAATTTGAACTCCTCAGGTTTTATTTAGTCTAATGCCTATGTTAGCAGCAATAGTGTAAACTGATTGACTCTGTTTCGGTGGAACCCAAGGAAAAAGAACACTCGCTGTTTGGAGTAGTATTGATGAATATTCGTTCATTAAAATTGTGTTATTTGTCACTTTTCTTATTCGTAATTGGCACTGTAAACGCACAAGAAATACCGAAACCGATTTCCCATTGGCAATTGAATTCTCAGACGGTTCAAGGTAAGAAGCTCAAGGCGATCGTTGGTCTCGATGGCGATTTGACCTTCTCTCCTCGCTTTATAAAGGATGGCCTC
>JAYZBF010000009.1:0-5733 GCA_036338835.1 Planctomycetota bacterium
GACCTCAGACAGATCCTGTTCAATCCCAGCACGTGCCGTCCACATTGCAAACACGAATGGTAAACCAGTCCAATCAACCCAGTGTTCACCAAGATCCCAAATTTCTTCGTACTCATCCGCTGGTACGTGCATAGCGCGGTCACCGATAATCAAGACGGCATCTGCTTCGCAATCCTGTAGTGACTGCCCGATAGGAAAGCCCTGTAACGCAGGCCTAATGCCAAGTCGCTTTTTAAGCAGGACTTGCACCAATGCCACGCTAGTACGCGAACCTTCATCGAGCGCTAGGGTACGAATTTCACCCGAAGCACAACGACTGACAAGCGAAACACTATGGACCGGTCCACGACACGCGATGCAGGAATCCGACAAAATTTGATATCCTGAGGAATCAAACGTTTCCACGGTTGGAATCAATGCAATATCGAGTTCACCTCGTGCCAAATCGTCCGCTAGCCGACCCGGCAAATCAAACGTTATCTCTGCTTCAGGTAACCGCCGCTGTAAACCATACACAAGTGGTTTGGTATTTAAGTAGGAAACTGCACCTATTTTTAGACTCTGCGTCATTGATTTTTTGTCCGAAAGAAGCGATTGAACGCACTACATATTATCTTCAAATGCAGCGAGTATTATATTGTGAATGTACTGTTATGAGAACCGTTGTTAGGGGCGTCAAATCAACCTATTTTCTGATCAAAATTATTCAATCCGGCAACGAAATCCCCGCCGCCTCCCAACTTGACGGCAATTCCGCGGTCTGTTCGATGTATTTATCTACCATCGGGTGCCGCAAATGCAAATGCCGAGCATGTAAAGCAATGCATCTGCGCCTTTCATCTTCATGATGTTCGCCAAAGACTTGATCGGATCCATACAACAGATCACCAAGAATCGGTACTTCACGAGATCCACATTGCAACCGTATTTGATGCGTACGCCCCGTTTCGAGCTCGATTTCGAGCCAACTTTTATCCGCTCGCTGTTGTAACACTCGGTAATGCAGCACTGCCTGCTTTGCTCCGGCAGCCGTTTCGTCGCATATTTCGCTACGAGCTTCACCCGGCACCTTCCGCATAAAGTCGACCC
This sequence comes from Planctomycetota bacterium, assembly GCA_036338835.1. Taxonomy (GTDB): domain Bacteria; phylum Planctomycetota; class Planctomycetia; order Pirellulales; family Pirellulaceae; genus UBA721. Next base: position 1,090 of record JAYZBF010000009.1, read on the forward strand.
ACGTACCCTGTTCCGACAACTCCACTCCATGAACGCAGGCCCAATATGTCTTCTTAACGTCCAGGCGTTGGAATTGGTCTGAAATACGTTTGGCGGCCCGTTGATGCAGAGCCAAAACCATCACTCCGGAGACCGGACGATCCAATCGATGGGGCACGCCTAAATAGACTTTGCCTTGTTTATTGTCACGCTCGAGGATATACCGCTTCATTTTCAATTCTAAACTCTCAATGTGCGGTGGCGCTTGGGTCAATAACCCACCCGGCTTGTAGACCAACATGCACGGGCCTTCTTCATACAGAATTTTGATGTCCCCCAACAATTCAAGCGGCAAAGCAATCCCTTTCTTCAATGCAGTTTTGTTTTAAGCAACGCGACAGACAACAAAAAAGCCGACTATCCGCTATGCGAATAATCGGCGGTGGAAACACTTGGGCACTAGCCTAATATGGCGATTGCTTTCACAAACCGACCTCTAGACCTGCCCTGCCGCGGGTACTTCAAACGGCTTACGATATTCTCTTGAGAGTTGATAGCTGGCAGTTTCATTACCGACGATCGACTCATCTTCAGGATTGATTTCCAACAATGACCCGAAATGGAATGGGGTGGTTGCGAAATCGGACTTATTGGATTTAGCATGAGCCAACGTACGGTTAAACGTATCCTGTACATCATCTTGCGATCGATGCGCCTTGAGGCTCTTCTCAGCTTTTTCAATGTTCAAAGGTCCACCGGTACGCAGGGAAATGTTACCTAGGTGACATAGTGCACTGGACAGATGACCTTCTTCGATATCCGCATTGAGTAATTTATGATCTCGAGCTCGCACTGCCTGGATAAAGTTATCAAAGTGGTTTCCATTTCCAGAGAACGTCTTAATCAAATTCCCATCTTTATCGAAAGCGGAACCGGAGTTGTACGATGGGCAAACGGCGTAACCTTCGCTACCTTCAAAGATGACGCCAATTTTAGCGCCTTTGTAGGCCGCTGTTTCCAATCCACGAACTTCAAAAATCAAGGACTTCTTGCCGTAGCCATGAGAGACAACTTGCGTATTAGCAGTGTCACCGGCATCAACATAACTAAAGCGGCCACCGTAGCTCAGCGTAGAGACAGCAAAGCGATCAACACCTAGTCCCCAACGCGCGATGTCCATTTGATGGATTCCCTGGTTACCGAGGTCACCATTTCCGTAATCCCATTGCCAGTGCCAATCGTAATGAAACTGGGGTCGTGAAACGTGATCTTTGTTAGGTGCTGGTCCCAACCAAAGATCATAGTTAACGCTACCGGGAGCGGCATACTTACCTCGGGTACCAATGGACGCACGCCGTTTATAGCAAAGTCCACGAGCGACAGTGACCTCGCCAATTTTGCCGCCTTGGACAAACTTCACAAGTTCGATCATACCGGGGTTACTACGAGATTGCGTACCGGTTTGACAGATGCGATTATATTTGCGAGCGGCTTCAACGATGCGACGACCTTCGCTCACGTTATGGCTAACGGGCTTTTCAACATAAACATCTTTGCCAGCCTGTATGGACCAAATCGCTCCCAATGCATGCCAGTGGTTAGGCGTCGCGATACTGACGATATCGACACGATTGTCTTCGAGTACTTTTCGAATATCTTCCTCAAATTTTGGGACATTGCCACCTTGGCGTTTGCCAACTTCAGCGGCTCGACGAGCCCCCACGTCTCGATCAGCATCACAGATGTAAAGGATCTCAGTATCTTTACGACCGGCGAACGCACCGATGTGACTACCACCACGACCACGGACGCCAACGACAGCAACGCCTAATTTCTCATTGGGGCTACTGCTTTGATCTTCAAAGCCATATGAAATAGCCGGCGTACCTACAGCGGCAGCGGAAGCTGCAGCAAGCATAGATTCTTCTAGAAATTGACGACGATTACGAAAGCCCATCACAAGCCCCTTTTCTGATTAACAAACAACTGTATTTTGGATGCTTCCATGATAACACAAATCAACAAGACTAGTCGGCATTTGCCGCTTGCAGCACAGATTCCCAATATTTCTGTGCACCCACATAATACTGCATCACTTCATCTCGCTCGGCTCCTGGGGTCAGTTTAACCCTTCCTTGCCGCTCCTTAAGCCAATCAATAAAGAACTGGGACGACGCCTCACTGATGCGACGCTTTTCGCCTATCTCCACGTAATATGGCCCCGTACTAGCTAAACGATAGGATTTTGGGTAATTGGTGACGGCGCGAATCATAATCCAGCCACTCTCGGTGAATTCTACATCCGGTAGCCGCCCACCCATCTTCGCATAGGCGTCCAAACGTACATTTTCTACCACAAGTCCGTCCCGAATAATCTCCAAATACTCGACCTTCTCTTGAAACGCTAAGCTCAGCGTTGGCGACAAAGTTACTGTTTCGCCAGCCTCACCCTTAAAGACATGACCTGGCAACTCGCCATTGACTCGCGGACGCAACATTGGACCATTGGTCACTACCACTTTTCCAGCCCTCAAGTTCTCCCACCACGTGTCCCAACTGAACTGCTCACCGCAATATACGTAGACGCGGTTATATCCCACCGGACTATGTAGCACGCCCGAGGCACTACCAGCAGAAGGTGGAATTCGATGTCCCGTATTAAGTATCTGATAGTAAATATGCTGTGACCATTTTCCATTGGCCACCTTGCCGTTGAACAACTGTTTATCACGCGGTTTACCCCACGCTTCCGTATTGTTCATTTTGTCACGCTGCATGTGGTTGTTGTTAATACCGATGGAATCCACCATCCCGCTAGCAATCCATACGGGAACATCCCACCAAAACGGTTTCTCGATATCCACATGCACGCCGGCATGCTGATGAATTTCCAACAAGAACTTCATCGATGACGGCGTCTCCCTTTCGCCACTAAGAATATTATGGGGACTGCGCAAGTGATGATAAATCAAAGCGCCCCCGTCACGCTCGTCCTCGCCACTGAGCGCGTGGTAGAACCGATCGCCATCAAATTTATGTAGCAATTCCTCAGGTAATGGATTTTCCGTCCACAGACTATTCTTGTTCCACCAAGTGATAACCGGAGCGATATGTAAATCTTCTGCTTTCATAAGTAGTTCGATATCCTCAAGCTTGCGATGAATATGCAGGTCACCCGCGTACCAACCTTCCTTTTTCATATCGACAAAACGCTTTAACGGAATAATTTTCTGCTCCCGTGCACCAGGCAACATCGTAAAAAATCCGCGATGAATTCGATATTCCGGACCACGTTCAATTTCAAATCGATACTGATCCGCTTTAAGGCGTAGACGCACTTTACCTGCGCATACGAAATGGTCATGGAAAAACGGCATGCCGACTGCTCGCACTGCCACGCCTTTGCTATTCCACAGGTGAATGCGGGCCGGAATCTGTTCTTTGCTTTCCGAATCAATAATCTGGAAATCAATCACTCCGCCCTGCCCGTAAACCGCCGCGTCAAGAAAACCGATCAGACCCCAAATTACAATCGTCGACACAAATACAATGCGGAACCGGCCAGCAATAAAAGAAGTGCAAACTCGACTCATCTCAATCCTCAATGGTAAAAGCACATTCGCTAAACACAGAAACAGTTACGGCTTGTCAGTTTACTACTCGCACCTCTACAATCCCAATAGCGAATGCACGAATAACCGAATATTTATCAGCCGCGGTCCAATCGCAATACGACGATAATTCATGAGCAACGATTACTACAACACATTGGGGCTATCTCGAGGCGCCGACAAAAAAGAAATTCAAAAGGCATATCGGGAACTTGCTCGAAAGTATCATCCGGATATGAATCCTGATGATGCTAGTGCTAAAGCCAAGTTCCAAGAAGTACAGCACGCCTATGATGTCCTCTCCGATGATAACAAACGCTCACAATATGATCAGTTTGGCGAGGGGTTTGAGAACATGGCGCAGGGCCCTGGCGGGTTTGGAGGTGGAGGGAACCCTTTTGCCGGTGCCGATCTTGAGTCCCTATTTGGCGGTGGAGGGGGTGGCGGTTTTGAACAGTTCTTCAACACGGGTGGTCCTCAAGGTCCACGTCCGACCAAGGGTCAAAGCCTCGAGGACAAGTTAGAAATCCCTTTCGCTACCGCTGTGACAGGAGGTAAAGCATCCGTGAATACAGTCGGGGCCAACGGAAATACGAATTCCGTGCAAGTCACAATTCCTGCTGGTATCGAAAGCGGACAGAAAATACGCCTCAAAGGAAAAGGATACCCCGGTAGCAATGGCGGACCCAACGGCGACATCTTGCTGACAATCAAAGTTGCGCCGCATCCAGACTATCGGCGCAATGGCAACGATCTCGAATTGACAATGCCGTTGACGCTCGCCGAAGCACTACTTGGTACTGAACTCGATATCCCGACGCCGTATAGTACGATCACACTTAAAATTCCAGCCGGAACACCTAGCGGGAAGCGGTTTCGAGTAAAACAACATGGAGTGACTCACGAAACGGGGAAAGGAAATTTGTTTGTTATTACGCAAATCCACCTTCCTGACGAACCGCCCGCTGAAATTGTCGAACAAATTGACGCATTACATCAACCAAACCCACGCCATCAAATAAGCTGGTAGAGATGCCATGACGAACAGCCCATA
>JAYZBF010000010.1:0-9583 GCA_036338835.1 Planctomycetota bacterium
AATCAAGTGCCATTCATATTGCACTAGCTGGTTACGAATAAACCAGACTGCCACACCCATCAACAACGATCGGGCTAGCAACCGGACAAACTGGAACAACAACGCGCGGGAACTTAACTGCACAGATCGAAAGCATATGACAATATAGGGTACGCTCACGAGCAACAACACGGCGGAGTAACTCATAGCGATCGCAACTGCCATCGCCTGTTCTTGGGATACTTTAAATTGCTCGGCATACTGAGTGGCTAAAAAATAACCGCAACCATAAGCCTGAGCTTGTAACAACAGCAGCACCAATGACATACCGAGTAGTCGGCGGACCTGGCCCAGGCCTACTAGCAAGCTGCCAGAGATGTTGATCATGCCATGCACACATATCGCTGGCGCCAATGCAATTAACATACCCACAGCCGGTTTCCATTTGTCGCCACCAAGTAGTTGTACGACCTCAGGCGCCATCACAAACAAACCAATTCCCGCTGGAATAAGCAAGGTCGCGGTGAATAGGTAAAACCCGCGGGAGATGGAAGCGTAATCTCGAAGCCGGTCATTATTGCGCGATAAGCTAGGCAACATCACGCTCGTCACTGGGTCCGTTACTAAATACACCGGCTTCATCATCAAGTGATACATCGAGGTATACATGCCAACAAATCGCTGGCCCGAACGTGTTGAGCCGATCATCGCAGCCAATAAGACCTTATCGAGATTCTGGCCCACATAGAAAACCAAGCTGCTCGTAGAATAAAATCCCCCAAAGCTTAGTAGTCCTTTGACCTCGCTAAACCGCATCCGCCCAGGTTTCCATTTTGCCGTTAGCCATAAACCGATTGTGTTCACCAACAACTCAACGTATTCCATGACCAACAATGCCACGATCCCATATTTCGCAATCTGTTTCTGCTCCTGTAGTTCATATCCCACGAAAACAGCAAGCGTCACAGCAAGTGCCTGACCGACTAGCTTGATCGTAGCAATTCGACCAATTCTCATTTCTCGCTGTAACAACGTCTGATGCGTTAATCCAGACGCTTCTACAAAGCTCGTTGCAGCAAACGCCCAACAAATCCAAACCAATTCCGGCACATCATAAAGCTTGGCAAACAAATGCCCCGCAATCCCTGTGGCTAAGCTAGCGAGAACACCCAGCAGCAGCGTGGCCCAAAAAATCGCTGTTTTTTGATCCGCAGATAGGTGTTTTTTTTGGACAGCGGCAACGGATACTCCCAGCGTCGCAGCCATCCGTGGCAACATCATCAGGGGAAACACCATGCCTAGCAAGCCAAAGGGTCCGGCATCTAACAGGCGAAACAAGATTATTGCGCCTATGACAGTAATCGCTTGCCGCAGCACCTGTAATATCAATACTTTGCGCGTCTCGGTGCCGGCAATCGCCAACGCATGTCCCGCTTGCGGCGTCTCTTGCGGATGAGGTAGCTTCTCATTATCCATGAATAACCGGCTCTCTAGATTTGCAACTTCACCAACTCGCGACCGCTACGAAATATTTCTAACCGAAGAGCCCATACCAAAAAATGCAACGCAGCGCACTGACACCATCCATCCACCCAATTTTTTTACCTTCAGCGTATGAACGTCGCATATAAGTAATCGGCCGTTCATAAAATCGAGTCCCATTTTTCTTTGCTCGCCGCGCCAGCTTCGCCGTCATCTCGATCTCAATGCCAAACCGATTTTCTTTAAGCCCTGCCGCGATCTCCTGAATCAATGGACGACGAAAAACTTTGTAGCATGTTTCCACGTCTGTGAACCGCAGTCGCGTGATTCGATTACAGAGCCAAGTAATAAAACCATTGACCGCTTTGTGCCAAATCGGCGAATCCGCTTCTTCACTGATTTTGAACCGACTGCCATACACAACATCAGCACGATCCTCGACAATCGGTTGCAGCAAGTAACGGTATTCGTCTGGGTCATATTCCAAGTCCGCGTCCTGAATAATAATTACATCGCCGGTGGCATGTTCAAAACCTGTTTTCAGTGCGGCGCCTTTGCCTTTGTTCCCCTCGTGGTACATAACCTGTAAATCTTCATCCCCTTGCATCGACTCTAAAAGATCCCGCGTGCCATCGGTGCTGCCGTCATCAACTAACACAATTTCCAATGGCAGCCGAGTGCCTCGAACTCGCTGTACCACAGACTCCAGCGTCTTGGCTTCATTAAAGACCGGGATGATTACGGACAATTTAAAACCTTCAGGTAGCACGTAAATTCCGCTGCGCTCGCAAAGCTCCGTGCCGAGCTCGGAAACGAGAGTGCTGTAGTTAGAGGAAATTGGATCAGCACTATTGCAATCCGCTTGAACCGTTGCCATTGCACTGCGGACCTGTTCTCTTTCGTCGGAGGAAAGTTGGTCACTTTGAAAAGATGGGCGCATAGATTTTATTGATCGAGTAAGAGAAAATTAAGAAGTAAATTGGGATGATGTGCTGGCGAGGCATCGGCAAGGTTATCAAAGAACCACCTGTAGTCGCTATACGAATTTTAGAATTTGATGTCAACCATCTGACGAAAAACTCCTCAAAAAATCGTCCAAAAAGAAAGATGGAAAAATGTTGTACCGCTCGCTTGACTTTTTTTTGCAATCATAGAGAATGTGTCCTGTTGTTCGATAGAAATGATTTTGTTCACGAAATTCTTGACGCAACAACCGATTTAGCTGGTGGCCGTTGATAGACCTTTTCAACCAAACGGATCATCAGCAACAACGGGTTTTTCTTTGAAATGTGTGTTACTTTTTTGCGCTACCGGTACGTACCTGCTGCTTACTAAATATGCCTTTCCAAGAAAAATTCTAGCAACATAATTAAAGAAGCCTTGGGGGGCGACGACTGATCGGAGCGACAGTCGGCGATCTCAACTTCGTGGCCCGGAGGTCCTCCCCAATGTTTTTTTAATGGCCTTGCCGCGCAGGGATTGTGCGGGTCAGCCAACGGCGGAGAGACAAAAACCTGGATTGAGTCTTCCGCCATTTTTTATGCGCTGAGCACGCGATAAGTTCATCAAAAACCGCTTATAATCAGTTAAAATGGTCTAATTCTTACGTTATCCGCTTCTGTGCGTCCATTAAACACTCTTGCTTTGGCCCATCCATATGGCTACTTGCCTCATTTCACTCGGAGCGAATATCGGACATCGAGAGCAGGCCATCGAGCAAGCAATTTCAGCGATCCAAAAATGCCCCGCTGTGTCAGCTTGTCATTGCAGTTCTTTTTTTGAAACGATCGCTGCGGGAGGCCCTCCCAATCAGCCAAGATTTATTAATGCCGTCGCTCGATTTGAGACAAACCTCAAGCCGGCGGAAGTCCTAAAAAAACTTTTCCAAGTAGAAAAGCAACTCGGGCGAACACGCCAACAAATCTGGGAATCCCGCGTCCTTGATCTAGATCTCTTGCTCTACGATCACAAAATCCAAAACGATGTCGATTTAATTTTGCCGCACCCGCGGATGATTCTCCGAAGATTTGTGCTCGAGCCGGCCTGTGAAATTGCCGCTGACCTAACGCACCCCCAAACAAAATGGTCTCTACAACAACACCTCGAGCACTTGAACCGCTCCGCCAAATATATTTGTGTCGCGGGGGCAACCACTGCACAACGCATGGCCGCCCTCGGGCAACTGCAATCCGACGCCGTCAATCAGCCGTATTCTATTTTGCCAAATTCCCTTGACGCGGCAACCCTCGAGGATCAGCAAGCCACAATCAAAACGGCACTCGCCGCAACAGCAAATATGGTCGTTACCGATTTTTGTCCGCGAGAAATTCTTTCGTCTGCGCCAGAACAACTTGCCCGGATTGAACAATTAGAACAAGTTATTGGTGTACCAAGGTTGATTGTATTATTAGATACTCCAAAGGATCCAACATGCCATACGTTACTTAATACCATGATGCCAACAGGCACCGTAGTGCCATGGCTGGTTGTGCCAAGTGATGATCAAGAGCGAATCGTTCGTGAACTCCAAGCCGCTGTAGTTGCTGCTGTCTAATCCCTACCCGTAACATTATCTTTCAATCCAACTCAAGTTATTTTCCGGCTCGCCGTCCCCATCATGTCCAACTCATCTGAACTAATCACCGATCTGACACAGCTCGCGCTGTGGGTTCAAGCGCAATCCGACAATGGCTTATCCGTTGGCTTAGTACCAACAATGGGTGCTTTGCACGATGGGCATTTGAGTCTCGTAAAGTTTGCAGCCCAAGAAACTGATTCGGTACTCGTCACCATTTTTGTGAACCCAACTCAGTTCGCACCCGATGAAGATCTGCAACAATATCCACGTGACCTCGAAGGTGACCTACAGCTGCTGGGGTCCGTCGCCACGGTAACCGTTTTTGCGCCAGCGGTGGCAGATATGTACCCCACCGAAAACTCGGCGGCTACGGATATTGAATCCGGCAAACTTGATAATGTCGCCACACGCTGGGAAGGTGAACGACGCCCTGGGCATTTTCTTGGGGTAACCACCATCGTCCACAAACTCTTTACGCTCACTAAAGCTCAGGTCGCGTTTTTCGGGCGAAAAGATTACCAACAGTTGCGGGTGATCGAACGACTTGCCGAAGAACATCATCACAACATCAAAATCGTCGGCTGCCCTATCATACGAGAAGTGGATGGGCTGGCGATGAGTAGTCGCAATGCCTACTTAACGCCAACTCAACGAACGCAAGCAACGGCGATATATAAAGGATTACAGGCTGCCAGCAGTATGGCCAATAGCAAAGAAATGGCCGCCGCGGAATTGCAAGAAGTTGTTAGAAAACAACTTGGTACTGCGGAAATTAACCGAATTGATTATGTTGCTGTCGTGCATCCTAAATCACTTGAACCATTAGAACTCTTAGAACGTGCTGAGCAAATCAAACAGCTCAAGTTAGGAGCGATCATTCTCGTGGCGGTGTTCGTAGGAAACACTAGGTTGATCGACAATATTTATATTCCACCTATTAATCCTTAGTCTACTTGTATAACAAATGCAGCAAACGCTTATTACAATACCGCACGAACTGGGAGGGCTGCCCATTTTTGGCTGGGGGTGGATTCTAATTCTATGGGGAATCTACGGTGGCGTTTGGTTAACGCGTTATTACACTACTGCGAAGAATCCGGATGCGGCTCACCCCTTCATCCCAATCGTCGCTGTGGCAGCATTAATCGCTTTTATATTGCCCTTCGTCGAACCTACCGATACCGAGGGCGTTGCGACAGGGTTACAAATTCGCGGTTATGGCGTATTGGTTTTGCTAGGTGTCCTTAGTGGCTTAGGCTTGCTGACCATCCTCGCACGACGGCAAAGACTTCCCGAAGATTTTGCCATGTCACTAATGCTCTATCTGTTTATTCCGGGGCTGTTAGGGGGTCGTACTTGGTACGTCATTCAAAAGTGGGCCGACTTCGCAACCTTCGACTTACAAGGCAACGTTGTTTGGAATGTAACGTTACCGCGAATAGTAAAATTCACCGAGGGCGGACTCGTAGTGTATGGTGCACTGATCGGGTCGATGCTAGGTTGTCTGTTTTATATTTCGCTGCGAAAACTACCAAAATTAGCAACGCTCGATATGATCGTACCCGCGCTAATGGTCGGCATGTTTTTTGGTCGTATTGGCTGCTTCATGAACGGCTGTTGCTATGGCGGGCTTTGTGATGCCAGCCCACTAGGTGTTACCTTTCCTGCCGGCAGCCCACCATTTATGCGCCATGTGGACCAAGGATTGATGTTTGATAATCCGCTGCAGAACAAGTTAGGTCTAACCGCGGATGTTGCACCTCGACTCAAAGGACAATGGGCTCTGACAGTGACCGCTGTCCAACCCAACGGTGTGGCGGCGAGTGCTGCAGTTAAACCGGGGCAGACCTTACTAATTAATCAGAAGCACAATAATGGAGCCTGGATCGAGTACATACATCGTGGCCTATTCGGTGAAAACATGTTTTGGCTTCGCAATGCTGAAACACGGGAGCTTATTGGCACCATTACCGTTGGCGATATGCCACCGCGATCACTAAATATTTATCCAGCACAACTTTTAAGTAGCATTACGGGAGGAATCATATGTGTAGTCCTCCTCGGGTTTTATCGAATTAGAAAACGCGACGGCCAAGTTGTTGCACTGTTTCTCACCCTCTATGGTTCCGCACGGTTCCTCTTGGAACTCGTGCGAACCGATGAACTCGGACAACTCAATACCGGACTCACCGTTTCACAAATCGGCAGCATTATTGCGCTAGTGATTGCAGTAATGTTATGGTGGCATACATCACGCGGTAAACACGAACTGGCCTACCCGCTACCTCAAACCGGAGAAACCTAATTCAGTGATCCGCGACGGTTATGGTTGTGCCGGCGGGCAGTTCGTTTGACTTCCAACAAATCGTTTTGCGGGTTGTTTTTGGCCATAAAATTCACTCCGCCAAGGTAATATTCCAGCATATAAATTGACTTATTTCCTACGTAATACAAAGATAGTAATTGCTAGCTTGAGTTCCATTGCAAGCATTTGTAATAATTCTGGAACTTTTCGAGTCCCACTGGTGTCAAAGGTATTGGAAGCAAATTGTCTGACGATAATAAAGAACTAATTCGGCAAGCGGCGGAGGGTTCGAGCCAAGCGTTCGAACTGCTCATAACACCGTACACCAGTCGACTCTTTAGTACGCTGATGCATATTCTGCGATGTCGCGAATCTGCGGAAGACGTTATGCAAAATGCTTTATTTAATGCGTATTTGAAACTTGATACCTATCGAGGACACAGCGCCTTTTACACTTGGCTTTATCGCATCGCCGTTAACATGGCGCTGAGTTATCGACGAGCAGCAAAGCCCGTTGTTTCCATAAACCAACAACAAGAAATGACCGGACAAGAAGTTATCGATCGAAACGAAGCGGTTGGCGAAGCACTAGAACGAGAAGAACGTGCCGCTGTACTGCACGCAGCGATTGGTGCTTTGTCCGAACAATATCGAAGCATCATTATCCTCCGCGAAATTGAAGGTTGTAACTACGATACAATTGCCGAAATTCTATCCATCAGCCCTGGAACCGTCCGCAGCCGACTACACCGCGCTAGATTGCAACTAAAAGAAAAACTATTGCCGCTTCTGAACGAGCACCCTTCCCTGTCATGAACGACCAAATCAACCCAAATCCTGAAATCGATGGCGAATTGCTGAGTGCTTATCTTGATGATGAGCTCACCCCCAGCGAACGCGTTAGGGTGAAACAGGCGATCGAAAACAGTCCCCCGTTGCGTGAATTGCTACAAGAACTCAAAGTCATTAGCGATGAAATACAATGCCTTGCTGTTGAGTTCCACCCCAATGAACAACAAGTGCTTGAGGCCGTCATCACGAAAATCCGCGATCGTAATCTAAGTGTCCACGGTCAAGCGCCTTATTCCAATGTAAAAATTCCTGCCATGGCCCGAGGATGGAAACAACGCCTACAAGTTCCCGCCTTGCTTGCCTTAACCGCGGGTGTGCTGGCAGTCCTGACGCTACAGTTTATGCCTAATGACCAATCTATGACGCTGGTTCAAACCGAAATGGCTGATGAATCTCTCTCCGTTGAGAGTCTTGATCGAGCAGAAAATAACGCCCGAGAACTGGAATCCGAGGCGGACGGGAGTCCGGCAATAGAAGACGCCGGTGCTCCTATGAGCGTCATGGGTGGTATGGGCGGCGGAAGCGCTCTCGCCGACAAACGGGCTATGCAGGAGAGCCAACAATATCGTGACAATGCCAATAACCTGGCCGCGAGACAATCTGAGGATGCCGCCGTTGACCCCGCGGCACCAGCACAAACTCGAGCGAGTTCCTTACCCAGAGCACAAGCTATCTCCGAAGAAACGCTGAGGATCAATAAATCAGCGGACGACAAAACAGACGTTGCAGACGTTACGTACCACATTCAAGTAAAACAAAAAGATCTGCCGACACTGCTCGCGTTACTTACAGCCCATCAAAATCTCGTTCAAAATATACAGCCGAAAGAAATTGTTGGGCTCAGCGGCGGTGGTGAAAAGAATCTCGCTGAAGCATCAAAGCAACGTGTGTCGCCCGGCGAATCAACAGAAAACAGGGTGCTGAAATCCACTGTCAATCAAATCGTTATGTTTCGCTCAAACGCAAGCCAACTCGCGACACTCATCGCCGTACTCCAAAAAAACCCCGAGGTTGCCCTCTCTATGAACCACTTGCAGCGACGTGCATTCGAAAATCGACTCGTGACAAAAAACAAAGATGCGCCTGCCGACATGAAGAATCAAAGCACCGCAACTAAAATTTCCGATACTATCTTTTCCATCCAAGTCATCGCGACACCTTAAATCGACAACGATATCTTCGTATTTGCCTATTGAAACTCTGTTTTTTGGCGCTATTGACAAGTTATCCCCACGGATCCCACAAGCGGCGACTAGGACTTAAGGCGATAAAAACAGACATTCCGCGACTGCTCGGACCCGTTGCTTTTACTTTTGGCAACAACTGCTAATCTGACTGTTCTAAATCGCAGCGGCTTTTCGGCTGGCCTTTCTGAGTTCGATGATAACCTATGATTTTTCCCAAGAAACAGCCGCCTAAAACTATAAAACAGGAATTATATCGGATGATACAAGGCGCATTGTTTGGACAGGACGACGAAGATGATGAATATCTTGAACCTAAAGATTCTGAAAGTTCCAACGAAAAATCTGACATCAGTTTTGAACCGGTTGAATCTGTCGATGAAGATGTAATAAGCGAATCCGACGCAGCAGCAGCGACGCAACAAGTCGAAACTGTCGAGGCTCTCGCAGAAGTGGTTGTGGCCGCAGCTACGGAATCCGTTGAAAGTATAGAAATTGGAGCGAGTGATTCCTTCGATGCTAATCTACTGCAAGCGACATCAGCTCCATTTGTCGGTGCGTGGCAAGCCCTTGTCAGCCAAACCAACTGGGAAAAAGGCAAAATCATTTTAGATTGGCGCGAAGCACTCGTTGCCGCAGATGCTCCAGTCCATGAATATTCCGACGAAGCTTGGGCGACTCTTGTTGAACACTCTGTCACCGGACAACATGTCGGAAGACTGCGACGGGTTTATCAACAATTCGGCGCAGTTCAAAATGACTACGCCAACCTATCTTGGACTCATTTCCAAATCGCTATGGATTGGTCCGATGCAGAAATGTGGCTCGAGGGCGCTGTCCAAGAAAAATGGTCTGTTTCCAGCATGTGTGAAAATCGTTGGGAAGCGACTGGGGCGGCGGCCAGTGACAAGCCGCAAGAAAGCGACATCATTTATGCTGAATTAGATGAAGATACCGTCGCTCCGTTTCAACCGGTATCCGAACAAAAATCGTCAACCTACGCTCCCGGCGACAGCACCATTCGCGGATCCTATGACCAAGCTTCTGGCACTCAAAGCTTCGAAGGCCCCGACTTTGGCGAGCGATCATATCAACGATCTGCAGGTGCTAATGCTTCTAGCGACAGTCTTGATGGTGCGCCACGAGTAGTTGCTGACGATGAGTCTGCAGTAACTGTGCAACCATTTAAGGATTTAGCGGACC
>JAYZBF010000011.1:0-10060 GCA_036338835.1 Planctomycetota bacterium
CAAAACTAGTAGCGACATTATCTTGCGGGCGTTTATCGGGGATCAGATATTTATCAAACTTCAAAAAGAAACGACCGGTGATCAAGCATTGATTTGGCAAAAAACATTGCAGGGTGCTCGGGAAGGTAAACTGTTCATCCAGCGATATTAGATCATGCAGAAACGTCGTGCCGCTTCTCCAGTGCCCGACGATAAAAATTGGCGGTTCATCCAGTTCGTGGGCATTGATCTTTGAACGATAGAAGATGTTCTGCAGCTGCGCCATACAGCTATTGAAAACCGAAAAATATGAAATTGTAAACGCCGGAAACCAACGCGATGGATGTACCGCAAATCGATTCTTTGCGAGTAGTTTCACGTAGTCACCAAACCGCAACCCGTGCCAAAACCGGGGTGCGGTTATTGGATAAGAATGGTAGCTTGGCTTTTTAGTTTTGGGCGATTTGCTCATGTTAGATTTGGCGTTTGTAGCAGTTTAGCGACAGGTTCATAAAGTTCCACGGGAATTGATTGCTTGTTGATAGTTAATTGAACGAGCTGTGCGGCAAGGTGATTGTCGAGGTAAACCGTAATGTTATGTGGCCGCGCTTGTTGAATCATATCGGTTGAATTTCCGTCCCGAATGACCTTTATCACTCTGGGCAGATCCATTTTTGCGGGATTGTATTGCAACGCAACAGCGGCATCGTCGGGGCTGTAAATGATAAAGTCGATTTCACCCCACTCGCGATTCGACAATGTGGCTATCGCTGCCGGATCATCTGCCGGAAATCCCTGTCGCTGTAGTCGGTTCTCAGCATAGCCTCGCTGCCTCTGTTGCGCGTGTTGTTCTTCCTTAAGTTCAGCAGGTGTCATTCTCAGCGATTGATTCCATTTCCAACGTTGCCAAAAAAAGTCGACACTAGCGATTGCCAATAAAACCATCGCGACTCGCAACACGACGCTGGAGAGAACTTGCAAACCGCCCTGCTCGACCCCGGTCGCGTTACTAAAAGACAAATGTGCAAGCTCTGCACGTTGAGTCCATAATGTCACGATCGCAACAGCGAGTATTATCGCTGACCGACATGCGCTGCCGAAATGCTCAACCCACCGCGATCCACGTGTTATCTGCCGCCACCAATGTTGAGGCGACATCCGCGTAGTATCTAATTTAATTTTACTCGGCACCCAGATGAATCCGGTTTGCAGTACACTTGCAAGAATAGCTACGGACATCAAACCGATGGCCAGCGGCGCCAATTGCCCGAGTATGCGGAACCCTGTAACGCTAACAAGTTCGGTCAATGCCGCTGGGTCTTTTGGACCTACATGGCCAATCAACTCCGGGCGAAATTGCAAGAGTTCCGCCCAGTGGCTTTTGATTGAATCGAGGGTTAATGTCGAGTTATTGGCCAGTAGTAAAGCAGCGCTGAGCAAGACGACCGCGGCGACGAGCGAACGGCTTTGCGGGCAGTTACCTTGTTGCCACGCACGCTGACGTTTCAGCGGCGTAGCGGGAATTGTCCTGGTATCACGGTCAGATAATTCGGACATGATTACTACAGCACTCCCAGTATCGCCAAAGCTGCTTGGATTTCAATTTGCATAGCTAGCATGGCACTACCAAGAGTCAGCATGATGCCGCCGAGCAGCACAAATGTGTTGAGCGGTATTCCAATGACAAAGTGATTCAATGCTGGGCTCTGCCGACTGATCCACCCCAATGCTAAGTTTACAATGACCATGATGATCATGACAGGCAGCACGATCCGGAGAGCCAGAGTGAAACTCCAAGTTGCTACGACTGCCGCGCGATCAAACCAGAGGCTCGGTTCTTGAGTTACCGACAATTCTCCGACGGCTAACCATTGGTAGCTGTCCAGCAAAGCGGTGATTAACATCCGCTGCATCCCAGAGGTTAACATCACTGCAACGGTAATCAGACTAACAAGCATGCCGATGGAGGTGGTACCGATTTGGGATTGTGTTGTTGTTTTCAGAGGTATGCCGGATGTCATCCCCAGCCATTGCCCCGCTAAGAGAATGGATTCGACGACAAATAGAATTGCTGTTCCCAACGCCAATCCTATTATGCTTTCTGAAATAAGCAAGTTCCAAGGGGGCATGTTGTTGGAATCCAGAAAAGGGGCGAACAGTCCTGAGTCATGCTGGACGGGAGTCATCAGTGCTGTGAGCAGAATAGCGAGAACGATTTTTGTTTTCCAGCTCCACTGCAACCGTCCTAAAGGCAGTAGTAAAACGATAGGGACCATGCGACAGGCAACGATCAGGCCCGTCGCGAGCGGAATCGTTTCGCCGAATTCAAGGATTTCCGGTGGCAACAGTTCTTGCAAATCATGCATTTCGATCATCAGTTGCTATCCTCCAAAAATCATCTGGGGAATGCTGGTGAAAAGCTGTGTTGAGTACTCAGTAAGCTTCTCAAAAATCCAGGGCAAGCAAATGCACATCACGATTAGAATTGTAGTCAGTTTTGGAATATAGCTGAGGGTATGATCTTGGATCTGAGTCATTGCTTGCAACATACCGACAAGAAGTCCCACAAGGATGGCAATGATGAGGATGGGCGCAGCGATCAATAATGCGTGCATAAACGCTTGTTGACCAAGTTCAACTGCTTGCTCAGCTTGCATTTTGTGTTCCCTTATTGTGATTAAATATTCTGGTCATTTCTCAATCAAAAAATCAGATTGCTAGACGAAGCTTTCTAAGAGCATGCCAATGATCAGGTGCCAACCATCGACGAGGACGAACAGCATAATTTTAAATGGGAGTGATATTGTGGTTGGGGGTAACATCATCATGCCCATCGCATTGGTCACACTACTGATAACGATATCCAAGACTAAAAATGGCAAGAAGATAATGAACCCAATAAGAAAAGCGGTTTTTAGTTCGCTGATCATGAATGCTGGTAGCAACGCCTGCATCGGGATGTCGTGATAGCTTAGCGCGGTGGTTGTGATCCCGTTTTGAGCATCCGCTGCGAAGTAGGACGGGTCGCCCGTCTGTGGATTACGTGCGGTTTCGGGTAGGTGGTCGTAAAACAACCAGACGTCTTCGCTATTACCAGCTTTGTCGATTTGTCGTCCCATGAAGTTCACCAAGGAACTGCGAGCGATTTCCCAAGCATGTTCGCCAGAAATTTCTTTTTCGCTATAGGGGACGATCGCTTCTTCGTAGACCGCCGTCCAAGTGGGCATCATTATTAAAGCGCTCATGAACAAAGCTAGCGCGCCGATCACTTGGTTGCTGGGGTTTTGCTGGGTCCCGAGAGCTTGCCGAAGTAGACCGAGCACAACGGAAATTCGCAGGAATGAAGTTGTCATCAGCAGTACCGCTGGTGCAACACTAAGCACGGTTACCATCAGGAACAGCTTTAAACTGCTGAGGGCCTGTTCGGGTGAATTGAGTTGCTGTTCGAGAACGTTCGGGCTCGATTCGGCGGTGGGAGTAATCGTTGCATGGGGAGATCCGCTGTGGCCGACAGTATCGATATGATTGGCTGTTTCCCAAGAGTCGTTTGCTTCGACGACTGCGGTAGGATGCGCATGTATTGTTGACAGCGGTAGCATGGGTAGGCAAAGCAGCAATCCGGTTAGCGCACTGGCAAGCTGGATTCGCCGCGAACGAGTTGCTCGCTGCAGTAGTGTCGGTTCAAGATTTCCTAGTGGTTGAGGCATTAGTTTTGCTTGGCGTCTGATGGCGCGGGCAGTTCTTTAAGCACTGAACGTTTCATTGGGATTCTGTTCGTATTGCGCGAAAATTCGCTTAAAGGTGCTCTGGGGAAGTTCGCTTGAGTCACCAGTTTGTGAGTTTGTATTGAGTAACTGAGCAACTTCCACCGGATCATTAATTTCGGATAGGCAGGTGACACTGCTGTCGCTAGCGGAGATCAAAAGAATGCGCTGTCCAAGGCGGATTAAGTGCAGGCTGTGAATTTTATTGATTTGCTTTTGTCCAAGCACTTCTAGCGTTTGTTTTGACATTATGCTTTTGGAGGGACCTTGAATCTTCTTGGTGACCCACAGTAGCACCATGAAGGCACCGAGGACAACAGCTAAGGCGGCAACCATGCGAGTAGCGGATTGGCTGAAATTGGGAATCGAGAATTTGCTGATTGCCGAAGTGGTAGCAGACGAAGATGTGGGCTCGGTCACGCGCGGTTGCAAAGGTAAACGCGGGAACGACTGTAAAGATTGCAGTGGTTGGGGTTCGAGCACGCTAATTTCTGCCGCTGTTTGCTGAGGTTCCACTTGAGCTATGCAAATACTGCTTGAGGATAGTAAAATCAAAATAATGAATACACGCGACAGGAATTGTTTGTCGAGCAGTGATTTGGTAAGTGAACAGCTTACTGGATGTTGAGGCGACATTTTGTGACCTTGATGACTTATCCCCGAGTGGGGTGTTATTTAGCAGACGGTGAAATGGAGTCGTGGCTAGTCGAGGTGATTTTGAGGACATACTCACCTTTGCTGACGGTTAATTCAGCGGTGGCAATAATACGGTTACCTCGATAAATGACGACTGGTTGTTCAATGCGCTCGGATGACAGCAAGACGTTACCAGGGGCGAGTCCAGCGAGCGTTTCTTGTGTGACATCCAAATGGCAGAATTCAGCCCGCAGCATATTTGTGGGGACGTGAGTTGGGGTAAGTTGTGCCGGTGTGGCATTTTGGCTAGGCCCAGACAACTGTGGGTATGGTATGGATTTTTGAGTTGTATCCGAACCTTCCTGTTGCTGCAGCATTTGAGTGAGTTGCGAGCATTTATCGAGAGTCTCGAGGATCGGCGTCGGATCCGTTTGGCTCGTGGGTGTGTCGGATGCCGGTTTATTTGAATCCGCGGCAGAATCTGGATTGTTTGGTTCGGTTGTCATTCGGGTTGCCCATGAAAACAGACAGGGTATGGTAATGCACAAATAGTGCACACAAATAGGGCTAACTTGTCGCTAAAAAATGCGTTCCATGCAATGCCAATTTCATATTTTGCCTGTGAATTTAGTGGGAATGGGCGTTAACGGTCGCCAAAACACCAGCCTGCATGCGTAGGGGGTTGACGTTGGCCGCGAGTCGTTGAAAATGTCCATTAAGCTGCGTAATGCGGCGTAACAAATCAACACAATGAATTAGCAATAGGGATGGCAATATGGGACGCGCAAAAATTACAATCATCGGTGCGGGAAACGTTGGCGCAACGACAGCACATTGGTGTGCCGCAGCTGAACTAGGAGATATCGTGCTACTGGATATCCCTCAGGCTGGTGACATGCCTCGGGGAAAAGCTCTTGATCTCATGGAAGCCTCACCAGTCATGGGTTTTGATTGCAATATTTTGGGTACAAGTGATTATGCGGACACCATCGACAGCGACGTTGTTGTGATCACCGCAGGTATTCCTCGCAAGCCAGGCATGAGTCGCGATGATCTGCTGGCTACCAACTCAAAAATCATGACCGCCGTAACGGAGCAGATCAAAGAAACGAGCCCCAACGCGGTCATTATTGTTGTCAGTAATCCGTTGGATGCCATGGTGCAACGATGCTTACAGGTGTCTGGCTTTCCGTCAAACCGAGTCCTAGGTCAAGCTGGCGTATTGGATACAGCTCGATATCGCACATTCTTAGCGATGGAATTAGGAGTTAGTGTTGAAGATATTTCAGCTTTGTTGATGGGTGGCCACGGCGATACGATGGTGCCGCTGCCAAGTTGTACATCGGTAGGGGGTATTCCAATCACTCAATTGCTGGATAGTGCTCGTTTGGATGAAATTGTAGACCGCGCCCGCAAAGGCGGTGCCGAAATTGTCGGTTTGCTAAAAACTGGCAGCGCTTATTACGCTCCAGCCGCAGCTTGTACGCAAATGGTGGAAGCTATTGTCAAAGATAAGAAACGGGTTCTCCCATGTGCTGCCTATTGTGATTCGGAGTACGGTGTTGGTGGATATTACGTTGGCGTGCCAATTGTCTTGGGTGCAGGCGGAGTGGAGCGTATTATCGAATTGGAATTAACCGAGCAAGAAACGGCTGATTTCCAGAACAGCGTTGACGCCGTGAAAGAACTTGTGGCAGTGATGGCTGACCTAGCTTAGGTCCACGAATTATCGCAGCGAAACCACTTCGCCTGCGGAGGGTAAGCATTCAACGGGTAAGGTTATCGGCATTGACAGACATTGATTAATTCCTTAAAAGTCCGGCGCGAATATAGTTCGTTTGCCATTTAAGGGAATGTAAAACACCATGTCTGAAAACTTGCGGTTCTTTACCAGTCGGAAGCATCCGGTCTGGGCGCCTATAGATATTGCTGAAGTTGTTCAAGAGTCGTTGGAACGAGTTCGAGAATACCAGGCACGCCGCAACGTACATGTTCTTTGCGACCCATTAAAGAGTGTGTTTGCCTATGGTGATCAAGAATGGATCACCATGGCGGTTACAAATCTCCTCGAAAATGCTATCGAACACACACCTAGCGAATCCCATTATCGAGTGACTGTGGATGTGGATAGCCGTAAAACCAGAGTCCTTGTTGAGGATCAAGGTCCGGGTATTACGCCGGGTTCAGAGTATCAAATATTCAAACCGTTTTACACAACGCAACCAGGTGCTACTGGACTAGGCCTTGCCAATGTCCGCCGCGTTATCGAAATACATGGTGGCGGGATTCAAGTCACCAATAGGGAACATGGAGGCGCACTGTTCATATTAAAACTACCTCGGATTCAGGCGCAACAAGTGGCTTAAATTCGAGCTAAAACCAGTCATTACCCAAAGACCTAACGTTCATTTCCGATCTAAATATGCAAGCATTTTCAAACATCAGTAGTACGACTATTGCGACACTGCGAGAATCGAAAAAATCGACGCGGATAGCCCTAGTGGTGTGTCTATCGATTTTGGGGATTTCGATTGTGGCCTTGCTAGGCAGTAGGCAACGTGAGATGGAACGTCTGTTTGATGGGCGTGAGTTATCGGCGAGTGAAATATCAAAAATAACTCAGTCCTTTTCAGTGGCAGAGCTAGACCAGTGGAAAACGGTTGGCAAGCAAATTCAAATTCCACGGGTTGAGCGGGCAAAGTATCTGGCTGCACTTGAGGGCAAATTTGATTTAGACACTAGTAATACCGATGTTGACCAAGTGTTGCAACAAACGAGCATATTAGACACACCTAGTTTGCGTGATCTGCGATTGCAAAATGCAAAGGAAAAAGATCTCGCCATGATGGTAATGCAAATGCCAGATATCGAATTAGCTCGAGTGAACATCGATACCAAACAAGAACGTGGTTTATCCGGACAAACAAAAATGGTTGCCCTTGCAGCAATCAAAGCTACAAGTGGCGAAGACTTGACGCTGCAAAAGGCGGAGTCGATACGAGATATTATCGCCGCTCGTTACGCAGGTTTGCAACGTAACGAGGTAGTGGTCATTGATTTAAACAGTGGTCAGACCTTCGGTTCTTCAACCTCTCAACTGCAACCCACTGACCGCCAACGTGCAATGCGGGAATATGAGCGATGGTGGAAAAATCGTATTGAAAATCTACTTGTCGATATTCCAAATAAACGTATTGAAGTAAGTTTGCAAATCATATCGACCAATATTGTCACCGACGATTCTGCTGTGCTTGGTAAATCGATAGACCGCGTTGGAGCGAGTATTTCAGTTGGAATTCCGCACTCGTATATTCAACAAGTCGCCAAAACGAACGGCGGGGATTCTAAAAGTTTAAATGGACCAGAACACCAAAAATTTGTCGCACAATTGGAAATGCAAATTTTACAGAGCGTAACAACGTTGGTGCAAGGTGTTATGCCGATTGTTCCTCAAGCCACGCTTGAACCGCTGCAAGTAAACGTTGCCACGATTGTTGACTTGGTAAACGTTGAATCCGATTCGAGTTCCTCAGATCCTTGGATGACGAGTTTAACAAGCCATTGGCGAGAGGCCGTCATGGGTCTCGTTGTGGTAATTACATCATTGACGTTTGTGCGTCATCTGCGTAATCGCACAAACATTTCCACATACCCAGCATTGAGTGCAGACATCGGAAAGTTGTCAACTGCCGAGGCATCTGAGGGCAACGCACCGCAACCGAGATTTGCAAATACGAACAGGCAATTTCAAGTCTACCCACTTGGAGTGTATGACCGCCGAGAAACTTCGGCGGCGGCCACGTTAGTGCGGCAGACCGTGGCTGATGTCGAGACCGAGCCAAGTTTAACCAATGAGCTAGATAAATTGCTAAGTGATTCACCTGCCGATGCGGCGGATATTTTACGACAGTGGGTAAGTAGTACAAATGATGGACCATGACACATTACGACGAGCGGCAGTTTTAGTTGCAAGTCTCAAGCCAGGCCAAGCGGATGAGTTGGTTGCACAATTATCGTCGCACGATGCGAAACGGCTTCAGGCCCGTGTTGCCAATCTTTCGGCCGAAGACTTAGCGGCGTCAGCAGATGTGATCGAAGATTTCCTCGATCATCATCAGGAACCTGCCAAAACACCCTCCATGGAAACACTGGCAACAGCAAAAACGGAAGAACTATCGTCGATCGCCTCAGAATTTAATGTTGCACCGGATTTTGATTTCTTAGATCAAGTGTCACCAGCTTTGGTTGCCGATTTTTTGTCGAGTGTGCATAGTCAAATTGGAGCAGCCATTTTGTCAGCGTTGCCCTCAAGATTGGCGGGCGTTATTCTGTCCTATTTTGATTCGCAAAAACAGCAGGATGTTTTAGACCGGATTGCAGTTTCCGGTACATGTGCCGCTGAATCGTTACAATTCGCTGTGTTATTGCTTCAAGACCGGCTGCTGCAAATTGACACTAATGGGCAAGGACACAGTCCACGACCTGACACGAAAGCCCAAGAGATTCGGGCCGCCGCCCAAAGTAGTTTTCGCAATCGAACTATTTCTACACTGGATACTCCTGGAACAGAGTTGGGTCATTTAGGGGCTGGTCAGCGGTTGGAACGGTCAACTATCGAAGCAGCCACACAGCCAATCACTTTACGTTTTGAGGATTTGATTTTGCTTGATGATCGCTCCTTGGCGCAAGTATTCCACGTCGTCGACTCGCAAATCATGTTATTGGCACTCGCCGGCGCGACCGTCGAATTCATCAAACGCGTGTCGGGACCGTTGACTAGTTCACAAAAAGAACGATTCAATGAACAAATTAAGTCCCTCGGTCCAATTACGCTCAACGAGATAGAACAAGCTCAGCAAAATGTTGCGGAAACAGCAACACACCTAGCCAATGCCGGGCAGATTACGATTACGGGCCAGCAACCGTTTTTGGCCGCGGCTTAGAGTATTGCGAACGTTACTCTTGAGTATCGATGTCCGTGAGTTCATCGAGGTCCTCGAGGCGATGTCTTGTTTGAGCGGTTCGTTTTTTAACTTGGCGATCCTCCCTACCCGCTCGAATCAGGAATACAGTGATACCTAGCATTGCAACTATAAAGGCAATTGCAACATAAATTCCGCGATCGGACTGATCAATTTGTGGCTTCGCATGAATACGAATGGCGCTGGCGATAATCAGCGGACTAAGCTGTTCGCGTTCAGGACCGTCCCGCATCGTAAGCGCTGTTTGATAGGACCAGAGCTTGAAAAAAACTCCTTGAATCGTCACTTTTTCACGTAGTAGTTTGCGCTCGTCCATACCCTGCCGCATCTCATTCATCGCCTTTTGCAATTCGGGAGGTAGATGGTTCACACACACTTGAAGTGGAAATCGATTTTGAAAGATAATACCATCTTGGTCGGCATCATTAGTCTTCACTCGAATACGGTGTTTACCAATTGGTATCGAGAGGTCGAGTTGCCAATAGTGGTCACTACCAAAACGCTGTTGCATTTTTGAGTTGACAATAGCAATTCGGCTAATTTGTCGCACGTCGCCACGGACCGTCACAAATTGCCCTTGCAGATCGCGAGTGTCATTAAAGTAATCCACAATTTCCGGAGTGGGAGGTGGTGTTTGTTGAAGAACATGCTGGATCGCATCCAGTGCGGCCGACGGTTGGAAAATTTTAAGAATTTGGT
>JAYZBF010000012.1:0-6740 GCA_036338835.1 Planctomycetota bacterium
TTGTGGAACGTCAGCGTCCATTTCGACAAGCGATATTACGTGGATTAGGTGTTGTGCTACCACCACTTCTGACCATTGCTCTATTCTTTTGGGCTTGGTCGCTCGTTGAGTCTTACGTCCTTGGTCCGGTGGACTGGGCCACCCGTACGTTGGTGGTCACTGCTATTGCCGACATTAGCGATACAAAAACCGAAACGGCTGTTAAGGAAGTTGGCGGCAAATACATTCCGCTAGATATCTATAATGCGGTCCAAGCCAGTCCGGGCGACGTTGATTTAATGCTCAAGTTGGATCTCAAACAAGCGTCGGCAAATGAAATTTACCATCGGTATGTGCGATTGGTTTATTTGCAACCGTGGGCCGTCATCATCATTTTTATAATCTTGTTTGCAATTTCACTCTACTTCATCGGTGAAGTACTCGCTGCTCGAGTCGGTCGTGGAATGTTCAATTTGTTTGAAAAGATTATTAACCGGATTCCCTTAATTCGAAACGTGTATTCGAGTGTCAAACAAGTGACAGATTTTATTGTGGGCGATCGGGAACAGGAAATGGAGTTTAACCAAGTGGTTGCGGTGCAGTATCCCTCGCAAGGAATTTGGTCGATTGGTTTTGTGACGGGTACCACGCTGCGCACGTTACACGAAGAGCATGGTGAGCCATTTGTGAGTGTCTTGATGCCAACATCACCGATGCCAGCTACCGGCTTTACGATTTCTGTGCCAGTTAGTCAAACGGTTAGTCTCAACATAACGATGGACCAAGCCATTCAGTTTGTTGTGAGTTGTGGGGTCGTTGTACCGCGCTCACAGGTCGTTGGTGAGGGTAATGTAACTATCGAGGAATCCGCAATTGTGAAACAGGTCGTCGAAGGACATATCGAACAAACTGAACAGGATGAAGCGGTGGAACAGGCGGATGCTGACGTTGCGGAAAGTGACCACGATGAATGATGAGCAGTCAGTTACTAAATCATTGCGACTAGGCACACGCAGTAGTCAATTGGCAACTTGGCAGTCCAATTGGGTTGCTACACAATTGCGTGCACATGGCTATGAAATAGAGATCATTCAGATTTCCACCTCGGGAGACGTGCTGGATGGCCCGATCGGTGCGATTGGTTCACAAGGGGTATTTACTAAAGAAATTCAACGTTCGTTGATGGCAAATGAAGTTGATTTTGCTGTACATAGTCTCAAAGATTTGCCCACCGATGACGTCGAAGGGCTTTGTCTTGCTTGCGTACCTCTGCGGGAAACCATTGGCGATGTGTTGGTGTCATCCTCCGAATGCAGTTTACATGATTTGCCACCTAACGCTTGCATCGGCACGGGTAGCATGCGTCGGGCAGCACAGATTCTAAGTCAACGTCCTGACATTGCCGTACGAGACATTCGCGGAAACGTTGATACGCGTTTGAGAAAATTGGATGAAGGCCAGTATGATGCAATTGTCCTCGCAGAGGCTGGCTTGAAACGCTTGGAGCTGTTTGATCGAATATCGCATGTCATTCCCACTGAAATCATGATTCCGGCGGTCGGGCAAGGTGCACTTGGAATCGAATGCCGACGGGAGGATTCACATGTGCGCAGTGTTCTTGATTTGTTGTGCGACGATCGTTCGTTTATAGCAGTTACAGCTGAACGTACGATGTTGCAAGCATTACGGGCTGGTTGCTTGGCACCGGTCGCAGCCTGGGGGCGATTCGAAAATAACGTGTTAGTGCTTACTGCTGTTGTGCTCAACGCTGACGGGACCCAACGGTGTGATGTTGAGCAGCGCTGCGAACTTTTGACAGAACAACTCGACAGCCAGTTATCGCAAGCGGCCAGTTTAGGCCAAGGTGTTGCCGAAGAACTCATCGGGCTTGGAGCCGAGGAAATGATCGCACAGGCGCGCGGGGCTTAAGAGGTGCTCGTTGCAGATTCGGAATTCTGTTGTTTTGCAATCGCTTGGTATACTTCTAATCGGTGAACAGAAACTTCCTTAGGAGCGTCGATACCTAGACGGACTTTATCTCCCCGTATCGCCACGACAGTGATCGTAATGTCGTTACCAATGACGATGCTTTCATCATTGGTTCTTGAAAGTACTAGCATGACGAGGTTCTCCGAGCAGTTTTGCAGTAAATCTATATAATGAATAATAATTCGTCGTCGATTTGCCTTTAACCTAGATCCAACCAGTAGATGGTAAGTCGTTGAATTTTCTTCTATAGGTGGGATACCAAAAGCTATCGGGAGATACGTGGTTACCAGATGAATGAATCCGACGTCGAACAATTGAAATAGACTATTCCGCTTCCGTTTCCTGCACTTGTATTGGCAGTGCGAGAATTACTGAGAATTCGGGTTGTTCCGGATGTGTGTAACAATCCAATTCCCCGACCGTCAAGACTTGATAATGGATGCTTGAACTGTCATTCGCATTCTGGTTTCTACGGAGGTAAACAGTGCTCGAAGCACCGCAGGGAATCAGCAATGGTATAATCAATTTGGTATCGATAGGAGAGGCAATAAGTATTTGGGCCACGTTTATCATTGATAAGCAGGGAGCATTGCAATCTGCCCGACGCGGAAGTTATTTTGGTGATCGTCCCAGTGTCACGGATGGCATTGCCGAATTGAAAAAACTATCCAATTGAGGTGTTCGGATTTTTTCGTGCTTTGTTGACTGCACAACCTCGATAGCTATCGGTATATTAGTAGACGCAGTGAATGAATCAAACAGCTTGCGGTTTACTTTAGTAACCGTAGTTGAAACCGTTAAAACGACGATATTCAGATAACGAGGTACAAGGTTGAACGAAATAGAAAAGACTCAAATTCGCGTAGGCC
Organism: Planctomycetota bacterium; assembly: GCA_036338835.1. Lineage (GTDB taxonomy): Bacteria > Planctomycetota > Planctomycetia > Pirellulales > Pirellulaceae > UBA721. Next base: position 2,838 of record JAYZBF010000012.1, read on the forward strand.
ACAGTCCTGACCCTGATGATGCATTTATGTTTTATGCATTAGCCCGTGACGCTATTGATACCGGCAAATATCAATTTAGCCATGAACTTGTAGATATTGAAACTCTCAATCGTCGAGCATTCGAGGCCGACTTGGAGCTTACCGCTTTAAGTTTACACGCGTATGCTCATTTGGCTGATAAGTATGCCATTTGTGCTTGCGGTGCGAGTATGGGCGACAAGTACGGCCCGATGGTGGTTGCTCGAGACGAAGTCAGTTTAGCTGAATTGAACGATGCCACGATCGCGATTCCTGGAACCTTGACGACAGCCTATCTCGCTCTGCGAATGTGCATGGGTGTTGATTTTAAATATGTCGTCGTTCCGTTCGATGAAATTCTAAATGTCGTTGAAGCAGGTAGCATTGACGGTGAAGAAGTTCACGCGGGGCTTATCATCCATGAAGGTCAGTTAACTTACGCTAGTCAAGACTTGAAGTTAGTTGTTGATTTGGGTGTTTGGTGGGACGAAGAAACGGGATTGCCATTGCCCTTAGGTTGCAATGGCATCCGCAAGGACATGGGTGAAGAAACGATACTTGAAGTAACTGCGCTGCTCAAGGAATCCATTGTGCATGGCCTTGAAAATCGAGATCCCGCCCTGGATTACGCTTTAGGCTACGGTCGCGGTCTAGATCGCTCTATGGCCGATGAGTTCGTTGGCATGTATGTCAACGATTGGACCGTGGACTTCGGAGAAAAAGGCCGAGAGGCTGTGAGATTGTTACTCAAGCGTGGGTTTGAGTGCGGCGTTATTCCAGAGTTGATTGAGCCCGAGTTTGTAGGTTAACGCAGCAAAAAGCCACAGGTGGATTGCACCTGTGGCTTAATGACCCCTAGGGGACTCGAACCCCTGTTGCCGGCGTGAAAAGCCGGAGTCCTAGGCCACTAGACGAAGGGGCCAGTTGTGGTGTGAGCATACAATAAATGTCATGACTACACCAATGCCTAATATAAGATAATTGATTACCTCTATCGTCAAGTAGGGTTTGCCCAGTTGATACTTTATTTTTTGGAAAGCACCTTTGTGCCAATAAAAACTGGCGGATATTTCTATCAGAGACCTGAACGCCTGCGTCAACGCAGTGGGTGTACGTGGGCCATGAATTCACACGCATGTGAGGATGGGGCCTAATCATAAACCGACAGACTCGGTGGGTGAGGCAAACGAGAGTTTTAGTCGTTTGAAGGCTGAGTGCCTTGTTCTGCCGATTGTTCGTTATTTTGAATCGCGTCGTAGACTTCGCGTCGGTGGACAGGGATTTCTTTAGGCGCTTCGACGCCTAAACGTACCTTGTCGCCACGAATATCAACAACAACGATTGTAATGTCATTGTTGATAACAATGCTTTCGTTTTTTTTTCGTGACAAAACTAACATGGTTCATTCCTTTGGTTAAATTCGCAGATCCGTGGGTTGGACAACCTGCGTCGCTCGTAACTGGATCCGCCAGCAGAACGTTCACCATTGTTATTTTACATTGAACAGTGGTGCTAAACGTTTCAAGAGCCCTTTGAAAACACGGGATTGAAGCGCAAAAGTACTTCCGTACGTATGTTCACTCTACGATGCGTAGCGCCACAGTCAATAATTGCTTGGCTTTCATACGCGGAAAGGTGTCTTTTTATGGTTTTTCAGTGGTATAACCGGTCTAAACGTTTCAAATTGAAGTCTAAGTGGCCGTAATTAGCCCCTGGTGTTGGACACTTTCGGCCATCAAGTAACGTAACGGATAATTGTGTACAGGCCAAAAATGTATTGATTTTCGCTGGGTGTCATTCTGGCGCCAATGTGGTAGTATCATGACAAACAAAAACAGGATGTCTTTCGTAGAATTTCGCTTTGATGGGGGTGTTCTTGAGTCGCATCTATAGTTATTCTTGCAGTCTTATAGGGTGTTTTTTGCAGTCAGTATGGTTGCGCCTGTAGGGTTGAAATCTACAACAAGGATTCACAAGAGCGATGGTAGCTCATCAGCAAGAATTAACTTCCGTTCGATCATTCAAAACTTGGTTTGGAAACATTGTGCGCGTTTTGAAAACGACCCTGCAGGGGATGAAGATTACGCTCACATATTGGATTAAAACTTACGATCCGGAGCGACGAACGTTTACCGAAGAGTTTGAATATCCCGAAAAGCCTGTGCCCGTGGCTGAACGGTACCGTGGATTTCATCGTTTTGATCTTACCACCTGCATTGCCTGCGACGGTTGTGCCAAGGCCTGTCCGGTTGATTGTATCTACATTGGAAAAGAAAAAGTAAGTGTCGGTAAGGGCTTCAAGGTCACTGGGTTTTCGATTGATTACTCCAAGTGCATGTTTTGTGCATTATGTGTGGATCCCTGTCCGGTAGATTGTATCTTCATGGGTGCCTCGCATGATTTGAGTTGTTACAGTCGCGATGGATGTATCGTTGATTATTCAAGATTACCGGTAGATGTCAGTTGGGGACGAGCGACATTGAACCCAGCAGCCATCGCGCAATCTAAAGTAATTGTTACTCCCGTTCACAGCGGTCCCAATGAAGAAGGACAGTAGATAACCAAAACCATGACGGTTCACCAAACCATGAAATTGTTCACAGTCGAAGAAGCGAATGCGTCGCTACCGTTGGTGCGCGCCATCACCACAGACTTGGCTGAGCTGAGCTCGCGTGTTTTTCAGCGGCAACGTCATTTTGATTCGGTTAGCGCTGGTCGTGAATTATCAGCAGAAGACGGTTTGTATTCCGAAGAGTTGATACACGAACAGAGCGAGTTAGAACGCCAGAAAAATAGATTAAACGATTTGATTGATGAGCTGCGCACCTTAGGAGCAGAACCTAAGACAGGGCCAAGTGGAGCGATCGATTTGGTTGATTTTCCATCTCAGCGAGATGAACGAATGGTTTATCTGTGCTGGAAGTTGGGTGAGGATCGTGTCGAACATTGGCACGAATTGAACACGGGGTTCTCGGGTCGTCAGAGTTTGATAGACGTTGTAGAAACTCCGGTCGTGGATACACCTAGTTAGCATCATCATTAGATATTATTGCACCCCAAAAGGGTTATGACACGAATGTTATTATTTGCAACAGAAGGAATTCAGTCCGCCGTTAACATTGTTGGTTATCTAGCATTGTTTGTCGGTTTTGGGTTGGCATTTGTATTTGTCAATCTATTGGTTGGGTTTTTCGTGCGTCCCTCAAACCCGCACCACGAAAAAGGTGAGATCTATGAGTGCGGCGAGCCAGCTATTGGTTCGAGCTATATTCAGTTTGACCTGCGGTTCTATATCGTCGCTTTACTCTTCATTATCTTTGATGTGGAAGTGGCTTTCTTCTTTCCGTGGGCAACGGTGTTTGGTAAGTCAGAACATTTAGCGGAAATGGCATCGTCTAATCAAGCAGTTCATGCGGGTCAATTGACAGACAACGCGAAGAGTCTTTTCACTGAATTGGGAGTTCGTGATCTTTCTAATGTGGTGGCTAATAACGAAGCCATCGCCACAGCGAGCAAAACTCTCGCTTGGATTACATTAGTTGATATTGGCATCTTTTTCGCCATCTTGATGTTGGGCTTTGCCTATGTCTGGCGGCGCGGTGATTTAGATTGGGTGAAAGCTGCAATCGACGAACGGAAACGGACTCGTGCTCCACAATTGGAATCAGAGGAGACGTCATAAGGTAAAACGATGAGCGAAATAGCATTAGTAACACAACTGAAAGACAAGTTTGGAGACGGCATCGTCGCCGTGGAACTCGCTGCCATTGATGCATGGGTCGAAGTTACTGCGTCGGCGTTGATTGGCGTTTGTGAATTTTTACGTGATGTTGAAGATTATCATTTTGATATGTGTAACTGTATTACAGCGATCGACTACTTGCA
>JAYZBF010000013.1:0-9622 GCA_036338835.1 Planctomycetota bacterium
AGTCGCCAAAGAAATCGACCTCGAAGATGTTTTTGAAAATATGGGAGCTCGCATGGTTCGCGAAGTCGCCAGTAAAACAAGTGATGTCGCCGGCGATGGCACAACAACAGCAACAGTTATGGCTGAAGCGATCTTCACCGAAGGCCTTAAGGCAGTTGTTGCGGGCGTCAATCCAATTCAAATGAAGGCTGGTATTGAACTTGCAGTCGACGACATTATTGAAAAACTACACAAGATGTCGATCAAAATCAAAAACCGCGATGAAATGGCTAATGTCGCTTCCATCGCTGCTAACAATGATCGTGAAATCGGTGATTTGCTCGCTGACGCCATGGCTAAAGTTGGTAAAGATGGTGTGATTACTGTTGACGAAGGCAAGAGCCTGACAACCGATGTTGAATGGGTTGAAGGCATGCAGTTCGATCGCGGTTACTTGTCTCCGTACTTCGTAACCGATTCCAACACTATGGAAGCTGTTCTTGAAGATGCCTATGTGTTGGTATTTGAAAAGAAAATTACAAATATCAAAGATCTCGTGCCGCTGCTTGAGCAAGTTGCCCAACAGGGTAAACCGCTGTTGATCGTCGCAGAAGACGTCGAAGGCGAAGCGTTGGCTACCTTGGTTATCAACCGCTTGCGTGGTTCGTTCCAATGTGTGGCTGTGAAAGCCCCCGGCTATGGCGATCGCCGTAAAGCGATGATGGAAGATATCTCTATCCTCACCGGTGGTACTGCAATTTTTGAAACGCTTGGCATCAAACTAGAATCCCTGAAACTAACGGACCTCGGTCGAGCTAAACAAGTGATTGTCGACAAAGACAATACAACGCTTATCGAATGTAGTGGTAAGAGCAGTGATATCAAAGCACGCATCGATCAGTTGCGTCGTGAAATTGATAATTCAACGAGTGACTACGATCGCGAAAAACTCGAAGAACGTCTAGCTAAGCTTTCCGGTGGTGTTGCAAAAGTAAACGTTGGTGCTGCTACAGAAACGGAAATGAAAGAACGTAAAGCTCGAGTCGAAGACGCCTTGCATGCTACGCGAGCTGCTGTTTCAGAAGGCATTTTGCCTGGCGGCGGCGTTGCAGTATTGCGAGCATCTTCTAAAGTCAAACCATCGGACTCGTTAACCGACGATGAAAAACTTGGCTACGATATCGTAGTCCGAGCGGTACGTGCTCCACTTAATACTATCGTTGCCAACGCTGGAAAAGACGGCGGAATCATCTGTGAACGTATCCTCAGCGAATCTGGAAACTTCGGCTATAACGCTCTGACAGATAAGTTTGAAGACCTAGTCAAAGCTGGCGTTATTGATCCCACTAAAGTGACTTGTACCGCTTTGGCGAATGCCGCTAGCGTAGCAACTCTCTTGCTGACAAGTGACGCTTTGGTTGCTGATAAGCCTAAGGATTACGACGGTGGCCATGGTGGCGATTACGATCTTTATTAAGATCTAAAGAGCCCTCAAACGGCAAATTGAATTTAACGAACCGACTGTGATGTGAGAGCATTACAGCCGGTTTTTTATTCCCATGTAGTGGCCGTCTCCGCCGAGCGAGGACAGCCGTCCTGTTACGCAACGGCTTGCCAATCGATAGCATGGGACAAAACACTCGATGCCGTCTATTTGCCAATACAAAAGGTGCTGAAGATTTCCTCGAGGATGTCGTCGTTGTAGACGGTACCGACGATTACGCCAAGGTGATGCAAGACTTCTCGCAATTCCGCTGCTAGCAATTCGTCGCCTTGGTCCGTATTGCACAACCCCAACGCTCGTTCAATGCTAGTCGTTGCGTGTAACAACATCTCCTGGCATCGTGAGGCCGTTTGTTGCAGGATGATTGCTTCTCCCGTTTGGCGGTGTAAGCGTACGGCTATGAGTGTCTTTAATGCTGCGAGTCCCTCCTGATGTCCGGATTTGACAGAGGTCGTTACATCAGCATCCACAGCGGAATTGAAATTAGCGTGATCGCCTTTGGTTTGTACAACAATACGAGCATGGGGGGGTGCCGTCTGTAACTGTTGCGTTTCCCACGGTGACAGTTGCCTCGCACCATCAATGCATAAAATTTCAAGATGAGCATACCGTTGTTGCTCGCTAGCCATTTCTCGCGCCTGTTGTTCGATCACGCTTTCACCTACAGCAGCGGACTTGATACCCGCTGTATCAATTAACAAGCAGGGCATTCCGTTTAGCTGCAGCGACCGTGAGACGTAATCACGAGTTGTTCCAGCGATTTCAGAGACGATTGCCAATGGTTGTTGTCCGAGCGCATTAAACAAAGTGCTCTTACCTGCATTCGCTTCACCGCGTAAAACAATGCGATATTCCATACCACTAACGAGTCGTTGTTCTAGTTGTAACGCGATAGCCACTAATTCTTGATGCACATTATCGACTTGCTGTTTAATTTCGTCTCGTGCAATGAACTCGATGTCTTCTTCCGCAAAGTCAAGTCCTGCTTCTAGATGGGCAAGCATTGTCAGGAGTTGTTGCCGTAGAGTTTCAAAGCGAGAGTTGAGTCCGCCGGCGAGCTGTGAAAGTGCAAGGTCAAGTTCTTTTTTATCCCGCGCATCGATCACTCCCAATACTGCTTCGGCTTGCGTCAGGTCAATCCGCCCCGCTAAAAACGCTCGCAACGTAAATTCGCCAGGTTGTGCTACTCGAATGCAATTGTCTTGTTCGGTAACAGTAGCGGATGATTGATTGTTCAGACAAATGGTATTAAGGATAAATTGTAAAAGTGGACCCGCTCCCGGCAGATGCAGTTCCGCAGAGCACTGTTGAGTATAGCTTCGCGCATCCGGCCAATAATAGAGATCCGCGGGGACACTGGGGAATCCGTCTAAGTTGCGTGTAGCAACTCGATAAACCGTCGCTGAAGACGCGGAGGCGACGATTGATTCAATATCGGCAATGACGCGTCCTAGGGCAGGTTCTACGGCAGGACCGCTTAAACGGATGATCCCCCGCTGTGCGGCGCCTGCAGCAGATGCAATTGCAACAATGGTATCCTCGGTAGAAAACATGTTTTAATATCACCAAGTTTTCGGAATTCCCAGCCTAGTCGATTATCGTCGTCGACGTCGGTTGCCTTTGAGGCTATCAAGTTGTTTGCGACGGTCGTTGTCGCCCCCTTTGGCTTGTTGACGTTGCTGTTGCTCGGCCATCTGAGCCATACGATGCATGAAGCCCGGCTTCTTTTTCTTGTTTTTCTGTTTTTCGGCTAAGGCTTCTAAATAAGCATCCGGATCATTGACTTTTGGCAACATCTTACGTTCTAGCAGGCCCCAAGTACTGGATGCGATAAAGTAGATACACAGCCCGCTGGCGACTCGGAAAAACATAATTCCCATAAAGAGCATCATGAATTTCATCATTTTTTGTGCCATCTTCTGAGTGTCGTCTGTTGTTGGCGGAGCGTATATTTTCTGTTGTAACATGAATAACGCAATGGTGATTATTGGTAGCAAGTTGAGGTAAGGTCCTAGGAACCCGCCACGATTTATGAAGATTGCGGATTGTTCACCCCAGTAAACGAGCATGTCTGGCCCAGCAAGGTTGGTACACCAATTTAGCCCGTCCAGCAGTGGTTCGCCTCGTAGTTCAGTGTTGACCATGATAGTACGATAGAGCCCAAAAAAGATGGGCATTTGGAAGAATACGGGCAAGCAGCCGCTCAACGGGTTGTAACCGTATTTGCCAAAGAGTTCTTGAGTCTTTAGTGATTTCTTTTGAGGGTCATCTTTGTATTTGTCGCCAATTCGTTTCATTTGTGGCTTAAGGAATCCCATCATTTGGGCGCCGCGAACTTGCTTTCGACTCAATGGATGCAAACACGCTCGAACCATGACTGTTAGTAAGATAATGGCGATTCCGTAATTACCGAATATGCCGTAGAAAAAGCTAAGAATGCCACCGAGCACCAATGCAATGGTTCGAAACCACCCATATTCGATAAGACCGTCCATCCCATAGTTAGCAAGGATTTCGTCATTTTTTGGGCCGGCGAATATTTGAAAATGTTGAGAGTGCCGAGCCTTAGGTTCCAATATAATGTGCTTGCTCTGCACAAAGAATGAAGTATTGGGAAGCTCCGTCGTTTTCTTGTTCGTTGCCAATACGGCCAAACTAGTTTCTGCGGGGAAACTACGGGCTTCTTTGAGCACCATCGATTTTTCCGCCTCAACCGGACCGTCATTAGTGGAAGGGGGAGTGCTAAAGCCGACCGCGAAGAATTGTGAATCGGAAACAATATACTGATAGGATTGGTCTCCCGGTTCGGAAGGATTGAGCAGCGATTCAAAAGGTACGTCAACGTTTTCTTGAGCGTATGCAACGATGTCAGCACCACGAAACTCGTCTTCCTCACCGTTGATTTTCCATTTGATATCTCGTTTTTTGGACGTGGAGGTCCACCAAGTCTCATTGATGATATTGTTGGCGCCATCTTGCCGAAACACGATGCTTTGACGTTCGCTTGAAAGATTCGTAAACGCGAGATCAAGGTCGAGATGATAAGGCAACTTTTTTGTCGGATCTGCTAATGTAAATCGTTTGGTGATTTTTAGTTCAGCAGCCGCGCTGTCATCTTGGTTATTATCACTCGATTCACTTTCAGCGTCTGCTGCGCCTTTATCTTGTTGTGGCAATGTTACGACGATAGTGAATTCGATATAGTTAGCGTCATTATCAATTTTCACATCCCAAATGCTGTGGCGCATTGAGGCGATATTGTCGAGTTCGCTTTCTGCCAGCGCCGCGGTTGTGTTATTGACTTGGACGAGCGACGTCAAAAACGAATAGGGCGCTTCGCGAAAAGGTATTGTGTCAGGATCAGGATCGATAATCTCCAAAGGACGCTGACCAAGCGTCGTGGTAAATGTCAGCTTGGCGTCAAGATTGTCGTCACGCACCACCTCGAGATCAATTTCCTGGGCTGGTTGGGTCTGTTGTAGCAGTATGTTATGTAAGTCGTCAGCCTTGGTGATTTCGTGGCCGTTGAGACTGGTTATGATGTCACCGGTTTGTAGTCCCGTAATCCCTGACTTCGTAGTAGCTAATGCGGCCGGTGTGCCATTAGCAACAACTCGGATTTTCGCTCCCGGTGGGTTTCCGTTGTCAGTTGCTGCTAGATATCCCAAATAGCCGTGTTTAAATTCAATGACGCCATATTTTAGGTCGGCGCTGTCATCGGCGTTGCGTTCGACGAGTTCGAGGCGTTCTAGGGCAGCACCACGACTCGAAAAATAGGCGATATACTTTTGCGAGGCAGCAGGGTCATAAGAACCAATTGCGATAATCTGTTCGTCTTGCTGCGCACCGATGATTGGCGCTGTTGTTGTTGTATCCAACTCCGCTGCGGCGGCCGCTTGTTGCTCAAGTTCCTGTTTCTGAGCCGCGGGATCCTTAGGTCCGATGTCAAAAAATCGCATGACAATTTGCATGCCCAACATCATCATTGCCATAATCAGCAAAAATCGGAGGAGTTGATTCTTGTCCACCTGTGTATCCTTGGGTAATCGAGTATTAGGTAAACAGCCATTCTGACGCAGTTTGGTCAGTCTGCAAAGGCGTAATCAAGTCCAGCGTTTCATTTTCCGTCGTGTAAACGGTCCCCAAGGAACTTGTCGAGGTCACTTATGGCGTAGATTTTTTGGGATGTCAGAGAGACATCATATTTGATTCTGCGAAATTCGATACTGTTGTCAGCATCGTCAAGAATGACATAGGAACTGCGGCAGTCTCCGTCGCGTGGTTGTCCGATACTACCGACATTAATCATCGATTTTTCATCGGTGAGTTGGTACTTGAAATCGATTTCCGAGGGGCTCAGGAACCGGAAATCTTCCGTGAAAACTCCTGGAATATGCGTATGCCCCTGAAAGCAGTATTGTGGGATGAGCGAGAATATTTTTTCCATCTTGCGGCGATTATGGATATCTTCGGGAAACACGTATTCGTTGAGCGGACTGCGAGCACTGCCGTGAACAAACAGATAATTCCCGACTTGCTCGGTACGAGGTAATTCAGCAAGGAATTGCCACCGTCGTTTCTGGTCGTCGTTATTGGCATCCGTACATTCGAGTTGTTGTCGTGTCCAAAAGATCGCGCGTTCGGCTGTACTGCTGAATCCTGCGGGATCGAATAGGGCAGCTTGATCGTGGTTACCCAGAATGCAAAGATCGAAATTCATGACAGCGTCGATACAGGCTTGTGGGTCGGGACCATAGCCGATGACATCTCCGAGACAGAAGATAGTTTCAATACCTTGGTCTTCGATGTCTGCGAGGACGCTAACTAGTGCGTCCAGATTACCGTGAATGTCACTGACTAACGCTCGTTTCAATGCGTAGAATCCTGTCGCTTTTTTGAGGCCTGTTATCTGCCGGCTTTTAAGCGATTGCCGAGAGAATCATGTAATTGTTCAATGCTATATATCTTACGCGCGGTTTCGTCGTTAGCATAGCTGAGCCGTCGGAATTGTAGAAGATTCGTTTCCGAATCAAAGATGGTATAGCAACTACGCGGGTCTTCATCGCGAGGTTGTCCAACACTACCGACATTGATCAACGCTTTTTCGGAGCCGAGTTGATATTCGTAGTCACATTCGTCTGGATTAATAAAATCAAAGTCATGCGTGAAAACGCCCGGGATGTGAGTATGCCCTTGGAAGCAATATTGGGTAACGCGGCTGAAAATTGCTTCGAGTTTCGGGCGTTTATAGACGTCCTCGGGAAACACATACTCATTGGTTGGTTCACGGGCGCTGCCGTGGACAAATAAGAGGTTGTCTTCAGTGTGTTGCCGAGGCAATTCACCTAAGAAATCCCATCTTTTATGGGCTTGTGTTGCGTTGCCACCGGCTTGTTCTAGCTGATCACGTGTCCAGTATACCGCTTGTAGAGCGACCGGATTGAATCCATCTGGGTCAAACAGTGTTGCTTCATCATGGTTGCCGAGGATAGTGATATCACACTTGCGTATCACCTCATCGAGGCACTCGCGAGGATTGGGCCCATAGCCGACGATATCCCCGAGGCAAAATATGCGCGAGATTTGTTGTTCCCGGATATCCGCTAGCACGGTTTGCAGTGCCTCAAAGTTTCCGTGGATGTCGCTGATTAATGCTGTTTTCACAATGACCGTTTAATGTATGCAGGTTACAATTTGTAACTATTAATAGAATAGTTTTTTCTGAATGAATCAATACCTTTGAATAACTAGATTAATTATTCGAGTTTCATGGTTTGTAGACAACCAAAGAATTGATACACGCGAGCAACCGCGTACGCCAAATAATGCCACGACAATATATCGATATCGGATAGAAGTTTGAAAATACTAGGTCTTGAAACCACTGAGCGACAGGCTACCGTTGCCCTCTTGGATAATTGCGATGTCGTTGTCGATATGACACTCGGCGACGAAGCACGCTCGGCTAGTTTGTTGGCACCAGGAATTCAATCGGCATTACAACAAGCCCAGTGGCAAGCGACGGACCTCGACCGAATTGCGGTCACGGTTGGTCCGGGGTCGTTTACGGGACTGCGTGTTGGCGTAACCACGGCAAAAACTCTAGCGTATGCACTGGGTATCGATGTGATTGGAGTGAACACGTTAGCAGTATTGGCGAGTCAAGTTGACCACACGGGCGCCGTGGAATCTGTGATGGACGCTCAACGCAATGAAGTGTTTCGCCAACGCTTTGAAGTACGTGATGGTGTCGCTGTAGCGTGTGATGATGTCACGATCGAAGATGATCTACAGTGGCAGCAAGAGATCGAAACTAACGTTGTTGTTACGGGTCCTGTGCTAAAAAAACTGGAACCCCTATTTACTCGTGACATTCAAACAGCCCCGACCTCGCAATGGATACCGCTCGCGGCAACGGTTGCTCGACTTGCCGCGAACTTAGAACCTGTCGGCACCCCGTTTGAACTCAATCCGATCTATTATCGCAAGAGTGCTGCTGAGGAAAAACGGACCACCGATTGACATCCGACATCAACACAAGATCGCACAAATTACCACGAATGCGAATCAGTTTAGAGTGCTTCTAGAACTTGAGCGGCTGCGTCAATCGTGTTTTGAATATCGTTTGCCGTATGAGAGGTTGAGATAAACATCGCTTCGTACTGACTGCAGGGTAGATAGATCCCGTTTTCGATCATGCCCCAAAAGTACTTCCCGAATTGTTCCGTGTTACATTCCGCTGCGTCAGCCCAACTCGTCACCGGCCCGGAATGAAAGAAAAGGGTCAACATACTGCCGACACGTTGTACACAACACCGTTTGCCGGCTGCATCGGCTACCGTCTGCAGGCCTGTTGCAAGTTGTTCGCCAAGTTCTTCTAACGCAGCATAGGGAGAGTTGTCACGTAGTACGGTGAGCGTCGCAATTCCCGCGGCACAGGCAATCGGATTGCCGCTGAGTGTACCAGCTTGAAAGATCTTACCGGCGGGTAAAATATGGTTCATGATTTCCGCTTGTCCACCATATGCTCCGATCGGCATACCGCCGCCGACGATTTTTCCGAGAGTTGTGATGTCCGGCGAAATATCCAACAACGTTTGAGCGCCACCATAGCCCACGCGGAATCCCGTCATCACCTCATCGCAGATCAATAGTGCTCCAGCGTCTTGAGTACACTTGCGTCAGGCAGCCAAAAATTCTTGATGTGGGACGACACATCCCATGTTACCCACGACTGGTTCAAAAATGACTCCCGCGATATTCGATCCGTGCTCGGCAAACGCTTGTTCCAATCCCGCGGTGTCGTTATACGCTAATATCAGCGTGTCTTGACTGGTACCCGCAGTCACTCCTGGTGAATCGGGGACTGCTAGTGTTGCAGCAGCACTACCCGCGGCGACTAATAAACTGTCAACGTGGCCGTGATAGTTACCTGAAAACTTGACGATGATATCTCGCTGAGTATATCCGCGGGCGAGCCGAATGGCGCTCATCGTCGCTTCGGTCCCCGAGTTTACTAGGCGCACTTTTTCGATGGAGGGCACAGCGTCAATGATTAACTGCGCGAGTTCATTTTCACCACAAGTAGGTGCGCCGAAACTAGTTCCTTTGTCGACCGCCGCATGCACTGCTGCTTTGACTTGCGGATGTTGATGTCCGAGAATCATTGGCCCCCATGAACCGATGTAATCAATGAGTTGGTTCCCATCGACGTCAAAAAGATAGGCGCCTTCGCCACGATCCATGATAAGTGGTGTTCCGCCAACGGCACCAAACGCTCGAGCTGGGCTGTTGACGCCGCCTGGCATCAATGTTTGTGCTTTTTGAAATATCGCTTCGCTTTGAATATGATTCATGGTGTTGCTTCGTTGTGCTTGATATTGTTAGGTTCGATTGATTCCGAAAAACGAGTCTTATTGAAGTCGCTGAGCTACATCTTTGGCCCAGTATGTTAAGAGGATGTCGGCCCCCGCTCGGTGCATCGCTAACAGTGTTTCGTCGACGACTGCAGTTTCGTCGATCCAACCATTCGCTGCTGCCGCTTTGACCATGCTATATTCACCCGACACATTGTAGGCCGCAAGTGGCACGCCAGGAAAAGCTTGTCGCACACGAGTAATAATGTCCAAATATGCTAGT
>JAYZBF010000014.1:0-9807 GCA_036338835.1 Planctomycetota bacterium
TGTACTCGGCGGTTGCACTTGCGAACTTGATCGCTTGCCATGGTGTTTCTTTTTTGTCTTTATCGTGCGACTTAATGCGCAACTCAAATTCGCTTAAGACGAAATTTGAATTAGGGTATCGGCCAGGACCGCCTCCCGGTAGTGACTCGTGCGTTAGGCATTCAAGACGAATCGCCGTTATGTTTTGCAGCATAGTGGTTGCTGTGATTTCGTAAGTATCCTTGGCAGGATTCGCTCCCGAGGCCAGAACGGAATGGTCATTGAGGAGCGTGAGCGTGGACTCGCCGGAGGATTTGGTGGAATCTGGTGTTAGGACATGCCATTGGACTTTTTCATCGTGTAGCGTACGAGCCCACTTTTCAAGCTCGCTGGTGACATCGCGCGGCTTTTCTAATTCCGCGCGTAGTGCTTCAATTTCCGCATCTAGGGTCTGATTTTGTTTTGCCGCAAGAGGTGAAGCAATGGTGGCTCGCGGGTCAAAGCCACTGTTACCTTTTTCCGGTACTTGGTTAAAGTAAGCCAGCATTTGGTAAAACTCGGTTTGACTCAGCGGATCGTATTTGTGGTCGTGACAGCGCGCACAGCCGACAGTCATTCCCAGCCAGACTGCACCGGTGGTAACAACTCGATCCATCACATACTCGACGCGGTATTCCTCGCTAATGATTCCCCCTTCGATGGTGATGCCATGATTACGATTAAATCCTGTGGCCAGTTGTTGCTGGGGCGTACCGTCGGGGATGAGATCGCCAGCGAGTTGTTCGATAGTAAATTGGTCAAAGGGCATGTTTGCGTTATAGGCGTGGATGACCCAATCGCGCCACACCCATTGAGTTCGTTCGGTGTCGTATTGGTAGCCGTTGGTATCGGCATAACGCGCAAGATCGAGCCAGTATTTGGCCATATGTTCGCCGTAGGCTGAGGATTCGAGGAACTGGTCGACCATGGTTTCATAGGCAGTGTCTTGTTTGTCCGTGAGAAATGCGTCGATTTGCGCAATTGTAGGTGGCAGACCTGTGAGATCGAATGCAACACGGCGAATCAATGCTTCACGATCAGCTTGATCGTTCGGTTTAAGATTGGATTGTTCTAAGCGAGCCAAAACAAATTTGTCGATCGAATTACGAGTCCACGATTGATTTTTGACGGTTGGGATTTCGACTTTGGTGGGAGTGATGAATGCCCAGTGTTGCTGATATTCGGCGCCCTGATTGATCCAATGGGTGAGTGTTTCGATTTGCTCAGCGGTCAAAGCGGCGTGCCCTTCCGGCGGCATTCGCTGGGAAAGGTCGGCGTTAGAGATACGTTGTATCAACTCGCTCGCCGTTGCCTTGCCTGGCACGATTGGCAATGCCCCGCTTTCAGTTTCACGCAATGCATCCGCGCGGACGTCGAGTCGAAGTTCGGCTTTACGAGCAGTGGCATCTGGGCCATGACAGGTAAAACAGGCATGCGATAGAATTGGACGGATGTCTCGGTTGTATTGAAGCTTCTCGGGCTGTGACTCAATTGCATGAACGCTCACGCTTCCGAGCAGTAAAATAGCAATTGAAGAAGCGAAGTAGTGAGTTGAATTGTTCAAAGCGTTACCTGTTGCATGGCAAGGAACCTAAGGGGATCCCAAACGTGTCGGTGGCGGTGTAAAACCGTATACTATCATTGTAATTGTATTGCAGGGCTAGTTGAATCACTAATGGTGATTATGGTAGTTTCAATGGAATATTGACTGCGACTCTTTTTTGCCATCGAAAATATTTCTTACTATGGAAAATATATTGAAACGTACTCAAAATCACCCACAATTTTCGCTGCCGCTTGTGTTGTTAACAGTGCTGTTGTTATCGAGTAATGTCGTGATCGTTCAAACAGAGGTGATTGCTCAACGTCAAGAGTCGGCACGGCCTACGCTTGAGATGGATGCAGCGGGAGAATTAGTTGAATATTTGCAACGGACACTAAACGCGAGGCTTAAGCCATCGCCTAGCTTGGATATTGATGGCGATTTTGGACCTAATACGCGGAGAGCCGTTGAGCTCTTTCAAATTTCTCGAGATCTAGAAGCAACTGGGCGCGTCGACACGGCGACTTGGTTGGCACTTGGAAAGCTCATTACCCAAGATGATCCCATTGATGATGTGCAACGGTTTAATAGGCAACGGTTACCTCGAGAACCCAATGATGCACTTGTTGGTTTGCCATTTCTGACATGCAAAGCTTGGGTTATCACGGATGCTGCCACTGGCGAGGTGTTGTGGGGTGAAAATAATAACAAAGCTATCGACATCGCCAGTACGACGAAAATCATGACGGCTTATTTAGTATTGAAATACGCGAAAATACATCCACAAGTGTTGCAAGAAGTGATGACATTCTCCAAGCGAGCAGATGGGACGCCGGGTAGTACTGCTGGGGTTCACGCTGGTGAGAAAATCAGTGTCGGTGAGTTGTTGTATGGATTGATGTTGCCATCGGGCAATGATGCGTCGGTCGCTTTTGCTGAGTTCTTTGGTGGTCGCTTAAGTGGTAAAGAGGATTGTACCGCCGAGCAGAGCTATGACTTGTTTATTGGGTTGATGAATGCCACGGCTAAACAGCTTGGCATGAACGATAGCCATTATGTCAATCCACATGGTTTAACGGCGAAGGGGCATTTGTTGTCGGCCTCTGACTTAGCGAAGCTTGCTTACGCAGCATTCGATCTCCCGTTGTTTCGTCAGTACGTCAATACACGACAACACGCGACTCAGGTCACAACTGCTGACGCTCCACTGCGTCTTATCACGTGGAAGAACACGAATCGACTATTAGGGATCGCTGGGTATGACGGCGTCAAGACAGGTACGACAACCGCAGCCGGTGCGTGTTTGGTATCTCATGGTGTCCGCGACGGCAAGGAGTTGTTTATCGTCGTGTTAGGAGCGTCGGGGTCGAGTGCTCGTTATGCAGATTCACGAAATTTGTATCGCTGGGCGTGGAACCAATTAGCGCAATCCAAAAAGTCCCGACGTGGCCGGTGGTTGAAGTAAAAGATTTATTACTAGTTTGAGAGTTCGATTATGAATCAGCAAAACCAAGAAGTGGCATCAATATTTAGTGGTTGTATTCCAGCTATTATGACACCTTGCGTTAGCAGCGAGGATCGCACTCCCGATTATGCAGCCTTAGTCCGCAAGGCTCAGGAATTGATGGATTGTGGGATGAACGGTGTTGTTTACTGTGGATCGATGGGTGACTGGCCACTGCTGACGGACGAACAGCGGCAGCAGGGTGTGGCGAGTCTGTGCGAAGCAGGTGTTCCTGTGGTCGTTGGTACAGGGGCGCAGAACCCCCGCTTGGCAGCGGAACATGCCGCGCATGCAGAGAGTGTCGGCGCGGAGGGATTGATGGTAATTCCACGAGTCCTATCACGCGGGACATCGGCTACCGCTCAGAGACATCATTTTGCAGGAATACTGGCAGCGGCACCAAATACGCCCGCTGTGATCTACAACAGTCCGTACTATGGATTCGAGACGAAAGCTGATCTGTTTTTTGATTTGCGGTCGGAGTTTTCCAATCTCGTTGGATTTAAAGAATTCGGTGGCGCTGACTCATTGAGTTACGCAGCTGAACATATTACCAGTGGTGATGCCTCCTTGGCGTTAATGGTTGGCGTCGATACACAAGTTGTGCACGGGTATGTTAATTGTGGTGCGGTCGGCGCGATTACTGGGATCGGTAATGCCCTGCCGCGAGAGGTGTTACGATTGATAGAACTTGCAAGTGCGGCGGCCGCGGGTGATGTGCCAGCGCGACGGCTAGCCCAAGAACTGGAAGACGCTTTGCTGGTTCTTTCGACGTTTGACGAAGGGCCAGATTTGGTGTTGTTTTACAAGTATTTGTTGGAACTTAACGGTGATGTTCAGTACGCCGTGCATTTCAACGAAAGCGATTGCTTGACGGCGAGTCAACGCGGGTTTGTGGAGCAGCAATACCAACTGTTTAAAGACTGGTGGAGTGCTTGGGACGGGGCCAGTGACTGAAGCCGGCGCTCAACAGGCGAGGGTTGTTATTCGGTCAACTTGATGACCACCGGAAGTTCTTGCGGGTTGGCAACGAAGACCATTGAAATGCTGTTTACGCAGTGGCGTGTATCTTTGGCAGTGTACCCCTCGTCCAAAAAAACGTGTCCGAGGTGTCCTTGGCAATTGCTGCAGACAATTTCGGTTCGGCGTCCGTCCGCATCCGGCACTCGAGTCACGGCATCTTGGATCTCATCATCAAAACTTGGCCAGCCGCAACCGCTGTCGAACTTGTCGGATGATTTATAGAGCGGAGCGTTACAGCGACGGCAAACGTATGTTCCGTCTGCTTTGTTGTCGGTGTATTCGCCAGTACCCGCTCGTTCGGTTCCCTTGTGAATTAAAACGTATTCTTCTTCAGCGTTTAGGTCGTTGTAGGATTTGGGTTGTTCTTCGGACACGGTGCTTTCCTTCGTGGATTGGGCATCGGGGGCCTTAGTGGTTTGACTCTGTGCGAGGCAGCCACCGAGCGTCACGATAATAATACTGGTTAAAAGATGGACGAGATTTGATTTCATGTTGTAATGATAGTCAGTAAAATGATGTTTGGTGTTTTATATAATTATGGATTTTACGGCATTCGTTGTATTAGTGCTACAATGAAAGCTACGCATAAATAATGTTCAGCTGGGAGAATTTGAATGCTGAGGCGTCTATTTTTGAAAGATGGCAGTTTGCTGTTAGTGGGTTCTGCCGTTGCGCTGGAAAATCTAACGGGTATTGCAGGTGCTGCTGCTGATGCTGAAGCTAATGTTCGCTTTAGCATGATCACTGACTTGCATTAGGCCGATAAACCACCCGCTGGATCTCGTCATTACCGCGAGACGATTGCCAAGCTGGAACAAGCGACTGCTCAATTTGAGAAAGATAAACCCGATTTTCTTGTTTGCTTGGGCGATTTAATTGACGCCGCTGCTGATGTAAAAACTGAGCTTGGCTATCTGACTCGCATCACCAAAGAGATGGCGAACATCAAACTTGCAAAGCACTATGTGTTGGGAAACCATTGTGTGGACACGCTGACGAAAAAGGAATTTCTCGACGGAGTAGGGCAAGAGAAGTCTTATTACTCGTTTGATAAAGGCAACGTCCATTTTGTGGTTTTAGACGCTTGTTTTCGAAGTGATGGCGTACCGTATCAGCGTAAGAATTTTGTTTGGACGGATCCCAATGTTCCTGCTGCTGAACTTCAATGGTTGAAACAGGATTTGGCCAATGCTGACAAGCCGACCATTGTTTTCGCTCACCAACGCCTTGATAACGCTGGATCACACGGTATAAAAAATGCGGATGAAGTACGTAAGGTTCTCGAGGAATCGGGTCAAGTATTAGCTGTGTTTCAGGGGCATAGTCATCAAAACGAACATAAGGTGATTGGCGAGATACATTACTGTACCCTAGTCGCTATGGTTGAGGGTTCCTTGGAAGCTAGCAATGGCTGTAGCACAGCGTCGGTGTTTGCTGACGGGACAATACGTTTGACGGGTTTTCGTAAGCAAGCGTCCTATGCCTGGGAATAAAACTATTGGAAAGTGAATTTAGAATATTAACCAATGTGGAATTTAGCATCTATGAAAAGTAAATTATCGATAACGTTGTGCTGTTTGAGTTTGATCGGCTTGTGTGGTTTTGTTGCATTAACAACGGTTGCACATGAGGATGAGGATGCAGCGAAAAAGCCGGTTGCGGTAACACATCAGCAACGATATGCGGCGTCGGCGATGCCCGATCGGGTTTTGCTGAGCTGGCAACACGATCCGGCAACATCCTTTTCGGTGACGTGGCGTACCGATATGACGGTTGATATTGGATTAGGTGAAATTGCAGTTGCTACGGATGGGCCTAAGTTCACGTCCAAGAAGACGGCAGTCGAAGCGACGCGTGTGACTTACAAACCTGAGTTTGGTGAAGTACATCATTACACGGCGGCGTTTGAGGGGCTTAAGCCAGAGACCCAATATGTATATCGAGTGGGCGATGGAGTGAATTGGAGTGAGTGGATACAGGTGACGACCGCTGCGGACCAAGCAAAACCGTTTCGGTTTGTATATTTTGGCGATTCACAGAACAGTGTGTGGTCGATGTGGAGTCGCGTGGTTCGGCAGTCGTACAAGAACGCTCCTAAGTCGGCCTTCTTTTTGCATGCAGGGGATTTAGTTAACAAGACCAACTCTGATGGCGAATGGGGCGAGTGGTTCCAAGCGGGCGGATTTATTCATAGCAGTACGCCAGTGGTTGCTAGTCCCGGAAATCACGAATACTCCTCAAAGTTATCAACTCATTGGCGTCCGACGTTTGCCTTTCCGGAGAACGGTCCGGAGGAGTTGTTCGAAACGGTTTACTACATTGATTATCAGGGAATGCGACTCGTTGTGCTTAATAGCAACGTGCAAATGGATGAGCAGGCCGAGTGGTTGGAATCGGTGCTAAAGGACAACCCGCAGAAATGGACCGTGGTCTGTCATCACCATCCGATTTATTCGTCTAAGGCTGGGCGCGACAACCCGTCGTTGCGAAATACGTGGCAGCCCATTTATGATAAGTACAAAGTTGATTTAGTATTACAAGGGCATGATCACACCTATGCAAGATCGGGGTTAATGACGTGGCAGAATGTGCCTAAAGGGGTCACCACTAAAACAGATATAGGTACAGTTTATGTTGTGAGTGTTAGTGGCCCGAAAATGTATGATCTTGGAAAGCGTCCTTTCATGAAACGCGGCGCAGAGGACACTCAGTTGTTCCAAGTGATTGATGTAGACGGTGACGAGATTCGCTATGAAGCGCGGACGGCTCGTGGTGTATTGTACGACGCCTTTACGTTGAAGAAGCAAGTTGCGGGCAAAGCCAACTTGTTGATTGAGCAGATTCCGGACACCCCCGAGCGTTTACGAGCATCTAAGTAACCGAAGACGGAAAAACCGGCTGCCTATTTCAGCTCGCCACATTTATGCAGCGCCATGATGGGATAGAATGTGCCGCTATAGGTGATGAAATGGCGTGTGTCTTTGTTGAGGCTACGAGTCCACCACCGTCCGGATGTTCTTTGGTTGGCCTTGATCCAAGCGATGCCTTTTTGGATTTGCGGATGGTCTGCGGGGATACCCGCATCTCGCAAAACCATGATAGCGAGGCCCGTTTGGTGTCCATCACTGGGTGGGTTGGTTATTTCCTTTTCCGCCTTTAGCTTCTCGGACCGACTGCCACCGCCCCAAGTGTCGGGTGTGCCGAAATTACGCATCGCCCACCCTCCATCTTCGTTTTGGTGTCCGAGAATCATCGTAACGATTTCTTGTTGAACTGCTTTGTCGATGAGCCCGTCCATTCTGGTGTTAGCCCATAGAAGTAGTACTTTGCCATAGTCGTGGGGCGCGGGTTGAGTTTTCAAGTAGTTTTTAAGCTTGGCGACTTGAGCTTGTTGATCAGTGTTCATTGTTTCGAGAAAACTAGGGGCGGTACCTAACGCTAGTGCGGCGACGGTGGCGCCTTGGTAGCTACTGGATTCAAACGGAGGCCAGCAATCGATGTTTCCCCAGCTACCGTCGGCACTTTGGACACTAAGCATCAATTCCAGAGCGGCGGTTGTTTCCGCAGTTAGTTTGCCGTTAACGTGCAGATCCCATTCCGCCATGCCTTGTGCCATGTAGGCGATTTGGGTGGGCTTAATACCCTGCAGCAGGGAGGTTGTGGGGGCGCGTTTGAACTTGGTGATTTCGTTGACGAGAAATTCGTGATTGGCGGCGTTGGGTTTGCCGAGGATGGGAGTGAGTGCGGGTCGTAATTGTATGTAGGTACCGTTGGTATGACAGGCGACACATTTTCGTTTGGCTTGCCAAGCGGTGGTGCCTTGTTCGAGGTACTCGAGTGCTTTTTGTGTGCTGAATTGATCGATTAGAGGTTCATCCGCTGTGGCTGCTGGGATCGCGATCCCTTCGCTGGCGTATTGTGGTTCAATAGCGTTGGTGTTACACGAAAAGAGTGCGATAATGAAAAGCAACATAGGGGTCTGTTTTGTGTGGCGCATATTGGGAATTCTCCTTTGGATATATTGTACCAGTTGGCGACGGCGTTGGGGATTTACACAAAGCCCATTTCAATCTGCTGTTGTGTTTTATAGTAAACTAAATATCTATGCAATTGTTTCAGTGTTTTTACGTGAGGGATTCCATGTTATTGAAGACGAGCAAGATGTTTAAAGTGTTGGCCCTTTGTACGGTGGGAATGTTTGTGATGGTACCAGTGGAATCAGTTTTGGGCGAAGACCCGTTAGTGTTTATTACTTCGTTTGCCAAAGGTGAAACGGGCGCAATTCATGCGATGCGGTTGGATGCCCAGCGGGGGGTGTTGACGGAAGTGAATACGACAACGGATGTAGAGAATCCGTTTTTTATTGCATTGTCTCCTAATCGTAAGTATTTGTACTCGATTCATGCATCTCAGTTCGGTGGACCTGCGCATAGTGAAGTGGCGGCGTATTCGATTGAGGATAATGCCGGAAAATTGCGGTTGTTGAATCGTCAAACAACTTTGGGAACGACGGCCTGTTACATCGATGTTGCGTCGGAGGGCAGGTCGCTAGTGGTAGCGAATTATAGTTCGGGCAGTGTTGTTTCTTATCCAGTACAGAGTGATGGTTCGTTGCGCGAGGCTGCGACGTTTGTGCAGCATGAGGGGATGAGTGTAAATGCAACTCGTCAGCAAGAGCCGCATGCGCATTGTTTTGTGATTAGCCCCGACAATCGATATGTGTTCTCGGCCGATTTAGGAATTGACGAAATTATTGGCTACAAGTTGAAGTCACGGACGTCGGAACTACGGTTAAACGGTGCGGCTGAGACGGCGCCAGGAGCAGGACCTCGGCACTTGATATTCCATCCCAATGGCAAGTATATGTATGTAATTAACGAGTTGTTAAATACGGTTTCGTTGTTTGATTACGATGCAGAGACGGGGAAGTTATCCAAGCGTCAGACAATAGCGACCTTACCGAGTGATTTTGAGGGTGTGAGTCATACCGCGGATTTAAAGATTACTCCGGACGGCAAATATCTATACGGCACGAACCGAGGTCATGACAGCATTGCCTGTTACCGGTTGTCAGAGGATGGTAGTTTGACGTTATTGGAGATTGTCCCGAGCTTGGGCAAAGGGCCACAGAATTTAGCGATCGCTTGCGGCGGAAAGCTGTTGATATGTGCGAATATGCCAGGCAATAACGTGGCCGTGTTCCGCATCGACGCTGCTTCCGGCAAGATTGCATCAGTCGGTGCACCCTTAGAGGTCACGAGTCCCTCGTGCATCATGATCCGCTAGGTGCTGGCGAACCCTTTGGTCGGGATAAAATGTTTACGGCCGTCGCCGTTCGATGTTAGTCCATACTTTCAAAGACTTCGCGATCTAATTGCGTGTATTCTTTTCAATGTCCATGATGACTTGAATGAACTCAATTCCTGAAAGTTGGATGATTCTCCACAAGTACGTTGCGGCTAAGGAGATGATTAGGAACACGAATACCAAACCGGCAGAGGTTGATGTGCTGGCCGAGGCAAGATTCACGCCAGCAAAAATCACTTCACCCATGTAAGCTAGAATGGAAATGACATCTGTTAGGACTCTTAATATTGAGAGATACTTAGTGAGGTTTGGATATGATCTTCCACTGGTCCGAGCCGTCCTGTTCACGTTTCGACGCGGTGCTTGGATAGATACTGAGACGGGAGTTGATACTTCTCGAGGGTGTTGAGTG
>JAYZBF010000015.1:0-12113 GCA_036338835.1 Planctomycetota bacterium
TGCTGGATCGGTCGGCCATAACGTAAATACTAGAAATAAACTTGCCGCTAATACAGACAGCCCAACCCAAATCGGTTTCACCTTCCGTGAGGGGGGCAGCGATGCCACTTCAACCGCATCATGAACCGCGCTACTGTCATTGGCAATCGCACTAAGCACTTGTGCGGTGAATTCAGGTCCCAGTTCTTTTTCTTCAATTTTGAACGACTTTAATCCACTTTGAATTGCGATTATCTCGTCCATGATTTTGGCTGCTTCGGCATCCTCATCGAGGAACGATTCCACCTCAGCGCATTGCGATGGATCGAGTTGACCATCTATATAGTCACTCATCATTGACTCGTCGTCATTCATGTTATGCGGTGCTTCAGTCATGGAATGCAAACAGGGTTTATTGGCTATAAGTAGTGCTAATCGTCCATAAAAATGACGTTACCAAAGGTAATATTCGTCTAAATAGAAAAACCTGTCAAACATATTGCACAATCAATACCATAAATATACAAAAAACCCCTGAAAACAGCGGACATATGCAAATTCTCGCCCGGCCACTTGATCTCTTCTGGGCCCACGCACATCACCCGCACCGATTCGCATGGTGAATTTGTTTGCGTTACAATGCACGGCATGAAAATCCTACGTCATGACACTGATCAATTGAGGCTCTTTGTTTGGTTGTTATGTACATCAGTCGCGACGGCTGCTCCGAGCGACGAAGGGGTTGATTTTAGCCAAGACATCCTGCCAATCCTCTCGAATACTTGCTATCAATGCCACGGCCCGGATGAAGCCGCGCGAGAATCGGATCTGCGACTAGACACACAACAAGGCGTCTACGAGCAACTTGAATCCGGCGAGCATGCGGTTGTTGCTGGAAAGCCTAATTCCAGCGCTTTACTCCAGCGAATATTTAGCGCCGATCCTGATCTAAAGATGCCACCGAGTCATGCCAATCGCCAATTGACGCAGCACGACAAAGAATTGCTACAACGCTGGATAAAGCAAGGAGCACCCTATCAAGAACATTGGGCGTTTATCGCACCACAACAAGAAGAACCTCCGCGAGTACGGAATCGGAAGCAAGTTGCCAACCCCATCGATTCTTTCCTACTTAATACACTCGAACAACCACGACTCAACTTTGAACCTCTCGCAGACCCCGAATCGCTCATTCGACGTCTAACACTTGATCTTACCGGGCTGCCACCGACGATCGATGAAATCGATGCTTTTCTAGAGGATCAACAACCCGAAGCTTATGACCGGCTCATCACTCGATTGTTCAAGTCAAAGCACTACGGTGAACATATGGCTCGTTTTTGGCTCGATGCTGCCCGCTACGGAGATACCCATGGTCTGCATCTCGACAATATACGCAGCATCTGGCCCTATCGGGATTGGGTCATCAACGCTTTTAGTAACAATATGCCATTTGACCAATTCACCGTCGAGCAGCTCGCCGGTGATTTGCTGCCAGAACCTACGCTGGCCCAACGCGTTGCCACCGGCTTTAATCGCTGTAATGTAACGACTGGCGAAGGGGGATCGATAGCTGCAGAATATTTGGTTCGCTATGCCGTTGACCGAATCGAAACAACTTCCACGGTCTGGATGGGATTGACCATGGGTTGTGCCGTTTGCCACGAACATAAATTTGATCCTATTTCGCAACAAGAGTTCTATAAACTGTTCTCGTATTTTTACAGCTTGACCGAAAAAGCAATGGACGGCAACGCGTTGTTACCACCGCCGGTGATCAAAGTACCCTCGGAACAGCAATCCAATCAAATCGCTTTATTAGAATCTGAAACTCAACACTGGGAAGGGAAACTACAACAGACCATTGCCAATTTTGAATATCAAGATTTACCCCTTAAGAATGATGAACAAAAAATTGTCGCACGCGCTGACTATATCTGGTTCGACGACTCACCGCCTACGGGAGCAAAACTCAATCAATCCGGTCACCCGTGGAAATATGTGACGGCTCCTGAACACCCCGTCTTTCACGGCGAAAAAGCAACCTACCGATCGGAAAAAGGACTTACGCAACACCTGTGGCAAAATGCTCCCGCGCCACTGAAAATCGGCAAGGACGATATCTTATTTGCTTATGTTTACCTCGATCCTAAAAACCCACCTCAAGAGATTATGTTGCAGTTCAATGAGAGCAACTCATGGGAACATCGAGCCATCTGGGGTGATAATTTGATCGATTGGGGCAATGTAAATACACCCAGTCGACTCCGAATTGGTGATTTACCAGAAACGGGAAAATGGATCCGTCTCGAGGTCGCCGCGTCTAAAGTAGGTCTCAAACCCGGTTCGCGAGTCAACGGCTGGGCCTTCACTCAGTTCGGCGGCAGCGCATATTGGGATTACGCGGGAATCAACACACAGACAGTACAAACCAATACGGAATTTAAATCTCAGCGCGCATGGGAATTGGTACAAAATGCTGGGGATATCAGTAAACTATCTGCGGCGGTGCAAGCGGCATTTAAGGTAAAAGCATCGGACCGCAATGTAAATCAGAAAAGTGAACTGCGCACTTATTTTCTCACTCATGTGTATGCGGAAAGTCGTGATCTCGTCTCACCTTACCGTCATGAAATCGACATGCGCCGCCAACGTATTGCGGAGATCCAAAAACAGGTCGTGAGCACATTGGTCATGCAAGATATGCCCAAAAAACGACAGGCATACGTGCTGATTCGCGGTGACTATACCCAACAAGGCGAAGCGGTTGAACCCGGCGTGCCGGAGATTTTACCGTCATTACCCGCCGATGCGCCCAACAATCGATTAGCATTGGCCAATTGGCTTGTTGCACCGGAACACCCGCTAACGGCGCGAGTCATCGTTAATCGTTTCTGGCAACAGTTATTTGGCGTCGGCATCGTAAAGACCTCCGAGGATTTCGGCGTCCAAGGTGAACGACCCGTACATCCCGAGTTACTGGATTGGCTAGCAGTTGAATTTCAAACAAGCGGTTGGGATGTTCAGTACTTGATGAAACTGATAGTTACATCGCATGCAAATCGGCAATCCTCTTTTATCTCAGACAAAAAATACCAACTCGACCCCGAAAATCGTTTATTGGCACACGGACCTCGTTTTCGAATGGACGCGGAAATGGTCCGCGATGTTGCTCTATTTCACAGCGGACTGTTGGTCGACACTGTGGGTGGCCCGAGCGTCAAACCTTACCAACCATCTGGAATTTGGAAGGCGGTTGGTTATTCCGGCAGCAACACCGTTAAGTTTGCGCGGGATTCAGGTGAGAAGCTCTACCGTCGCAGTATGTACACTTTTTGGAAACGGACAGCTCCGCCACCATCGATGCAGATATTCGATGCACCCTCGCGCGAATCCTGCGCCGTGCGTCGTAGTCGAACCAATACTCCCATGCAAGCTTTAGTTTTGATGAACGATGAACAGTTTGTCGAAGCGGCTCGACGGTTCGGACAACGCATGCTTACCAGCGGTGGAGAATCCGATCGTGATAAATTGATGTTCGGGTTCCGCAGTGTCACTTCGAGATTCCCCACAACCCAAGAACTTAACATCATGTTTGCTGTGTTAGGAGATCATCGCCAACGGTATCGAGAGGATCGAGAAGCTGCTCAGCAATTGATACATATTGGTGAGTCATCGGTCGATGAAACACTCGACGCACAAGAGCTTGCAAGTTGGACAATGATCGGCAACCTACTGCTCAACTTAAACGAGACAATAACTAAAAACTGATCCCCATAGTTTCTTCATAAGGCCGAACTCACCAAGGTACTACCGCTATAACGATTATGAATATTCAAGATAATCCATTATTGATTGAGCAAGCGAAATTGGCTAACCGTCGTCAATTCTTCGGTAGCGCTGCGACTGGTATTGGCGGTATGGCTCTCGCTTCACTGCTGAATCCATCGTTGTTTGACAGATCAATTCAGGCGCAAGAGCGGGGAGTGCCAATTCAACCGGGAGCTGCTGGAATATTACAACATCAGCATTTTACCCCCAAAGCCAAACGGATTATCTATTTATTTATGTCCGGTGCGCCGTCCCAATTGGACATGTTTGATTACAAGCCAGGCTTAGTCGACATGTTTGACAAAGATCTACCAGATTCCGTACGCAACGGCCAACGGATTACAACAATGACTTCTGGGCAGTCCCGTTTGGCTGTGGCACCATCTAAATTTAAATTCTCTCAGCATGGTGAGAATGGAACGTGGTTTAGTGAATTATTACCACACATGGCGAGCGTCGCGGATGATATTGCAGTTATCAAAACAGTGAATACTGAAGCAATCAACCACGATCCAGCAATTACATATATCACGACGGGTAGTCAAATTCCGGGGCGCCCAAGTTTAGGAGCTTGGTTGTCGTATGGACTCGGTAGTGCCAACCGCGACTTGCCCTGTTTTGTAGTCTTGCATTCTACTTGGAGCGCCAAACGAGATGCTCAAGCATTATATGAACGGCTGTGGGGATCTGGATTCATGTCAACACAACATGCCGGCGTTGCCTTGAGAAGTCAGGGAGACCCTGTTTTATATTTATCGAACCCAACAGGAATGCAACGGAAGACGCGTCGACGGATGCTTGATGCATTGCAGCAATTAAACGCTGAGCGGCGGTCGGTTGTGGGAGATCCTCAAATTGATGATCGCATCGCACAATATGAAATGGCATATCGGATGCAAATGTCGATTCCAGAATTGACCGATATTTCCCAAGAAACAAAAGATGTGCTTCAACTCTATGGCGACGACGTCACGAAGCCGGGCACATTTGCTGCCAACTGTTTGTTAGCGCGGCGCCTGGCTGAGCGGGATGTAAACTTCGTCCAAGTCTTTATTCGAGGCTGGGATCAACATGGAAATTTACCTGGTGACATAACCTCGATGTGTCAAGATGTAGACCAAGGCGCTGCGGCTTTAATCAAGGATTTGAAACAACGCGATATGTTGAAGGATACATTAGTTGTATGGGGTGGTGAGTTTGGTCGTACAGTATATTGCCAAGGTGGATTGACCAAAGATAATTACGGCCGCGATCATCACCCGCGGAATTATTGTGTGTGGCTCGCAGGTGGGGGAATTCAAGGTGGTATTACCTACGGTGAAACGGATGATTTTTCATACAACGTTACAGAGAATCCAGTGCATATCCATGACCTCAATGCCACCTTGCTGCACCAACTAGGCGTCGACCACGAAAAATTGACCTTCCGTTTCCAAGGTCGCGACTTCCGCCTCACAGACATCCATGGCAAAGTGGTCCATGACATACTAGCTTAAAATCAACGTCTACCCTCTTGTGTGTTCACTTGTGCAATTTCGTGGTTGTCTTGTAAGCCGTCAATAAACACCTTCAGACGATTTTAATCCATACGGTAAATGCCCGATGTTGTTGTAGGAATCAAGGCGAGCGGTTGTTCGAGTGAGTGCTAATTCGGTGACACCAGCGTTGTGCAGTGGCCCGTAGTCCGATCGAGAAAACGAATGCTCTGCACAAAACTCGCTCAATAATTTACGCTTGAAATCAGCATGCATTACAAAGACCACTTTTAAATCCGTATCGCCAAACTCCTGTAACGTCCGCTCGACAACTCGCTCCGCTCTTACAGCAATGTCTGCTTGGTCTTCATACGGCTTACCACCCCACCAACCCGAATCCCCAATGAGCCCTTCAACATCGCAACCAGGAAACTGCTCGACAATCTCCTTCGCCGTTAACCCCGCTTCACCAACATGACCAATCGCTGGGTAACCCGATACACAACCGCCGACCTCATGCAAATCACGCCATACCAACGGATTCAATCCTGTTGCACGCTGGATCGGTACTGTCGTCTTCAGCGCTCGCAAAAATGGACTCGTTATCAAAACATCCGGGTTCACCGAAGCGAACCATGGCCCTAAATACTCTACTTGCTTAGCACCTAACTCCGTTAACCCAGGGTCGTATACTCGCTGCGACTCATCCCGTGCATTGTTCGCAGACTCTCCATGACGTACTAAGAATAATTGCATGTCCCTAAATGGCTTCCTCTGAAAATTTTCGACTTCGTTAGCGGGCAGCTTCGTATTGTATCATTTTTTGATATAATTTAGACCGACATCGAGTTGAACACAAAATGATTTGATCGCTCTTAGGAAAGATATCACCTTGAAAGATTTTCAATACGCCGCACCTACTACGATACAAGATGCTACTAGTCTGTTAACAGAACACGGATCTGGAGCAAGAATTCTCGCAGGAGGCACTGATATTATTGTGCAACTTCGCGAAGGACTACGAGAAGCTGATATCGTCATCGACATCAAAAAAATCCCTGCACTTAGCGAGTGTCGATATTCTGATGAATCTGGGCTGTACTTAGGCGCCGCTGTCACCTGCTGTGATATCTATGAAGATGCTGATTTAGCAGGACGCTACGGAGCACTTGCTGATAGCACCCATATTATCGGCGGATGGCAAATTCAAAGCCGAGCATCCGTAGGCGGTAATCTTTGTAATGCCTCACCCGCGGCGGATACCATTCCCGCTCTAATCGCATTGAACGCTGAAGCTCAAGTTACCGGTCCAGACGGGCAGCGGACTATTGCAGTTGATGCGTTTTGCATAGGACCTGGGAAAAACTCGCTAGCGGATGGCGAATTCGTCGTTGCGATTCAAATTCCTCCACAATCAGCTAGTATGGGATCTGCCTACCAACGATTTATTCCTCGCAATGAAATGGACATTGCCGTTGTTGGAGTCGGCTCATGGATCGAACTCGATACCGACGGAAACATAGCCAACGCTCGAATCAGCCTCGGTGCTGTTGCAGCAACTCCACTGTTTGCCGAACAAGCAAGTCAATTCCTCGTTGGTAAAGAACCGAGTGATGACAACTTCTCGCAAGCCGCAGAATTGGCCAAGCAAATTGCCACACCCATCACCGACATGCGAGGAACCGCTCAATATAGAACACACCTCGTGGGAGTCCTCGTAACTCGCACTCTCACAACCGCGCTTGCTCGTGCTCAAGCCTAAACAAACAATGCATTAACTATTCAACTTGAAACTGCCTTTATTACAGACCATAAGGAATTAGAGTGTGACAACTGCCACCAAAAAAATTCACGTGACCACAACCATCAACGGCGAAAGCGTTGAATTCCTCTGCGAACCTCGTAACAGCCTCCTCGAAGTCCTCCGTGACACACTAGGATTAACCGGCTGTAAAGAAGGTTGCAATAATGGAAATTGCGGTGCCTGTACCGTCATTGTTAATAACCGGCCAGTCAACAGTTGTTTGGTGTTCGGCGTCGAAGCGGAGGGTGCTGAAATCGAAACCGTCGAAGGCATCGCCGATGGGGAACTGCATCCAATTCAAGATTGTTTCCTAGAGGGAGCAGCATTGCAATGCGGAATTTGTACGCCCGGGTTTCTCGTCACAGCAAAAGCACTGCTCGAGAAAAAACCTGGAGCTTCTGAGGAAACCATTCGTTTTGACCTGTCCGGAAACCTTTGTCGCTGTACCGGTTACGACAAAATTGTCCGTGCTATCCAAGAAGCTGATAAACAATTGTCTGCTGCAACCGTCGACTCACCAACCAACGACTAATCATTTCACATCACCGACCGTCAACCGCTACGCAACTAAAAATCTAGGAGATACATCACTGTGGCAACAACTCCCTATCGCGTCATTGGAACGCGCCCTGTCCGACACGACGGTGCCGATAAAGTAACAGGAAAAGCCGTTTACACCGCGGATTTCAAACTACCAAGTTTGCAAGCTGGGTTTGTATTGAGAAGTCCGCATCCCCATGCCAAGATCATATCCATTGACACGTCTGCCGCAGAGGCGACCGTCGGTGTCTCCGCTGTTGTGACCGGAGCCGATTTTCCCGATGTGCAAGACAAAATCGCACACCTCGGCGAAGGATCCGTAAATCTTGCACATCTTAGTGCGAACTGCATGGCCAAAGACAAAGTACTGTACCGAGGTCATGCTGTTGCTGCCGTCTCCGCCACAAACGCTCATATTGCTGAAGAAGCAGCTGCGAAGATCATCATCGAATATGAAATACTGCCCTCAGTAACCGATATTATCGAAGCGATGGCCGACGACGCGCCACTGTTACATGATGATCTATTCACCGACGACCTCGGTCAGAAAGCAGACACCGCGAGCAATGTGGCTGTCCACATGCATTTCGAAAAAGGGGACGTGGCAGCTGGATTTGAACAAGCGGATGTTGTGGTCGAAGCAGAATTCAAGACCGCAACCGTACACCAAGGGTACATTGAACCTCACGCGATCGTAGCCGATTACAACGAAGATGGTCGAGTAAGGCTGTGGACCTCAACGCAAGGGTCATTTACCTGCCGGCAACAAACTGCTGAAATTCTGCAAATCGGTGTCGGCGATGTACTAGTAACTCCCTGTGAAATCGGTGGCGGATTTGGTGGTAAAATTGCCGTCTATCTAGAACCAACGGCAGCCATACTCAGTAAAAAATCTGGTCGCCCCGTTAGCATCCAAATGACACGAACCGATGTATTTGAAGCAACCGGGCCTACGCCTGCATCATTTATGCGAGTCAAGGTTGGTGCAAAAAAGGATGGAACGCTCATAGCTGGTGAAGCTTGGATTGCCTATGATGCCGGCGCGTTTCCCGGCGGAGTTATCGGCCCTGGATGTATGTGCGTGTTTAGTTGCTATGACATCGAGCATGCCGTCGTCGACGGATATGATGTCTGCGTCAACAAACCACACACGAAAGCCTACCGCGCTCCCGGAGCAACTCAAGTGGCCTTCGCTATGGAACAATTGATGGACGAACTGGCAGAACAACTCGACATCTGTCCCTTGGAAATCCGCATGAAAAATGCCGTTAAAGAAGGCTCGCGTCGAGTCGACGGGCCCGTTTATCCACAAATTGGGTTTGTCGAATGCCTCGAAGCTCTACGCGATAGTGATCACTGGAATTCGCCGCTTGAAGGTGAAAACCGCGGACGTGGAATCGCGGGCGGTTTCTGGTTCGGCTGCGGTTTGAAATCCAGCGCCGCTTGTTCCGTGAATTCCGATGGCACAATTAGCCTACTAGAGGGGTCGACCGATATCGGCGGGTCACGGGCCTCCTTAGCCATGCAACTAGCAGAAACCCTAGGAATCGAAGCTGCTGATGTCAATCCGATGGTTGCTGATACAGACAGCGTTGGATATACCGATGTTACTGGCGGCAGTCGAGTTACGTTTGCTACGGGCTTGGCAGCTTATGAAGCCGGTCGTGATCTGCAAAGTCAAATGAAAGTTCGCGCCGCTGAATTATGGGAATGTGAAACCAGTGATATATCGATTGCCGATGATGGTGCATTTTCGGGAAATGGAAAAACCGCCGGGTTTAAAGACCTTGCCTCGCAACTGTTTTCCAGTGGTGAAGCATTGGTCGGCAGAGCAACCGTTGCGCCCGAATGCCCAACCAATGGGTTCGCGGCACACATTGTCGATGTCGAGGTCGACTCGGATACCGGCAAAGTTACAATCTTGCGTTACACCGCTATTCAAGATGCTGGTAAAGCAATTCATCCAAGCTATGTGGAAGGTCAAATGCAAGGTGGAGCGGTCCAAGGTATCGGTTGGGCACTTAATGAAGAATATTTCTTCAATGACGACGATCAGATGACCAATGGTAGTTTCCTCGATTATCGTATGCCAACGATGCTCGAGGTCCCGATGATCGACACTATCATTGTCGAAACCGGAAACGCCGATCATCCCTACGGTGTACGCGGAGTAGGTGAGCCACCCATTATCCCACCACCGCCAGCCATTGGAAATGCAATTTATAATGCTACGCAAACACGGATGAGAGAATTACCGATGTCTCCTCCAAAATTATGGCAGGCCATGCAATCCTCGGATTGACCACCCGTTAAAGTGTCTGTCCAGTTGCAAGGCGTCACTGGTAATAAAGTACTTTACCAATTCCTTTAGTGGTTCCTAGAATTCGAAGGTAACTAGATGGCAACGATATTTATCCCTGCTCAACTTCGAATACTTACTGCCGGCACCGAGCAGTTGGAGATGGATGTGCACAACGTCCGTAAAGTAATCGATCAATTAGAACAACAATTTCCAGGTATTCGCGATCGACTGTGCCAAGAAAATCAAATTTCACCGTCGTTGCAAGTCTCGATTGATAGTGTCATTACGTCTCGCGGCATGATCGCTAAAATTCAACCCAACAGTGAAGTACATTTTATTCCCGCAATCGCCGGAGGCTAGCCACAGTGCCAAAAACCTTTGTAAATCCAATTGAACTCCCCGTTGATCAAAGCATCACCAAAGCGGATATGGATACGCCTTTTCTGGCTGTGGATCTCGATAAAATGGAGTCTAATATTTCGCAAGTCGTCGCTGGTATCGAAAAATTCAACGTGCAGTGGCGACCCCATTGTAAAGGCCATAAATCGCCGGACGTCGCCCGTAAATTGACCGCCGCCGGAGCGATAGGATCAACGTGTGCGAAACTAGCCGAAGCGGAAGCGCTTGCGCGGGGTGGAGTCACTGATCTGCTGATCGCGAACTTAATTGTCGGTGATAAGAAATTGCAGCGGTTAGCTGCGCTGTGCGAAATTGCTAATCCTGTCGTCTGCATCGACCACATCGATCAAGCAGAGCCTATGAGTGCTGCGATGGTAGAAGCGGGAGTGCAAGTACGGGTGATCATCGAAATTAACATAGGATTAGATCGAGTCGGATGTGGAGCCCAGCAAACCAATACACTGGCACAACAACTTAGCAAACTTCCGGGGCTCAAGTTCTCAGGCATTATGGGATATGAAGGGCACCTGTTGACCATTGCCGACCCCGTTGAAAAGAAAACAAAAATTGAAGCGGCGTTGAAGATTCTGTCCGACGTCGCGGCTGACCTAGCAGAAATCAATCTGCCCTGCCAAATCGTGTCCTGTGGAGGTACGGGTTCTTATATGCTCAGTCGCATGCAGCCTAACATCACTGAATTGCAAGCGGGCGGTGCCATTTTTATGGATCAGTTCTATCACCAACAATGCGGTGTTGAACATCTAGAAAAAGCTTTGACCGTTTATGCGACAGTTGTCGGGCGGCCAACGGAGAATCGAGCGATAATTGATGCGGGTAAAAAAACGATGCACGTCGAATACGAAATGGCTATCGTTGTCGGACGCAATGATATCCAAGTTGAGAGTTTGTCAGCGGAACATGGTACGCTTAAACTAAGCGGTAACGCATGCCAATTACCAATCGGTACACGCTTGGAGTTTGTGCCAGGCTATGCAGATATGACTTGTGTGCTGCACGACTATTTTTATGCATTTAGGGGAGACAATCTCGAAGCCATTTGGGAACTTGAAGCCCGTGGCATTTTGCAATAAACCCATTCCTTGGCCAACATTAATAAGGCCTCATTTTTAATCTCAGAAAGCACCTAATGATAAATTCGAAAACCACAACCATAACGATCATTATTGGATTGGTACTTGGGCTTTTTGCCAACTGCCTAACCACTTCACAAGTCGAAGCAGATGATAAGAATAAAAGCGTTTACCGGCATGTCGTGATGTTTCAGTTTAAAGAGGAAGTCTCGAAAGCTAAGGTCGCTGAGGTTGAAAAGGCCTTTATGGCACTACAGGGGAAAATTGATACGATTGTCGACATTGAATTTGGGACCAATGTAAGCCCGGAAGACCTGAACGAGGGGTTAACACATTGTTTTCTTGTGACGTTTAAGAATAAAGCGGGCTTGGAAGTCTATTTGCCGCATGCCGCTCATCAGAAATTTGTCGACCTCGTCAAACCACAACTCGAGAAAGTAATGGTAATTGACTATGTTAGCAATAAATAGAGTGCCTCGCGCCCTGCTCGTTTTTTCAATTGTTGGCATGTGCTGTTGCTGCAGTCAGAACTCGATTACCAATGCCAGTGAAAAACTCGCTGTGCGATTTGCAACATTTAATGTCAGCATGAATCGCGGAGGCAGTGGAGAATTACTTGCAGATCTGCAGGCAGGCGAGAGCGAACAGATTAAAAAAGTTGCTGCTGTAATTCGTATCGTTCGACCCGATGT
>JAYZBF010000016.1:0-7990 GCA_036338835.1 Planctomycetota bacterium
GCCCACACCAAAAAAACGCGCCCAACAAGAAACAACAAACATACCAGACGCAACAGATATCCACATTATATAAAAAGTCGAGGAAAGAATCACGATGGAACCACAGGCCCAAGAATTTTTAGAACGTTTACTGCAAACGCCTGGACCCTCAGGTTTTGAAGAACCCGTGCAGCGTTTGGTTCGTGAATATGCCGAGTCGTTTGCTGATGATATACGGACGGATATTCACGGCAACGTGATTTGTGCGATCAACACCGACAATACAACACGGTTGATGTTTGCTGGACACTGTGACCAAATCGGATTACTGGTAAGCCATATTGATGATGACGGATTTGTTTATGCTCAGACAATGGGTGGTTGGGACCCTCAGCAATTGATTGGCCAACGCCTAGTGATATGGACAGACAGCGGTGAAGTGCCTGCGGTGGTTTCCCGCAAGCCGATTCATTTGCTGACGGAAAAAGAACGCACGCAAGTTGTGAAGCTTACTGAAATGTGGTTGGATATCGGTGCGACCAGTAAAGAAGATGCTCAGAGTGTTGTTGAGATTGGTGATCCGATTACGCTTAAACTCGGTATGCAACTGCTGCGTAATGGTTTGATCAATGGTCCGGCTATGGATAACCGAACGGGTACCTGGGTGGTGATCGAGGCGTTGCGGCGCGCTAAGTTAGTGAATCCTAGATGCGGAGTGTACGCGGTATCAACAGTGCAAGAAGAGATTGGCCTCCGCGGGGCACGCACTAGTGCCTTTGGAGTTGACCCGCATACTGCCATTGCTGTTGACGTGACCCATGCGACGGACTGTCCCACAATCGATATGAAACAATTGGGAGATATTCAATTGGGCCAGGGCCCCGTTGTGTTTCGTGGCCCGAATATGAATCCAGGCGTGGTGCAGCGACTGCGGGATATTAGCTCGTCACAGCAAATTCCTTCACAACTCGCAGCGATCGGTCGCGGTGCATCAAATGATGCTAACGCGTTGCAGGTGAATCGAGCGGGAGTTGCCACTGGATTGGTCAGTATTGCGAATCGATATATGCACAGTGCGGTAGAGACGATTGCACTGGACGATTTAGATAATGCCGCTGAATTGCTTGCTCAATTTGCATTGGCATATACTGTAGATGACGACTTCACGCCTTGCTAACGCTGACCCTGTTTCAATTCCGACGACAAATTTATGCGAAATAGATGGAATTTGGGAGTTGGCGATGATTCGATAAATTTCGTGCCTTGAAAATCATAATTCCTGTCAAAATGGCATCAATCGAGTGATGGATATTGTGGTTCTGCCAAATTGGCATCACTTGGCATGCATACAGCCCTTAGCGGGGAAATAATAAAGATGTAAATGCCGCTAGACGTCCTTGTGTATTCTTGGTTTGTGGTTTATTTTCGAAGGTTTGGCACGCGTATTGCGTTGCTTTAAAGGAATTACAAATTCAAAGAGATCGTAAAACACCCCAATTCGATGTTTCACTACATCAGAGGTTGGGATTGAAATAAAATAGGCGATTTGGACAACTCGCGAAGGAGAATCCGGACGTGGCAAAACAAATGGTTTTTGATGACAGGGCAAGACAATCCCTGTTAACTGGCGTCAGTAAACTAGCACGAGCTGTACGCAGCACATTAGGTCCTCGCGGACGAAATGCGGTTTTAGACAAAGGTTGGGGTTCACCCAAAGTAACCAAAGACGGCGTGACCGTTGCCGAAGATATTGAATTAGATAATGTCTTTGAAAACCTCGGTAGCCAGATGGTGAAGGAAGCTGCTAGTAAGACGAATGACGTCGCTGGTGACGGAACAACCACAGCGACCGTTTTAGCCGAAGCGATTTTTCGTGAAGGTTTGAAAATGATTGCCGCAGGTGCTGATCCCATGGCTTTGTCACGCGGAATCGCCAAGGCAGTTAGTGCGTCATGCGATAGCGTTACGAATCAGGCTACGCCGATTGATCCAAAAAGCAAAAAGGAAATCCAGCAGGTTGCCGCAATTGCCGGTAATAATGACGCTTCGATTGGTAAAGTGCTAGCAGATGCCTTTATTAAAGTTGGAAAAAACGGTGTCATTACTGTTGAAGAAGGTCGTGGCAACGAAACAGTCGTTGATGTTGTTGAAGGTATGCAATTCGATCGTGGCTTCCTTTCTCCTCACTTTGTGACCAATGAAAGTGAAGTGATTGTTGAGCTTGAAAATTGCCTGATCCTGTTGTTTGAAGAGAAGATAACGTCAAACAAAAAAATGATTCCACTGCTTGAAGCAGTCAGTCAATCCAAGAAATCGTTACTGATTATTGCCGAAGACATCGAAGGCGAAGCACTAGCGACCCTCGTGGTTAACAAAATGCGTGGCATCTTGAACGTCTGTGCTGTTAAAGCCCCAGGTTATGGTGACCGTCGTAAAGCGATCATGGGCGATATTGCTGTGCTAACGGGAGCCACCCCAATCTTTAAAGATTTGGGGATTGAACTCGAAAGTGTCAAGATCTCTGACTTAGGGACCGCTAAGAAAATCAAAATCACCTCGGAAACGACAGTGATGGTTGGCGGAGCGGGAGCGAAAGTGGACATTGAAGGTCGTGTGGAACAAATTCGCAGTGAAATTGAAGTTACCGACAGTGAATATGATCGCGAAAAGCTTCAAGAACGATTAGCGAAACTCGCTGGCGGTGTTGCTCAAATTAACTGTGGTGCAACGACCGAAACCGAAATGAAAGAACGTAAAGCATTACTCGAAGACGCCAAATCAGCCACTCAAGCCGCACTTGAAAGCGGAGTTGTCGCTGGTGGTGGAGTTGCCTTGATTCGATCAGCCAAAGCAATTGAAGGTTTAGGGCTAAGCGGAGACGAAAAGCTCGGCGGATCGATTATTAGGAATGTACTAGATTACCCTCTACGCGCCATCGCTGAAAACGCGGGACTTGACGGAGCGGTTATTGTAAATCGAGTCCGAAAGCTCAAGGGTAAAAACGACGGCTATAATGCTGACACAGATACCTATGGCGACCTTGTCGAAATGGGAGTCATCGAACCGGCGAAGGTAGTAACCACAGCATTACAAAATGCAGCAAGTGTTGCTTCTTTGTTGATTACCACAGAATGTCTCGTAACAGAGGTTCCTGCGGACGACGACGACGACGATCATCAAGACCACCACGACCATGGAATGGGCGGCGGGATGGATGCGATGGGCGGCATGGGCGGCATGGGTGGCATGGGTGGCATGGGTGGCATGCCTGGCATGATGTAGTCCGGACTCGGTTGACTGATTTGTGCAGTTCACGCCGAAGCCAACCCCAATCAATAGATAAAAACTAATTCATTAAGTACTAAGTTATCAAAGGAATATTCGAATCATGGCAAAGATCAAAGTTCGTCCATTGGATGATCGTGTGGTTATTCGTCCGGCAGCTTCAGAAGAAGTAACAGCTGGAGGAATTGTGCTTCCCGATTCTGCTAAAGAAAAACCTCAACGCGGTACAGTCGTTGCTGTGGGAAGTGGCCGTTTATTGGAAAGCGGTGATCGTGCTTCGCTTTCAATTGAAGTCGGAGATATTGTCATTTACGGAAAGTTCGGTGGTATGGACATGGAAGTAAATGGCGAAGACGTGAAGATCCTGCGAGAATCAGAAATTCTTGCAAAGGTTCTATAACGAGCAAATCATTTTCATAATCAGTTGAATCATTGAATATTCAACGCTAGGAGTTTGAATCGTGGCAAAACAACTTTTGTTTGAAGACAACGCGCGTTCTCGGATGTTGCGTGGTGTAAATAAGCTAGCTGACGCAGTAGCCGTCACTATGGGGCCTACGGGTCGCAATGTCATTATTGACAAATCTTTCGGTGGCCCGACGGTTACCAAGGATGGCGTTACGGTAGCCAAAGAAATCGAATTAGAGGATCGTTTTGAAAACATGGGCGCGCGATTGGTTGTTGAGGTTGCTCAAAAAACCTCAGACCTCGCTGGCGATGGCACAACAACGGCAACCGTCTTGGCACGGTCCATCTATAAAGAAGGCTTGCGAAACATT
Source organism: Planctomycetota bacterium (assembly GCA_036338835.1). Lineage (GTDB taxonomy): Bacteria > Planctomycetota > Planctomycetia > Pirellulales > Pirellulaceae > UBA721. Next base: position 4,044 of record JAYZBF010000016.1, read on the forward strand.
GTTGCCGGTAGCAATCCCATGTCGGTCCGCAAAGGTATCGAAAAAGCAGTCGTTGCTGCTCAAGGCGAGTTGTTGAGTATGGCTCAACCCGTTTCTAGCAAAGAAGAAGTCGCTCAAATTGGCTCGGTCAGTGCTAATAACGACGATTCGATCGGCGATCTATTAGCCGACGCTCTGCAGCGAGTTGGCAAAGACGGCGTCATTACTGTCGAAGAAGGCAAAACCGCTGACACAACCGTCGAATTTGTTGATGGTATGCAATTCGATAAAGGCTATATCTCTCCATACTTTATCAATCGACAAGCTGAAATGGATTGTGAACTTGAGGATGCCTACATTCTTATTCACGAAAAGAAGATCAGTAATTTGCAAGCGTTAGTTCCCGTGCTTGAAAAAGCAAGTGGTACTGGCAAACCACTTTTGATTATCGCCGAAGATGTTGATGCAGAAGCATTAACACTGCTTGTTGTCAACAAACTACGGGGTGTCCTAAATGTGTGTGCTGTGAAGGCTCCAGGATTTGGTGATCGTCGCAAGAATATGCTAGGTGACATCGCCACATTAACCGGCGGAACGCTCGTTAGTGAAGATCTTGGCATGCAGCTTGAAAATCTAACGCTTGAACAACTCGGACAAGCCCGCAAGATTACGGTCGACAAAAGTTCGACTGTGTTGGTCAACGGAGCTGGCAAGCGAGCTGACATCGACTCTCGCGTTGAGCAAATTAACAATCAAATGGCTCAAACGGAAAGCGAATACGACAAAGAGAAATTCCAAGAACGCTTGGCGAAACTCTCAGGTGGCGTAGCCGTTATTTCTGTCGGTGCTGAAACCGAAACCGATATGAAACAGAAAAAGGCTCGGATCGAAGATGCCTTGCACGCTACGCGTGCTGCAGTTGAAGAAGGAATCGTGGCTGGTGGCGGCGTGGCACTTCTTCGCTGTCAAAAGGCTGTCGAAGAAATACGAAGCTCTACTCGTGGTGACGAAAAAATCGGTGTCGATATTATCCTTAATGCACTCGATGCGCCACTGCGGCAAATCGCTGATAACGGCGGAATCGATGGTTCCGTTGTTGCCGATAATGTACGAGCCAAAAAATCGGTAGCATACGGATACAATGCGAACACTGGCAAATACGGCGACATGTTAGCTGCTGGAGTTATCGATCCGGTCAAAGTTGTACGTACAGCGTTGGCCAACGCAGGTAGTATTGCTGGTTTGATGCTGACAACCGAAGTTTTGGTGACCAACTTCGATGCCGATGACAAAGACAAGCAAAAGGTTGAGGGTAGCGTAAATTAGTGAACACGAGACTTACGTAACACCACGGCCAAACCTAATGCAATTTGGTTTAACAAAGCCGCCTCCCTCTTGGATGGGGGCGGCTTTTTCAATTTTAGGTGTTCGCTACGGTATTGGAATTGTCGGAACTCAATTGCGCCAATAAATGACCGTATGACAGTAAGATGAACTGGGATTGTGATTAACTAGCTATGGCCCCAAAACGCGATTTCTATGAAGTACTTGGCGTTGCTCGCGATGCGTCTAAGAACGTGATTTCAAAAGCCTACCGTAAACTAGCGATCCAATATCACCCAGACACGAATCCAGATGATGAAGACGCCATTTCTAAGTTCAAAGAAGCCGCTGAGGCTTACGAAGTTCTAAGCAATGCTGAGAAACGTCAACGCTATGATCAATATGGACATGCGGGATTGGACGGCATGGGCGGTGCGGCATCCAGTGTAGAAGATATCTTTGAAGCTTTCGGTGATCTATTTGGCGGCGGCGGTGGCATTTTCGACGGTATTTTTGGCGGTGGACGAAGGCAAAATCGCGTACGTCGAGGCGGTGATATTCGTTGTGACGTGACGCTTGATCTCGAAGAAGCAGCCACGGGGTGCGAGCAAACATTGGAAGTTGTTCGCAATGAGATTTGTGACAGTTGTGATGGATCCGGTGGCGCGCCTGAAGCGGAACGCGAGGTCTGTGTGCGCTGTGATGGCAGAGGGCAAGTTATCAAGTCTGCGGGTATTCTACGGGTGCAGACTACCTGTCCGGCTTGCCAAGGACAAGGTAACGTGATATCTGCGGCCTGTGAAGAATGCCGCGGGCAGGGTGTTCTGCCGCAGACAAGTGAAATTACGATAAGTATTCCGGCGGGAGTTGATGATGGGACTCGAGTGCGGATGACTGGGCAGGGCGAAGCAAGTCCCGATGGCGGACCCAATGGGGATTGTTATTGCTTCATCGAAGTCCGTCCACATCGAGTGTTTCAACGCCATGATGAACATCTTATCGTTCGGCTGCCAGTAACATACGCGCAATCTGTGTTAGGCGCTGAGGTCGAAGTGCCGACGCTGACGGGGCGCGAAGTATTAACGATTCCTGCGGGTACTCCGTCGGGCGAGACATTTCGTTTGCGAGGACATGGTGTACCGCATGTTCATTCTAGGCGACTAGGTGATTTGTTGGTGCAAACCTATATTGAAGTACCAGAAAAAATCAGCGACCAACAACAACAATTGTTGAGGGATTTGGCTGAAATGGAACAAACAGAGGTTGCGCCGCAACGCAAAGGGTGGCTGGACCAACTAAGAGATTTATTTACTGTATCCGATTCGCAAGAATCGACTAATTGAGTGCGCCAATAGATTGAGGCAAATGATATGACCAATGATGATTTTGAGGAAAAAGAAACCACTAGTGAGAGTGATGCTAACGGGTCGACGCTGGATGACGTCTTCGAAGATATTGTTGATGCGCTCGCCGAAGAACAGGTGACGGACCCGGAAGTGGAGTCTGGGCAAGGACAAGAGATAGAGGCGGTAGAAGAAATAGTCGAAGAGTTGACTGTTGAGCAACAATTAGCGCAAGCGGGTGACAACAATATTCGATTGCTAGCCGAAATTGATAACTTGCGGAAAAGATCTCAGCGAGATATGCAGCAGCAATTGAAATACGCAGCGTTGCCCGTGATTTCAGAAATGCTGAGCGTGATCGACGATTTGCATCGAACGTTAGAAGCGAGCCAAAGTGGTGGTGATGTAGATGCTTTTACGGGCGGAGTTGAGATTGTTGTTCAGAGTTTTACGTCGGTTCTAGAAAAGTATCAGTGCGTAGCAATCAAGGCAGAAGCGGGTGAAGCGTTTGATGTGAAGTTACACGAAGCGATAAGCTTGCAACCGAGTAATCAATTTGATGCGAATGTGATATTGGCTGTGGTGCAACAGGGTTATCAAATGCATGATCGGGTAATTCGCCCGAGTCAAGTTGTTGTTTCCAGTGGACCGGCAGCGGATGAAGCTGCGTCAGGCGAATAGATTTATTGGTGAAGCCGACCGGTGATTTAGAGAGAAATATGTTATGCCAACCTATGATTATGAATGTGACGCCTGTGGGCACTTATTCGAGCTGTTTCAAGGGATCAACGACCCGCTCAAGCGTAAATGTCCGGAGTGCAAAAAATTGAAATTGCGGCGGTTGTTTGGAACAGGTGCTGCGATATTGTTCAAAGGTTCGGGCTTTTACGAAACGGACTACCGTAGCGATTCCTATAAGAGCGATGAAAAAAAAGCAAGTTCCGCGGAGAAAAAATCGAAATCGGATGCTAGTTCGAGTAAGAAATCTAGTAAAAAATCGGATAGTAAGTCGACCTCATCGGGTGATTCCTCCGGCAAGGGCAGTGATTCAAAATCGTAATGAGATATTGATTTGCTTGAATTGGATTTGAGTTTAGTTGGTTAACGTGGACTTTTATTACCAAGAAACAGTAGAATACGTATCAGATGTGGGCTGCAGAAAAGTTCGGAGTGAATGATGGCGGTAATTGAATGTGCGACATGTCAAAAAGAATTTGATACGCAAAAGTCACCGGCAACGCCGTTCTGTTCACATCGTTGCCGCCAAATTGATTTGGGGCGGTGGTTAAATGAAGAATATGG
>JAYZBF010000017.1:0-7682 GCA_036338835.1 Planctomycetota bacterium
GCGAGCCACAGGTTCCCCAGCAATACGATCGGTCTTCCCGATGATTTGCCCATGCCGCATACCGCCACCCGCCATCAGAGCGCAAGCCACATTAGGCCAATGATCGCGACCGACTTTAGCACTAATCTTAGGCGTTCTACCAAATTCACCCCATACGAGTACGGCGGTATCCTGATCCAATCCACGTTCGTGCAAATCATCAATTAACGCTGTTATGCCTTTGTCAAAGATGGGGAAATCCTCTTTTTCACGAAGGAAGATCGAGTTATTGGCACGGCCTTCCGCATTGAGTCCGCCGTGCCAATCCCACTTGCTGTAATTAACGGTTACGATACGTGCCCCTGCTTCGATCAGTCGCCGAGCGGCGAGAAAACTCTGTGGAACACGTGGTGCACCATTAGCATCAATAAATTTTTTAGGATTCCCAGTGCCATAGCGTTCGCGTGTCGCTTCGCTTTCGTTAGAAAGATCGAGCGCTGCCGCTAAATGTGAGGCGGTTAAGATACCCATCGCCTGTTCGGTAAATGCATCAACGCCCTTGAGTGTACCGCTGGCATCGGTATCGCGGCGGAACTGATCGAAGCTAGTCAGCAGTGCTTTGCGATTTGCCAAACGGTCTGTGGTAATCCCGTTGAGTATCATATCTTTACGGGTTGGGCCAAGGGGTCGGAATCCCGAGTGGGCTGGGCCGAGATAACCAGGACCGGGTTCGTTATATGGCCCATGTGTGCAAGGATAGCAGAGGCTAATAAACCCAGGAGTCGTCGGAACGTGTTGACCTTGAATTTTGTTGACTAAGGAGCCAAATTGAGGCCAACCTCCGGTCGGTTTCGGACCGGCATTGGTTCTTCCGGTATAACATTGAACAGCGTCATGGCCTGCTTGGGCGTCGTTTAGCGAGCGGATCACAGTGAACTTGTCCATCCGCTGTGCCATCATCGGCAAAGCTTCGCAGATTTCGATTCCATTTACATTAGTTGCCGTCGGTTTCCACGGACCTGCTATTTCTCGTGGTGCGTCTGGTTTGAGGTCGAACATATCTTGATGCGGTGGTCCGCCGACCAAGTAAACCAAGATGACTGATTTAGGGTTATTACGAATTCCTTGTTTTGCCTCGAGTGAAAGCAAACCAGGCAATGTAAGTCCACCAGCACCTAGTGCCCCGACTTGCAGGAAGTTACGCCGCGACACTCCATCGCAATGCGTTTTCCCTTTGTCACTTGGATCCAAAATTTTAAGCATAGTGAAATAACCTTAACTGTTAGTCCAAACAGCAACATTGACTTTATTTATTATACACATATTCTACAAGGAATATCGCGTTTATCAAAAGACGAGAATGAGCCTTTCCCGTCATTGTCCCAAGAGTTGTTGCATTTTTTCCAGCGATAAAACAGGACAATCTCTGTCTTCATTCATTCGACTCAGACTCTTTAGGTCTTTAAACCCGCTACCAATGATTGGACAAACCACAACATCGCCCTAGAGGTTAGGAGACGTGGCGTATTAGAAATGATCAATTTCTATTGTTCATAACGCTATCGTGAGTCGGCTATCAACATTTAACTTGCTCGCTGACCAATTCTTGGTACAGCTCGGGGCGGCGAGTTTTTAACGTGTAGTTGGGCAGGCTACGTTCCTTGGCGATACGATCTTGCAACAAATCAACAACAATCATTTCGTCCTGAATGACGTCGGTTTGCGTGCTACCGATTAACTCTCCGTCTGGCGCAAATACCAATGCCCCACCACAATGGTGCGGTTGTGCTGGCGAATCCTGCGGGTACGTTTCGACGTAGCCCGCTCGCCCCGCCTGGTTTGCCAACACAGCAAAACATGCATTTTCTCGTGCCCGCTGCGCATAACAGGAAGTAAAGTATTCGTGCGTATGCTGTCGAGCTGCCGCCATAGAATCCGCCGTTTCATCCCACATTTTAATTCGCGCAGCATGCGGCATTAGCAGCACATCCGCTCCACGTAACGCATGTATTCGCGCCACCTCTGGTAGTTGATTGTCGTAACAAATAATCATCCCGACACGACATTTACCAATATCGAATACGGGAACTTCTCGACCACCTTTGTAGAACAAGACCTCATCGCGAGACAGGTGCAATTTCCGTTGTTTCCCAATGAATCCATTTGGCCCAACTAGAAACTGCGTATTGAAAACCACATCATCTTCTTTTTCACTAATACCAATACAAAGCGTTACGGAATGTTTCTTGGCAATTTCGATCGTCCGTTGCGTCGCCGCTCCCGCAGGCACAGCTTCGGCCAATTCCCAAGTACGTGGGTTACAATGCCCAAAAAATTGCAACTCGGGAAACAAAATCAACTCCGCTCCCTGTTCGACCGCTTTGCCGGTCCATTGCTCGAGGCAATCAAGCATTGATGAACCTGAATCTAGCGGACTATTGATACTTACAGCGGCAACGCGAATATCCTGCATGATTGTTCCTTAGGCGAAGGGGAAAGCGAACTCACAGGCAAAAGCTCTGTTCTACGATAGCAGATCATGAACTACATTGCCGTGCACATCGGTTAGTCGGTAATCGCGTCCTTGAAAACGATGGGTCAGACGCTGATGGTCCATGCCGAGACAATGCAATATCGTCGCTTGCAAATCGTGAATATGTACTTTGTTTTCTGCAACCGTAAATCCAAGTTCATCGCTGCTACCGTAACTCAGACCTGGCTTCATACCGCCGCCGGCCATGAACATCGTAAAGCAATCTGGGAAATGGTCGCGTCCAAGTACATTGCTTTTCGCCGTACGGCCTTCTCTAAAGGGTGTCCGACCAAACTCGCCTCCCCAAACCACCAACGTTTCGTCATACATGCCACGCGCTTTGAGATCTTTGATTAACGCTGCCACTGCCTGGTCCATCGGTTTACAACGCGTCTGCAACCCTCCGCGGATCCCCATAGCTGCCGTCGTACCATGAAAATCCCAGCCCCAGTCAAATAGTTGTATAAAGCGAACGCCACTTTCGGCTAGGCGCCGGGCAAGCAGACAATTGTTCGCAAAACTGGATTCACCCGGCTTCGCTCCATATTCTTCAAGCGTATGTTGTGTCTCTTGTGAAATATCCATTACTCCCGGTACAGACATTTGCATGCGAAACGCCAATTCATACTGTGCAATCCGCGTTTGTGTTTCCGCGTCGCCTAGTTCCTCGCCTTGCAACTGGTTCAAGTCCCTCAGCGCATCAAGACTAATACGTCGCATATTGCGATCGATGCCTTTAGGATTGGAGACATACAAAACCGGATCCCCTTTGCTGCGACACTGTACGCCCTGATAGACCGACGGTAGAAATCCACTGCCCCAATTATCAGCTCCACCGCTGGGCGCGACACCCCCGGAAATCAGCACGACGAACCCTGGTAAATTTTTATTTTCACTGCCGAGACCGTAAGCCGTCCAAGCTCCCATCGACGGCCGACCTGAGCGGGGTGAACCGGTGTAAATCAGCAACTGAGCCGGAGCATGATTAAATTGTTCGGTATTCATTGATTTAACAATCGTGAGATCGTCAGCAATTTTCGCCAATTGGGGCAAGGCTTCGGACATCCACTGGCCACTGTCACCGTGTTGCCGAAATTTCTGAGGCGTCCCTAGCAGCAGCGGGCGCCCACTGGTAAATGCGAACCTTTTACCTTCGTAATACTCGTCCGGACAGGGTTCATCAGTACGTTTAACGAGTTCAGGTTTGTAGTCAAAAAGGTCCAGATGTGGTGGGGAACCGGCACAATGCAAGTATATCACTCGTTTTGCTTGACCGGCAAAGTGCGCACTTTTCGGGGCTACTGGATTGGGTACCTCGTCTGCTTGAACTGCTCCGTCTCCGCCAAGCGAATGCAGTGCCATCGCACCTAGGCCCACTCCGCAATTCTGCATAAAGTGGCGGCGAGTTCGAATTTGTAAATTTTTGGTCAATGGATTCATTGAATTACCTTTTCGCCAGTGTTTCATCTAGGTTCAATAGCACATTGCCTACCACGGTCCAAGCCGCCGCCGAAATCACGTCGACGCCCTCCGTTAGCGGACCAAGGGGCATTGTCGCAATATCTTTCGCACTTCGCGGATCGCCCGAATACTGCTTAGCGACTTGCTCATACAAAGCAATAATCCTCGTACGCTCCGTTTCATGAGGAGGACGTGCAAGCACCAAACGAAATCCGTAAATAGCTTTTGACTCAATGCTATCGCCACCTTCGGCAAGGATGCGGCGAGCTAAGGATTGTGCCGTTTCGACGTAAACCGGGTCGTTAAGTGTTACAAGTGCTTGCAGAGGAGTATTTGTACGACCGCGGCTAATTGTACATACATTTCGATTCGGCGCGTCAAACGTAGCCATCGACGGATACGGTAAGCTTCGCCGCCATTGGGTATATAGACCGCGCCTAAATTTATCTTCACCATCACTAGTGGCCCAATCCGTGGAACCACCAAACGCTGCCTTTAAACCCAACTGCGGACGTGGTGGCCGAACTGAAGGTCCATACATCTTGTCGCTCAACAAACCGCTGACCGACAACGCCTGATCACGAATCATCTCGGCGCTAAGTCGGAATCGTGGACCACGAGCTAAATATAAATTAAACGGATCAATTTTACGGTGATCTTTCGTGACCTCAGCACTTTGGCGATAGGTTGCTGACATTACGATTGTTTTCAATAACCGTTTAACGTCCCACGCAAAATCTTTTGTAAACGTCACTGCCAGCCAGTCCAATAACTGTGGATGCGTTGGCAATTCCCCTTGGATCCCAAACTCTTCGCTCGTCGACACAATACCCTGACCAAATAACTGCTCCCAATAACGATTAGCCACCACGCGACCTGTCAACGGATTTTCGTCAGCAACAAGCCAACGGGCAAGTTCCAAACGATTGCGAGATGCATCATCCGGAAAAGGGTGAAATGTCGCCGGCGTCCCCTCTGACACTTCTCCTTCGATCACTTCAAAGTTACCACGCAACTGAATATTCGTTTTGCGACGTTTTTCCCCAATCAACTCTTTCATCACAGGGACTGTTGTCGGTCGCATATCCATAATCGCTTTTTCTAATTCAGCAATTTTCTTGATAACCGCCGCGTCAGGTGCAACGTTACGCTGGTAATGCTCTCGCACCAGATCCTGTTCACTCGCTTCCAATTTGTCCCAACTACGGTTACCTAGCGCGGTGATGCTCTTCGGAAGTACGGCCACGTTTCCCGTGGCGTCCGTTACGGATATCCGGAATTTTCCCAACGGATGGTTGGGATAGGATTGCGACAATATCAACTTTAGAGTTGTATTAGGTTTGGGTTTAAGCGGTTTCTTGATAACGAAGACGGCGGTATTGTCCTGACCGATTTCACCGCCCACAGCCCACCCGGCAGTAGCGTGAGTACGATCGCCATCGATCGCACTACCCACTGAAAACTGCCCGATCTTTCCCTCCTCACGCTGTTCAAAGGTCGCCGTCGCGGACGCAAACACGATTGGCAGCAACCCGCTAATCTCAACATCAACGTTTTTATCAGGAGCTTTGGCGAAGGTCTTTTTCCATACTAAGTCGCGCTGCTCATCAAGAATCGATAATTCAAATCCATCAAGGCGTTTTTGCGCGGCGTTATCCGTACGGTTCCAAATCGAGATCGAATCGATCGCGACCGCTGCTGCTAACTCAATTTCAATCCAAGGGTTGTCCTGTATTGCCGTGTGAGAAACAGAATCGGCGTCATAATTTCCATCGGTATTTCCATCGTTGGCTCGTTTGACTTCCCCACCAAACCCAGTAGAAGATTGCTTTGCCACGCCCTGTAAGGCGATATTTGAACCGTTACTAAACACCTGAATTTCAGCCACATGTATCATCTTCTGTTTACCAGGTAAGTCGATACGTACGATTTTTCCAATTGGTGACTCGTCTGCGGGCCCCCCGACTGACGCTGACAACTCCGTAAGCACAAAGTTCCCGTTACCGGCCCGACCAGGTCCTCCGGCAGGCAACGCCTCATCGGCTAACGCTTCTAAGCGAATTGCGGTGACAGATTCCGGTAACGAACTAAACGTCAGTTCGTACGACTCGGTCTTTTGAGCATCTCCGCTGGATTGAATCACACCAGCGGGGGACACGGTCCATTGCGTATCCCCACTCGTCGATTTCTGATCAGTAGGGACCAACTCCTGCCACTGCACGTATTCATTTTACTCCCTACGCCAACTTACCAACTGTTGAGCGAGCTGTTCAGCGGACGGTTGAATTTTTGCCTTCCACGTTTCCAGGTCGTCTTGTAATCGTCTTTTCGTTTCCTGTTGTTCAGCGGAAAACAGACTCAACAACGGTTGTTCATCGGCACGGTCAGCGTCTTCGGTATTGTTAAAGAATGCGAAGAACTTGAAATACTCTTCTTGTGAAATGGGATCATATTTATGGTTATGACACTGCGCACAACGAATGGTCGTTCCCATCCACACCTGCATGGTCGTGTTAACTCTATCGACGACGGCTGAATTCCGGAATTCTTCATCATTGGTCCCTCCCTCGCTTTGCGTCAGCGTGTTGCGATGAAAGGCGGTTGCCACAATGTTCTGTTCGCTTGCGTCTTCCAGCAAATCTCCGCCAATTTGTTCAATCGTAAACTGGTCAAATGGCATGTTGCTATTGAACGCATTGATGACCCAGTCACGATAGAGCCAAATTGTCCGCTGCGGATCGTTGGCGTAGCCAGCAGAATCTGCGTAGCGTGCTAGATCTAGCCACATTGCCGCCCACCGCTCTCCATATTTTTTAGACGCTAGCAACCGATCCACTAGGTTCTCGTATGCCTGCTTGCTGGAGTCATTAACAAACGCATCCACTTCTTGTAATGTTGGAGGCAAGCCGGTTAGGTCCAGCGACAGTCTACGAATTAAGGCGTAGCGGTCAGCCTCGTTATTGGGCTGTAGGCCCAGCGTTTTCATCCGCGCAAGAACAAACGCGTCAATTTCATTGCGAATCCATTTAGATTTCGCCAACGCGGCAGTATCTGGTTTCATCGGAGCGGCATACGACCAATGTCGTTTATATTCAGCGCCAGACTCAATCCATTTTTTTAGGATGTCTAACTCTTCGGCCGATACTCCCTTACCAAATTCCACCGGGGGCATCCGCTCATCGGGGTCGCTCGATTGAATCCGTCGCAGCAACTCGCCTTCGAGCAGTTTGCCTGGCGTCAGGACCGAATGCGCGCCCGCTTGGTCACCAACGGTGTTTGGGATATCCAACCGCAAATTACTTTGTCGTTATGCCGGGTCTGGTCCGTGGCAGGTGAAACATTGGCTCGACAGGATCGCTCGGACGCGTCTGAAATCGACAGTCGGTTGTTCCGCAGCAGAAATCCCAGTCGCCACGCAACTAACAATCAACAAAACTCGTAATTTGATTTTTGTCTTCATCCAATGACCGCCAAATGCTTTCCGGCTCTTAATCAACATTTCCAACTCTTAGTGTAGCACAATTGAACGGTATCGAAACATAACAAGACCTAGTGCCGACAGCCGCGTCATGTAAATCATCAAAACAGCTCGCGGATAGGTTCACCATCGGTCAATATGGGGATCGGGCGCCCATTGTTATTTAAAAAAGACCGTGATGTATCGACGCCAAACTTCTTGTAAATTGTGGCAAGTAAGCAGTTACTATCC
>JAYZBF010000018.1:0-11725 GCA_036338835.1 Planctomycetota bacterium
AAATCGATCGAGCAGTTCATTACAAAACTCTTTTTTCCTTTTCCCTTTGATTTCTTGCATTTCGATCATCATGATCAAATTCTGCTCAACCGTCAGGTTTTGAAAAACACTTGATTCTTGGGCTAAATAACCCATGCTACATTCACGAGATCGTTTATACATCGGCCAATTAGTAACGTCTTGCCCTTTGAGGAAGACTTGACCAGAGTCTGGCGGCAACATACCACATATCATCTTGAAACTCGTCGTCTTGCCAGCACCATTCACGCCGAGTAAACCTATGATCTCGCCCGTCTCGACACGTAAACTGATCCCGTTGACCACTCGCCGGCGACGAAATGATTTGACTAAGCCCTTGGCTTCCAAAATACACATGTGTATATCCGAATTGATGATGACTGGTTCAACAACAAGTTATCCCGCTGGCATATCTTACTGTATTACCTTGATTTTCGGAAAGTTCGGAATTGCCGGAATCGCACGCCCGCCTAAATCGACGTACCACGCATGGGGCCAATAAATCATCAGCGCTTCCACAATTAAAAGGCTACGATGAAAACTGTTTTTACCGAGAATCGGATACCAACCGCGACCATCGCTGCTCGCTGGACTGTTATCGCCCATCGGTAAAAATTCTTCCTCAGCTACCTTGAATTCAACGGTCGCTCGGTCTGTGAAACATTTCGTTTGATTCCATGATTGGAAAAAGTCCAAGTGCAGTTGCAGTTTAACGATCGGGATAGTAATCGAATCCCAATCATCCACGTTCAACCAAAATGGCTCGACACCAGCTACCAATGGTCGCATAGATTCTAATTCGCTCATGTACCATTGGTTGTATTCCGTTCCCACTTCTAAACTGGCTTGATTAGTAGCAATATAATAACCATCACGAAACACTCGCGCATTTTCAACCGACATAGCAACGCCCTGGGAACTAATTCCTGCAGGCATTAAGTCACCTGGATCACGCTCGGACCATTTAGGGCCAAGTATTTGAGCAGTCACATATGTCGCCTTTTGGGATAACTCAATTAGTTCACCGTCAAGCCAAACTCGCAATTCATTATCAAAATTTGAAAACCGGATTTTATATTCACCAGCCCCTTTTAAATTGGTGGTGCCTGTGATCGCGGCAACTTCAGAGCCTGCGCCGACAAACAGTTCGTCGCCATTATCAATCATCAACGTTAGTTCGCCTGTTGCCACGTCAATGCTGCCTTGGTAGTAAACACCTGATTCCACAATGTCAAAACCAATCGTTCCAGTATCATTGGTAACACTGATTTCGAATTCAACTGTTAAATCACCAACCCAATAGTTACCTCGATCACTTCCACTGGGCCATTCGACTTTCAATTTCTGTGCCAGCAAATTACGTGATTGGCCTTCGATGATTTGATCACCTTCTAAGTGCTCACGAAAATTAGAGATAAAGGCTACTAGTTCGGCTTCATCCGAGTAGTCGACTGGTTGTGCCGCTGTGTCCCACGACGCAAATACCCCTTCGCCAAAATAGGATACATCATCCTTAATCACTCGATTGTATGCATACGTGTCCGTAATGAGTTTTGGAAGAGGCCACCAGCGAACTTTCATCTCATTACGAAGTTTTTGAGCCCGAGTAATATCTCCTGATTCTTCTGCTTGATTTGCTTTTACTCGATGTTGGTTGTAATCAACCCAAAAAGTTGAATCTGGGATCGTGTGATGGTATCGCAATCCAACTGCTTCTTCCTTACGACTACCATCAATCGTAGCTTTGAATCCCTGTGCGGACATGGACCAGTAGCCCCTGACGCCTTCCTGTGCACTAGGATGATATCGTGAGCGGTAGTCGCCGACCATTCGCCACGGTTGGGGCCACATAACGTCATCCAACGCTTTTGAACGGTATTTGGTATCATGCACCAACTGCATCATTGAGAGTTGCTTGTTTACCGGTTTACGAGCAATTTCAAAGACCGCATCTAGGTTATCCTTGGGCCGTGTATAAACATCGCCGTTGGATAATCGCACAATCTCACCAGGCAGACCAATCAATCGCTTGATGTAGTTCGTGGTCGCTGAGGCAGGGTACTTAAAGACAATCACATCCCATCGCTTTGGATCACTAAATGAATAGGCAAACTTATTAACCAAAATGCGATCACCCGAGAAGGACCGCTCGTTTATTTCGTTTACCTTGTCTAGAACATCGATGAAACCACACTGGGGACACGTCGTTGCAATTACTTCTCCTTTGCCGTCATTTTCTTCGCTCGCACCCGATCGATATGGGAAATCACACTTGGAGCATTCGTGATCCATATGCCGCCCTTGTAAACCGTGAGCCATCGATCCTGTCGGAATAACATATGCTTCAGCAACAAATCCACGGAAAATAAACGCCAAAATTACCGCGGCAGCAAAACCTTCCAACAAATCACGAAACTGCATCAAAGGCAACCTGCGGTATCGCTCAATTTGGTTTTTGTCCTTCATCTATCAAAATCTCTCAGTCGAAAATGAAATGGTGCTGGGTCGTATAGAGGATTCTACGGCGTTCCGAGGGAAAAGGTTCCGTTGGTTGCAAATATACTCTATCCATCTATTTATAACGAGGGCAGAGTGCGGGTCCGCCGTAGTACATTCGTGTTAATTCAAACGAAATCGTGATCCAATGACTGCGGAACTACAAAAATGGACAACCCGCACTATTTACTGCACGATGCCTTGAATCAGCGACCGATGGACGCCTTGATTCCAATGACGGGAATCTCGCGAGACGGGTTGATTATCTCCAACAAGAAAAAAACTATCCGGCGGTAACTCGGCTGAAAGCTGCCATGAATGGTCCATCCCGTTGGGTGCTAACCAATAAATATCCCGAGCAATAAAGATCCGCTGAATATCCAGTATTCCCCCAGAGGCTGCGACAGCAAACGGTCGTTGTCGTAGCAATCGGTCATCGTTGTAGTTGCCCGTCGGCGGGGTTGGTTCAAAATCGAAGGCCCATTGCTGTGAATTGATTTGCACAACGACTCGTCCATCTAAGCGTCCAACCCGAATTTTCCATGGTTGATTCGGTGATACTGACATTTCGTCAATCATTTGTTGTCCGCAATATCGAGCACCTTGCGATACGCTGACTGTGCGTCCTTCGCCGTCGACAGTCACGTCAACATCCAATAATCGAAATTGAATTGTCGGAGCAGTATGGGTTGTCACCCAAAGATCCACGACATAATCATCAACGAAATTCAACTGGGGCCGCGAGATATATTGGTTATAGGGATGGTAATCTAAAATAGCGTCGGCCGAGCCTCGTCGCACTTGAGGTACAAATCCGGCAATAACATTCCAGTGAATATATTCAAGCCATTGTTGAGATTTATCTTGGGCAGCATCAAATGCAAATTCGCCGGCCGTGGTGATCAACCAAGCCTGTTCATTCATTGCAACCGCAAATCGATCCAGAAATGAATACTGCGAATCCCGCGGGCGATGTTGGCTGTCAAAAACAGGAACCTGCAATAAATCAAACTCTTGCAAGGACTTTTGGTAGCGAGCCCCATTGATCCACAAGTCGCCATCCACGAATCCCAATTGTTCACCAGGTAAAGCTACGATGCGTTTTAGCAACATCCCTTCTTCGTCGGCTGATGCCGGAGCGGTAAAGACAACCTTCGACCACCGCCGAATGTCGCCTGTTGCATACGCAACTTGACCGGTGTGACCGCGGAGACCCTCAATCGAGTTCATCGCACCACAATTATAGCAAACCGGTAAATGGTCTTCGCCGACAGTCTTTACGTCGCAGCGATATTCAATGCCGCAATCGTGACACTGGATTTGTAGATGGGGTCCTGGGGCAGCGTTGGCCATGCTCCCCGACGCAATTGGGCGAATCGTATGCACGTCCACTACTTCAGAAGAACGTGATAACAACCAACCGATAACTCCACCAGTAGCAACGATCACGAGGCACAGCACGGTAACCCCTTTGATGTGATGCGGTTGTTTATCCACGTTTATTTCTGGTCCTGTCCCGATTCCAATACTGCCATGAAGGCCTTTTGAGGAATATCAACACTCCCCACACTTTTCATCCGCTTCTTGCCTTCTTTTTGTTTTGCCCAGAGTTTCTTTTTACGAGAAATGTCACCACCATAACACTTTGCCGTAACATTCTTTCGTAATGCCCGCACGGTCTCGCGAGCAATCACCTTGGCGCCAATAGCTGCCTGTACCGCCACTTCGAACATGTGACGGTTGATCTCGATTTTTAGTTTTTTGCAAACAGCTCGGCCCCGCCGTTGTGAATCGATACGATCACAAATAATGCTCAATGCATCCACACGGTTCCCATTAACCAAAATATCCATCCGCACTAAATCCGCGGGGTAATACCCTAATAGCTCATAGTCCATCGTTCCATAACCGCGAGTTGCACTTTTCAGTTTGTCATGTAAGTCATAAATAACTTCGGCCAACGGCAAATCATAAGTCAACATCATCCGCGTCGTCGAGAGATACTCTTGTGATTGCTGAACTCCGCGGCGATCGTTACACAATTTCATGATCGCACCAATATACTCAGCCGGCGCAATGAAATTCACACGCACAATTGGTTGCCGGAATTCTTCGATTTCACCACTATCCGGAACTTCTTGGGGACGATGAATAACCAGCTCTTCACCTTTTTTCGTAGTCAGTTCATAAGTCACATTCGGCGCCGTTTGGATAAGATCCACATCGGACTCTTGCTCCAATCGTTGTTGCACAATTTCCATATGCAACAGTCCCAAAAAACCACACCGAAAGCCAAAGCCTAATGCTTTGCTCGTCTCGGGCTCAAATACGAAACTTGGATCATTTATTTTTAACCGACCTAGGGCGTCTCGTAGCTCTTTGAAATCCTGTCCATCTGACGGATATAATCCACAGTACACCATACGCTTAGGCTCTTGATAACCTTGCAGCGGCTCGACATCGGAATTATGTCGGCACAACGTATCACCAACATGAATCATATCTAACGACTTGATATTGCATATCACATATCCCACTTGGCCAGCACCTAAACTTTCACAAGCTTGCGGCTGTGGTACAAACTGACCAATTTCTATGACCTCGTGAGATGACGATGCTCGCATGAACGTAATCTTGTCGCCCTTGCGAATCGTGCCATTCATAATACGGATGTAGGTAATAGCTCCGCGGAATTCATCGTAATGAGAATCAAAGACCATTGCCTGCAACTCCGCTTCATGGTCACCTTTAGGCGGAGGAATCGTGTTGATGATGGACTCGAGCAATCCTGCTATGCCAATGCCTTCTTTGGCACTTACACATTGAATTTCATCCGCACCGAGCCCAAATTGCTGTTCGATCTCTTCCGTCACCTCATCGATTCGAGCATAATCCAAATCGATTTTATTAATGACCGGAATGATGGTCAAATCGTGCTCAATCGCACTATAAGCGTTGGCTACCGTTTGTGCTTCGACACCTTGAAAAGCATCCACTAATAACAAGGCGCCTTCGCAACAAGTTAATGCCCGCGAAACCTCATACTGAAAGTCAACATGCCCCGGAGTGTCGATTAAGTTGAGCTGATAGTCTGTTCCCTTAAGGCAATATTTTAGACTCACACTGCGAGCCTTAATCGTAATTCCTCGCGCCCGCTCAAGCTCCATATCATCAAGCATCTGGTCTTTGAGCTCACGTTGAGCAACGGTCCCGGTATGTTCCAAGATGCGATCAGCAAGCGTACTCTTACCATGATCGATATGAGCGATGATACTAAAGTTTCTAATGTTGCGACAATCCATAATGTCCGTCTTAATTGTGGGTTAGTTCTTTGTCAATTCGCTCGCATCAATCCGTGGTTCCAAATTGCGCCCGCGCTATGCCCGCTGCACCAATGAAGCCACAGTGGTTCCCTAAACTTGCAAAATCAATAACCGTCTGTTCCGCTAACACGGGAAAAGTAGCCGCGGTAACCTTATCGCGAATCGTCTTAATAAACATTCGCCCCGATTCCGTTTCATGAGCTCCAAAATTCATGGCACCGCCTAGAATCACCATGTCAGGGTCAAGGATGTGCATGATCGAAGTAATTCCAATAGACAAGTAAACCGCCGTTTCCTCAATGACACGAATCGCATAGGCATCCTTGGATTGAGCATGCTCGAATACCGTAAAGGCGGATAGCGCCGCTTCGTTTTCTAGGAACTCTGTTAGCGATGATTCGGTGCCGTCGCGTAATCCCTCTAACGTTCGTTGGGCAACACTCCTCGCGCTGACGTATGCTTCGAGATGTCCCAATTGGCCACAGGGACAGCGCCGAGCGGTTGGGCTGCCATCAATAATAATATGACCACATTCACTGCCATGACTATGTTCACCGTCAAGCGAACGGCCCGAGATTATTATCCCACCGCCAACGCCTGTGCCAAGAGTCAACATGACAATACTACTGCAGTCCTTCCCGCGACCAGCCCAAAATTCGCCATATGCAGCCGCTGTGCCATCGTTCATAAAAACAACCGGCTTGCCAGCTTGTTCTTCTAAATAGGAACGTATTGGAAACTCATCCCAACCACTCATATTCGGCATGTGCAACAACCGACCTGCTCGGATATCCATCGTTCCCGGTGTGCCAATACCAACTGCATCAATATTATCCCAACTTAAATTCAATTCATCAACGATACCCTTTGCGGCATCCAAGATGCGACTTACTCCATCAGCAGCACCTCGCTCGTGCTCGGTGTCAATTTGTGTATGTCCCAGCACAGTACCTGAATCGTCGACAACACCCAATTTGATGCCGGTTCCTCCTACGTCAATACCTAAGTAGAGTCGATGAGTTGTTGTTGAACTTTCAGACGCTGTTGTCATCGTTTACACAATTCCAATAAATCATATTGTAACGTCTTAGTAAACATTCTAATCGACATGTCTGCTTGATGTCATTGCCGTTTATTGCTGAAGACAGTGGTTTATTTACGTTTCATGATCATCAAGCCGGCAACTGTCAGCAAGATACCCGCAATCATCCATGGCGATGCCGGTTCAGCGAAAATTAAAACGCCAGCAATCGCACCAAATGCTGCTTGGGAAGCGTTAAATAAATTAACATTGGTCACCGGTAACAGCTGCAACGCGGCTACTAGGGCAACAAATGCAATCGTATTGCACAACCCAGCCAACAACATCCGACCAATATTCCAAGCACCTAGGTTTTCCGGAACATCGAACACGTCCCGTTGGTAACTAAGGGCATACAAAAACAGAATTCCGGCGGCAGAAATAATCAGCATAATCATCGGTTGAGATATGCCTCGACGGCCAGCAGTTTTAATCACCGCACCAAATGCACCGTAGATAATCCCAGCAACAACAACCGATACGATTCCCAATCCCAATAAAGACGGAGAGACGTCGACTGCCGTGATATCATCTTTCAACGTTTCGAATGCTGTTTCGCCACCGAGCGACAAAACGATAACTGCCACAATCAAAAAACACATGGACACTATCGTACGTCCGCTGGGTTTAGCGTCCATAAACGTGCCATCGATAACGGCACCACTAATAATGGCCATGCCTAAACAAAGCGGAACAGCAATGCCAATGCCGATTTTATTTAGCGACCACTGGAAGCATACATTGCCAAACAAATGGGTGACGACTGCCACCAGGCTCAAAACCGCAATCGCTTTTAATGACGGCATTTTCCGATGCCCGTTGCAATAGCGGATCAATAGCCAAGGAATCATGATGGCAAATGTCGGCATCGCTTTTACACACGTTACCCACACAGCATCACAATGATCAACCGATCGCAGAAAAACATTTGCTGCAGAATAGGCTACCGACGAAATAGATCCCAAAATGAACCCTTTCGTATATAGCTCAGTCGAAATCGGATCCGCATGAGGTGTATCAGTCGTCAACTTGTCTCATTCCTTTGGCGTAAATCTCTCGACGATTGATCATATCGAAACTCACTCTCTGGGACTCCCTCGCACATCTGCTGCAGCAGCGGTGGTAATCCTAACTGCTCCAACTCCATATAGATTTTGACATCCCCAACACCCGTTTGAAAATCACTACTCATCTCACGGCCAAAGACAATAAATCGACACCCACAATCACTCAGCTCTTGTAAAGCTAAATCCCTCTGCTCATCGCTGCCAGCGGTCTCTTCTTTGTCGTCACCATAATATCGACTGTCACCGATCCTCGCGATAGTATCTACGCCCGTTACGAATTGAACCCCTCCGTAAAGGCGGCCCTTTTCCACAAACGTCGCTGCTTGGGAAATTATCAATTTTTCCGAAAAGCAAAACGGTAATGTGCGGATCCGTGCGGCATACTGTTGCACTTGCGTCTTGTCCACATTGTTAATAGACAACTCGTAGAAAGGTTCATGTCCATATTTATCTTCTACATATTGCGCCATGGCGACGTGACCAGCGTGCCAGGGATCAAACGAACCAGGAAAAACCGTCTGTATGTCACCATCCCCTAATTGGACCCACGATCTCTTGGCGGACATCACTTCTGCTATTCCGTTAAATAGCTGTAGTTTACGAGCTAACACCTTCAGGACCAACAACGTCGCTTCCTGTTGCCGTTGCTCGCGGGACTTGCTACTCAGGAGAAAAGAATGCGAAACGGTCGATGCATTTCCGTCCTCATTGCGAATCGAAATACCAATAATGACTAATCCATCAAACTCCGGAGGCGCGTCGGGTCCGAAATGTCCCGTAATAGAGATTGCCACATCTGCTTCCTCGGTTTTCGTCAACGCGACGGCGGCCATTGCTTTCGCCACGACTTCGCTAACTGGACCTGCGTTTTGCAAAAGCTCCGGATCGACGTCCAGCCAATTCTGTTTGGATTTGTTGCGATAAGTTACCAACGAACCGCAAAAATACGCTGAGATGCCCGCTTTGCGGCCAAGCACAGCTGCCGCTAAACCTGACGTGCAGCTTTCTGCCAATACAAATCGAGCTGAGCTATCGATGCAATAACAATAAATCGACTCAACTGCATCTCGCAATTTCGCGGAAAAGTCTATGTTGGCCACGAGCGTTATTTTTCTTCCACTACGGATGACTTGAGAACCGTTTCTTTATTTTCATCCCACCATTTTTCCCAGCGGGAATGCGCCGCTTCACGCTCGGCATCTTCAATAAATCCCGCGGAATAAACGCGGAATACCGTAATGGGATTAGGCTGCACAAATCGGAAGCCATAATCCGCAGCGTCTTGCTTCGTCTGATGTAATAACAAAACCAAAATCGCATCGCGAACTTGAGTCTTGATGATCTTCCCTTTGGCTTGTGATGTGCTCCATGAATGGATAACACTCTTTTCCGTTAACATTGGTAATAACTTGGGAATCTCAGCAGCAGTTCCAAAACGGACTAAGCAGATTGCTGCATACTCTCTTACGAGCGAAGACATCTTAGAATCAGCAATCAGTTTGCGACCAATTCGTAAACCAACATCTTCAAATCCATATTCCAGCACTAAAGTCAACGGCAACTGGCTATTAGCCGTTTCGATATTTTGTTCAATATACGTGGCAATCATACCTTTAATAATTCCCGAGTTGTCACCGCCTCGTATGCCATTCTTAGTTTCTTGGAAATTCAACAAGTTATACATCGGCGAAATGATGCGATTAAGCTGTGTGCTATCTAATTGAGTTGACGCGAGCAGAATAGCAGCGATGCTTTCCAGACGCGCAACCTTAGGGCCGTTACTCGGCGTAGTGCCATAGGGTTGCAAGTCTTTTAAGCGGTTGTTAAGCGTCGAGTAAATATCGGTTTTCGTTTCAAGTGCTATCAGAAATGGCGCCTCAACTCGAACCATCGAAGCAAACAACTTGCGGTGTGCCAAGCTGCTGCCAACTTTTTCTCGATAAATTTTCCAAGCTGGCAAATCATGCGTCAACTTGCCATCAACATCATTGACAAATAATGTCAGACGGCGTTGAAAATCCATCTGCAGCAATTGAACATATATACGCCGAACACGAAAGCGTATTTCTAAATCAGCGCTTTTCAGTGCTTTGCTTAGTTCCTGCTGAGCGGCGAGGCCTGTTGCTAGTAGTTGCGTTTGAGCTTGTTCCCTAATTTGGAACGACTCCGATCCCAGTTGTTTTATCAATGCCACAATTTTCGCCTGCTCCGCAGACGGTGGTGCATCTTCAGCTACTAGTACTGAAAAATTCAGGCACAAAAAGATCCATGCTCCAACTGTCGCTGCGAACAGATATTTGCGAATTGTCCTAGAATTTTGGTTCATGTCTCAATCTCACACATTGGGAATATCCAAGCAGTATAACGAACTCGCTGTAGTTTGATTATAGAGCAACAATGTCGGACTAAGATGTTCGTAAATAATGAATAACACCTATTTTTGTAGGGAAATACCGCAACCGCCAAGTTTTTTCCGATTTTTAACCTGTCGCCGCCAATATTTTTACTCGCGCTACGAACAGTTAGGTAAAGGTTGGCAGAAAACGATTTTCGGCCACGTTTTGAACCACCGTGGTTCTCAAAACGGAAAATGCTTCGGAAAGCACCAACGGGCCAAAATCAATGGCCCTTAAATCAAAATGTCTTATGAAAGGACATCAAGTCATGAAGAAAAGAATATTATATTTTGGAGGTGGTGCCACTGCAGTATTATTGCTTATGGCTCTCCTCTTTGGTAGCGACGCAACCAGCTATCTAACCACTTCGGTTGCCAGTGTTCGCGATTCCGTTAAAAGCTCAGTTCCTGTGAACTTTGAACTCGAACGAGCTCGACAACATATCTCAGAGATCACTCCCGAAGTTCGCAAAAACATGGAGTTGATCACTGGAGAAGAAGTCGAAATCGAAAAGCTTGAAGAGCACATCCAAGAGTTTGAAACAAAGTTATCGGCTGACCAAAAAGCCATCATCCGACTCAATTCGGATCTGGCCTCTGGTAGCGAAAATTTTGTCTATACCGGAAATGCTTACACTGCTAAAGAGGTAAAACGAGATTTGGAAACTCGGTTTGAAGAATACAAAACCGACGAATCGACTTTGCAAAATCTCGAGAGACTGCTCACAGCACGTATGAGTAATCTTAACACTGCACGTAACAAGTTGGCAGACATGCAAGGTGTGCAGCGTAAACTACGCGTGCAAATTGATAATTTAGCAGCTCGCAATCGCATGATTGAAGTTACTAAATCGAGCAGTCAATTCGTTTTCGATGACAGCCAGCTCGCTAAGACGTCTCAATTGATTGATGAAATCGATTCTCGTCTAAGTGCCGAAGAACGTATGGCCAACTCGGAAAACCGCTCGTTTGATCGCATCCCAGTTCAGGATAGCGAATCCCAAGTAGATCTGATGGATGAAATCACGAACTACTTTGGAAACAGCAATAGTGGTGATGAAGTTTCAACACAGGTGGTTAAAAAATAGTGTTGATCGCTCCCGAATCGGAGCTCACACATCCTTTGTGTGAGCTCCATTCTTGCGCGGATGGCATGAAACTCCCTGTCCATACAACATGGCGAGTCTAATATTTTCCAAACGCAAACCAAAGTGTCATAATCAAGAGTATAGTAAATAAGATCTCATTAACTAACAAAACCATGCAAAACGCACTATCGCAAACCGCTCCCAAGATAACACTAGATGAGCAGCATTTTGCCCAGGATCGTATCATGAAACCGATC
>JAYZBF010000019.1:0-5041 GCA_036338835.1 Planctomycetota bacterium
GTCATGTCCGTACGAAGTGTTCGCGAGGGGATATTGTTTGGTAACCCGTTGGTTATGGAGAAAATGGAGAAAGTTTCGACTTTGATATTGGACAAAACTGGAACGATCACGGCTAGTGAAATATCGGTTACATCTTTTGACGTTGTTACCGGTGGCGATCTGGACTTCCGTCGCGATGTCTTGGGGATGATAGTCGCTATTGAAAAACAGTGCAATCATCCATTAGCGTTGGCGATTGTGGCATTTGGAAACGGAGAAGGTGTGGAGTCCGAAGTGGCAAGCGATGTCCGACATGTTTCGGGGGGTGGGGTTTCAGGGTTAGTGCAAGGCAAGCGGGTGGCTATTGGAACCAAGCTGTTTGTAGAGGCTCAGGTTGAAACGGCAAGTGGTTTCAGCAGGATCCCGCAAGAAGGAAACGGATCCACCTATGTAAGTATAGATGGTGAATTTGCTGGGGTGTTTGACTTTGATGCGATATTATTGCCGGGGGTGACGGACGACATAGCACGGGTAACACGCGATGCAGGCACGTCGATGGAAGTATTGCTGGCCACTGGAGATAATCAGCGGGTTGCGGATGACGTTGCGTTAAGGGTGGGCATCGAGTATGTTTACGCTGAATTGTTGCCAGAGGACAAGGCCAAGCTGGTGCGTCAAAAGCAGGCAACGGGAAACGTCGTTGCGATGGTCGGAGACGGTGTGAATGATGCGGTCGCGCTGGTTGCGGCGGATATTGGAATTGCCGTAGCACGGGGGGCAGATTTGGCGACTGGGGTTGCCGATGTCGTTTTACTAAAACCGGGTTTGCGGGGAATTTCCCGCGCGATACGATTGTCCAAACGGACACGAAAGATAATACTGCAAAACATTTATTGGGCGTTTTTGTATAATATTACATTGATACCGATTGCAGCGGGTTGTTTTGCGCCATACGGTTTTAAAATCCATCCTTGGATGGCGGCGGTAGCGATGGCTTGTTCAAGCCTATTTGTAGTGTTTAACAGTTTGAGATTACGGATCATCAAAATCGCTTAACCGGCATTTCAGGTGAATTAACCTTTTGGAGACAGGACCTAGTGACCGACGAACCAATTGAAGACGAGGTCTTAAGTGACCCGGACCAAACGCGGTTTCATACGCCCGCGGGAGACGCGACGAGCGTGAGTACTGACGATGATGAAACGTCAGTGGGGGGGGCTGTGCAAACGGACGAGGAAGCGTCACCAAAATTGCCAGTTTTGGGCGACTATGTGCTTCTCGGAAAAATCGGCGCTGGGGGTATGGGAAAGGTGTTTAAGGCCCGCCATCGGCGAATGGATCGCATCGTAGCGCTTAAGGTCTTGCCGCCAAATATGATGAAACACCCGGAAGTAATTCAACGGTTTCGGCAAGAAGTTAAAGCGGCGGCGCAACTATTTCATCCGAACATCGTAACTGCATTTGATGCGGGTGAACAATCAGGCGTGCATTTCTTAGTGATGGAATTTGTCGATGGTCAGGCTCTTTCGGCGATAGTCAAGGAACATGGTCCCTTTAACCTTGAAAAGGCGATTGAATATATCCGGCAAGCTTCTGTTGGATTGCAGTACGCGCACGACCGTGGGATGGTGCACCGCGACATCAAACCGAGCAACCTGATGCTTGACGTTGACGGGGAAATTAAATTGCTTGACATGGGTACGGCTCGTATCGGTAATCAGCCGGAAGAAGATTTGACAAAGAGCGGTGTGATTATGGGGACGGTAAACTACATGTCCCCCGAGCAAGCAAAGGATCCCCATGCAGTCGATCTCCGATGCGATATCTATAGCTTAGGCTGTACATTCTACTATTTGTTGACCGGTAAACCGTTGTACGAAGGCGATATGATTCAGACGCTGATGGCGCATGCGAATAAACCCATTCCGTCCGTGTCCGCGACAAATCACCAGATCCCCGTCTGGGTTGATACTGTTTTGTCGAACATGCTCGCCAAAGATCCTTCTCAACGTTATTCATCGCTTTTGGATTTTCGCAACGAATTACAGGAACTCGCAACGAACGATGATAGTCAGATCTCGAGTTTTAGCGAGGAGTTGTATCAGGCAAACTTGACTCAGTCATACCCAGTCGGCGTTGATTTCGGAACGGAAAGTTGCCAAATATCTTGGGTGAACTCAAACGGTAGGTGTCAGGCGATACTGGATGGTGATGGCGACGCACGTACGCCGAGCACTGTGTTAGTTGTTGATGCGATGGATACGGCCATTGGCAAAAGCGCGGTGCAGCGAGGCAGTGAAAATCTATCTAGTATTGGTGAGGAAGTTAAACGATATATGGGACGCGCGAAGTATCCGAGTCTCATCGGCGGTCAGAACTACCCGCCTTCAGTCTTGGCTGGGTTGTTAATCGCGAAATTGGCAAGCGATGCTCAACGAGTGGTGGGTCGGTGTAAACAACTTGTTTTGGCTGTACCAACTCATTTCGGCGCCGTGCGGCGTGAGGCGATGCAACATGCCGTTGAGATCGCTGGGTTAGATCTCGTGGGTCTAGTGGATGAGTCGGTGGCGAACGCAGTCGCATATTACGACGGTGTTGTGCCGAGCGAGTCTGAAACGGTTGTTGTTGTGGATCTTGGCGCCGGCATGCTTGATGTCGCGGCACTACAAGTCGGAGACGGATCGTTAACGGTGTTGTCGAGCAACGGCGATTCGCGTTTGGGGGGAGTCGATTTTGATGAAGTTCTTGTTGATTTGATAGGTGAAGGTCTTGTTGCACACTACGGATATGACCCGCGGGGTCATGAGTTGCACGCCCGGCAGTTGTTGCGGGGCTGTAAAGGGGCGCGGGAACGATTGAGTGACGTTGAGACAATTAAGATTCAGGTGCAGATTCCTAATAAGACGACAACGGTAACTCTGGTCCGCTCGAAGTTGGAAGAATTGTCCGGTGAATTGCTCGAAAGGATTCGGGTTCTTATTGAAGGAGTTGTTGAGTCTGCCAAGCTTCAGGCGTCCGAGGTAGATAAAGTCTTGCTTGGTGGAGGAGCGAGTGCGATGCCCATGGTCCAAAGCATCGTGGCGAATTGTTTTCCGGATGTCGAAGTTGTATTATTACCGAGCGATGCGGTCGCGAAGGGTGCTGCGATGTATGCGGACCTGCGGCAATCGATGCGCGTCGGTGAGACGCCAAACATAAAAATAGAGGCGGTGACTTCGCGATCATTAGGGATGCTGGGGACAAACATTAAAACGGGGGAAAAAGTAAATGCGATTGTGCTCCCCAAGGATACGAGACGACCGGTTAAGATAAGGAAGGTCCTAAAAACGCATCAGGATAATCAGCAGAACCTGCTGGTTCAGATGATTGAGGGTGAGAGTCCCAATCCCGATGAATGTATTGATTTAGGTAGATGTGTGGTCGACAACTTGCCGCATAACTTGCCAGTAAAAAGTCCGATCGGTCTTATTTTTCATTATGACGTTAACGGCCTATTATCCCTCGAAGCGGAAATTGATAACGCAAAGGATCGAATCCCAGTGGCAATTGCGAGGTCCGGAGATTTGGAAAATGTCGATCTGTTTCGCTGGCGTGAATGGGTTGAAACTGTCATGCTGTGTAGCGGAATGTAATGTTCAAATTTAAGTTGACAGAATATGGGCACGTGTTCTATTATTTGGCTAATGCAGTGTTCCAAAGGTATTTGTTCTTGTCGAGTGATCGACTTATTGTTTGAGGATTGATTGTATCAGCATGGTAGATTTTAGCGGATTTGAACATATTGTTAGAGCGGAGGAATCGCTGAATACGTTCACCGGTCTCCGATTTGGTGGCATTTGTGAATATTTTGCGGAACCCACCTCGCAGTCTGAACTAACGGAGCTAGTCAAAACTTGCAGCGCGCAGGAAGTTCCCATTCGCATACTGGGTGGTGGCTCAAATTTGATCGTTTGCACGGATGTTGTACCTGGCATGGTTATCCACTTATCGGCAGCGGCATTTTGTAAGATCGATGTGGTGGGCAATAAGTTAAAAGCCGGTGGCGGCGCCGCCCTCGTACAACTGGTTTCGACCGCAGCCCGTGAGGGGCTCGAAGGCCTGGAACAGTTGGCGGGAATTCCCGGTACTGTTGGGGGAGCGGTTCGCACGAATGCAGGAACTAATAGTGGTGATATAGGCCAACGAACAACAAATGTTACGGTATTGACCCGCAGAGGTGATTTGGAAAGTCGTGATAGAGATGAATTGCGGTTCTCATATCGAAAGTCATCTCTCAATGATCTAATTGTTCTTGATGCGGAATTTGAACTCGAGCAATCTGATGCCACCAAAATCACACGAAAAATGCAGACGTTGTGGATTGTAAATAAAGGCAAACAACCTCAGGGCCGGGAACGTAGCTTATGCATGTTTCAGGACCATGGTGGTATTAAAGCAGCAAGTTTAATTGAACAAGCGGGTCTAAAGGGGTACAAGCAAGGCGGCGTTTCAATAAGCGATTCGCACGCAAATTATATGATTGCCGAGGAAGGCGCAACATGTGCGGATGCCGTGGCAATTCTTGCACATATTGAAGCAGAAGTGGATTCGCAGTTGGGTGTGTCCATTCAAAAACAAATTGAAGTTTGGTAAATCCGTTTATTGACTGCTTTAGTCGAGTCTGAGCGTATAGGTTCATTTGAGGGGAACGCATTATCTAATGGGATTCAGAGGCTTTCATCCTGGCCGGGCAATTTCCGTTGTCCTCGTTTCCGTTGTTGTTGTGGTCTCTTTGGTAGGGCTGTGGGGAATTGCGCAGTCGCGTCTTCGGCATGGCGAAAAGTTTGAACTGCGTACCGAAAACATTCAGTTGTTGCCTGAGCAGCCAAGTTGGATTAGGGAAAAAGTTCTGCAGAGTGTCGTCAAACAACACAACTTGGAAGAGTTGTTTCTGGACGATAGTAATTTGACGAAGCAATTAGCGGATGCATTTATGCTGCATTCATGGATCTTGTCTGTTGAATCAGTCCAGAAGAGTCCCGTTGGAGTTAAGGTGCACGTAACTTATCGAAAGCCCGTCGCG
>JAYZBF010000020.1:0-5500 GCA_036338835.1 Planctomycetota bacterium
ATTCGTATTAAACGAGATGACAACAAGCAGCCAGTGGCTTTGCAGACTGCGTTGATTAAATTCAAAGCGACTCGAGGCCCTAACCGTAAGGCCCAAGTTGATCTTATTGGTGCGATTCACATCGCTGACGCTGACTATTACGAGGAGCTGAATAAAATATTCAAGCAGTACGATGTTGTATTGTTTGAGCTAGTCGCACCTGAAGGAGTCAAAATCGAGCGTGGGCACAAGCAGGAATTGAGCCTAGACGTTATTTCTGGTTCGCAACAGGGATTTCAAGCACTGCTGGGTTTGAGTCATCAGATTGAACAAATTGACTACCAAGCCGAAAACTTCGTACACGCAGATATGACGCCTACAGAATTCAGTAAACACATGAAGGATCGTGGGGAGAGTTTCATGCAATTATATTTTCGTTCTATCGGTCAAGGATTAGCGATGCAAGGAACGGAACAAGGTGGTAGTGGAGATTTGGGTTTATTGATCGCCCTATTTTCTAAAGATCGCGAATATAATTTGAAACTCATCATGGCTCAGCAATTTGAGCGGATGGAGGGACTGCCGGACGTAATGAGTGGACCGGAAGGTTCGACAATCATTACCCTGCGTAACGACAAGGCTTTATCGGTCTTGAAGGAACAGTTGACAGCGGGTAAGCAGCGCATTGGAATTTTTTACGGTGCCGGACATTTTGATGATATGGAAAAGAAATTGGTAGAAGATTTCCGCTTGCAGCGTTATGACGAGAAGTGGATTGATGCGTGGGATCTGCGACGTAAAAAAACACAATAGTCTCAGCGCGGGTTACCTGTTTTGAGGGAGCCATTTAACCCCCCAGTCATTTGACAATATCGGATTGGATAAACAGCACGCGTTATGGCAGCAATATCTGTAAGCGAAGTCACCACTTATCTGTGGCCCTTTGAGAAGGACGTGCAGACGTACGCCAGCTATGGATTATCTTCCATTGGAGTTTGGCGTCAGAAACTTACAGACTATGGAGAAGAAAAGGGCGCAGAATTGCTTGCCGAGGTAGGCATGGATGTTTCTCACCTTTATTTTGCTGGCGGATTTACTGGATATGATGGGGGCTCTTTGCAGGACGCGATTGATGATGCACAACAGGCGCTGGAGGTGGCGGCGCTGATCCAGGCGGATTGTTTGACTCTTTATACGGGATCACGAGGCGGCCACACTTACAATCATGCTCATCGACTTTTACAGTTGGCGTTTGACCAAATATTACCGATTGCCGAAGAACTTGGCGTTGCTTTAGCCCTCGAACCCATGGATGCTCGCGCGGCGACCGATTGGACATTTTTAACGGACTTAGAGCAGGCTTTGGAGGTCGTTGACCGCCGCTCACACCCATTGTTGAAAATGGCATTAGACACATATCACTGGGGCGGCGACGAAAAACTGTATTCGCTGCTACCCGACTTAGTGCCACATTTAGCTATTGTCCATTTAGGGGACTGCACGTTTACGCCATCCCGAGATCATGAACGTTGCCTGTTGGGTGTTGGCAATGTTCCGCTACAGTCGATGATTGCTGCCTTATCAGAACACGGTTATGACGCAACCTATGACATTCGCTTAATGGGTGAGGATATCGAAGTCGCCGACGATGAACGGGTGCTGCGTGATAGCTGCCAATTCGTTGAACAAATGCTGCGATCGTGTTACTCGGTCTAGCTGCGGTCGCTCAGATGCTTGTCGGAGGACTTGTCGACGTGCCAATTTGATCGCGTAATTCAGCAGCCAATTCATATTGCTCGTCGTGGATCGCTTGTTCAAGCTGCTCGTTGAGCGTCATGCCGATCTCGTATTCCGCTCGCAGTGATTCGCGTGTTTCACGTAGTTGGTTGACCAGTTCGTCATCTTCAAAGTGTTCAACGATTTCGTGTTGCGCGAACACTTCTTGAATACAAATAAGCCCAGCGTTAATTCGCTCAATGGCGTTTTCTGGCGTGGTGGCTTGGAGTGCTTGTAGTGCGTCGGCTTGTGTTCGATGGAACAATACAAAGGGTCGGTATTGCTCGTGGGAAATTCCCCAAGATTCGTCGGGAGAATATTCTTCGCAAAAATCCATCAGCGCCAAGGTATGATTTGCATCACGCACAACGTTTGCATATTCCTTGAGTTGTAGCCAACTGATTCGTCGCTGATAAAACTGCATGAACTCTCGATCAATTTCAGTGCAGTGTTCGATAGAAAGTCGCCAGTCCTCGCCGCCGTTGATTCTTTCGGCAATAAGAAAATCTAGATATGTTGCCATGCCGCCAGGACGGGAGCCGTCGGGTCGGTCTGTCGTCTCCATCTGCAAAACGCCCATCTCCACTCGCATTTGAATCATGTCACGGCTCGCCAAAGAAACCAAACGAACACCGATGGTACCGGGTTTGAATTCCCAGTCTTCAAGTATTTGAGCGATGTCTCTGGGGTCTGTCATGAACGGTTTGCTTGTTGAGGAAATATGTTGGGTGTCGTCCACTTGCATCGACGCCTCGCACTGTCTGTTCATTATTGTAGATTCTCGCCAGCCTGTACATAGGGTTTGCTTTGGCTTTAGAGGATACAATGGGGCACAAATTGACAAATAAGATGCTAGACGGCTATTAGTCGGTAAATCGTTGTTGTCGCATGGATTTGCGGCGACTACGTTTCTTTTTATTGTCGAGTCGCCGTTGTTTAGATGCACGCGTCGGCTTAGATGTTTTTCTTAACTTACGGGGCTTCAAGGCATCGCCAATGATTACTCGCAGCTTCTGGTAACATTCTTCACGATTACGATGCTGCTCGCGGTGCTGTTGACTCGACAAAACCAGTTTGCCGTCATTGTTGATGCGATTACTATGGTTATTTTGGATACGACGCTTAATGAATGCAGAGATGGAAGTTGAATATTTGAGATCCCAGTGGATTGTAACTTTGGAGTTAACCTTGTTGACGTTCTGACCACCAGGACCCTGACTGCGAGAAAAAGTTAGCTCGATTTCCGCGTCGGTTAGTGTTATCGAGGTGTTAATTGGTATCATGGATAAAGTGCTGTTCTAATAAAGTAAGATACAACCGTAGTGGACAGTATATAGGAAAACAAAAATACATATCCAGTGGCATGGCGAACCCAGCGTTGGCGTGAATCTAATCCATGAGGTTACGAAGTGATATGACGAGTGGGCTGTCGAAAATAAATAGCATGTTCAGAACGAAAAAATCCAAAACGATCAGTGTAACTGTAGCGATGGGCTTACTGTTACTTGCCGGGGGTTACTGGTGTATTGCCGAAAAACCACCCGCGTCGACTGAAGATCAATATGTTGCGACAGCCGTTGTAGCCGTCAATGAGGATGTTGCGGATCAATTGGTCGACATTGGAAAACGTCACAGTGGTCAGGATTGGCCGATATTTCTAGGTCTTACGGGTGACAGTAAATCAACGGAGACTGGCATTAAAAAGAATTGGCGCAGTAGTCCACTCAAGCAACTATGGGAACTCGAATTGGGAACGAGTTACGGGATAGGCACGATTTCTCAAGGCCGGTACTTTCAATTTGATCGCAAAGATGACAAATGTTTTGTGTTGTGCCTTAACGCGGAGTCAGGAAAATTGATTTGGAAGTTTACCTACCCTACGGATTACCAAGACCTCTATGGGTACAACAACGGTCCCCGCTGTTCGCCGGTAGTCGATGGTAATCGAGTATACGCTTATGGTGTTGCCGGTCATTTGTATTGTTTACAGGCCACAACAGGTAAAGAGATTTGGCATGTGGATACGGTTAAACAATATGGTGTGATCCAAAACTTTTTTGGTGTCGGCAGTACGCCAGTCGTAGACAAAGATTTATTAATCTGCATGGTTGGTGGAAGCCCCGTTGCCTCCCAGAGTATTCCCCCGGGACAGCTTGACCTAGTGAAATCCAATGGCTCAGCAGTGGTTGCCTTCAATAAATACACAGGAAAGCAGCAGTACAAGTTTGGAGATGATTTGGCGAGTTATGCCAGCCCAAAATTAGCAACAATTGACGGTCGTAGGTGGTGTTTTGTTTTTGCGCGACAAGGTCTTATCGGATTTGAACCGCAATCGGGAATTATGGATTTCCAATACCCTTGGCAGGCTCCATTGCTTGAGGCCGTCAATGCCAGTACGCCAGTAGTCGTTGGTGCTCAGGTGTTAATTTCTGAAACCTATGGCCCCGGAAGTTCTCTATTGCGTGCCAAAACAGGAGGTGCTGAAATTGTTTGGAAAGACAGTCCCACATCACGTGACAAATCGATGCAGGCTCATTGGAATACACCGATTTATGTGGATGGGTATCTATACGGCTGCAGCGGTCGGCACACTCGCGATGCTGAATTACGATGCGTTGACTGGAAAACAGGGAAGGTTCAATGGTCGATCGAGGGTTTGACTCGAACTTCACTAACTTTTGTTGACGGACATTTTATTTGCCAAGGGGAATATGGCCATGTCTTTTTAATGAAGGCGAACCCAGAAAAGTTTGAACCGATTGCTGGTGATATTGCCGTCGCTGGGCGAAAGGGCGAGTACGAATTGCCGTTTGAAACATCATTTGATTTAGGCTACCCGTGCTGGGCTGCCCCTGTCGTTGCACAGGGTTTAATGTATTTGCGGGGAGACAAATCGATTGTTTGCTTGGAGCTAATTCCCACAAAATAACAATGACTGTTGATCCTTCAAACCCATTTCAAGCGCCTTGGCCGATTCCCGATGCAGCGATTCAGCAGCAATTGCAAGCAGTTTATAGCTCGGGAGATTGGGGGTCCTATGCAGGTCTCTTTACGCAGACGTTGCGGGAAACGCTATCCGCTAAATACAACCGTGAACATGTAATGCTGGTTTGCTCAGGTACGATCGGCGTCGAGCTGGCTTTGCGTGGCGTCGGAGTGACTGCAGGGGACGAAGTGATTCTAGCGGGGTACGATTTCCCTGGTAATTTCCGCTGTATCGAAGCAACAGGGGCTATGCCGGTTTTAGTCGATATTGAGTGCGGAACGTGGAGCATACAAGCGGACGATTTAGCGGCGGCTCATAGCGAGAAAACAAAAGCAGTGATTGTTAGCAGTTTACATGGTGGCATGGCAGATATTGATGCAATTATGCAGTGGTCTCGCTCCGTTGGTGTTGCGGTAATTGAAGATGTGTGTCAGGCACCAGCAGCCACACACGCCGGACAATTGTTGGGGACATTTGGAGACTTGGCCGTTATGAGCTTTGGTGGCAGCAAACTGCTAACAGCAGGTCGTGGGGGCGCGGTACTTTGTAACGATGAAGCGATGGCACAACGTATTACTGTTTTTAAAGAGCGAGGCAATGATGCGTTTGCCTTGAGTGAATTACAAGCGTGTGTATTGCTACCGCAATTTGAAACGCTCGCAGAACGTCATGCGCTGCGACGTGAAAATGTAGATGCTATCTTGCAGACAACGGCACCCTGCTCTGGAATCACTCCACTGAAAATCAAGACAGAGGACA
>JAYZBF010000021.1:0-6079 GCA_036338835.1 Planctomycetota bacterium
ATCGCTAGACTGGAAATCATTGACGTAAAATCGCAACGGTGATTTAAACTGTGGCATTTGAAAACCATCAACAGCACTATTGACGCCACCGTCGTCGATGAGGCTGCCTTTAGAAACTAATTTGTTGGTGCGACGATTCCAATAGCGGTAATACAGTATGTCATTATCGCCTTGAAGAAATTCAATGCGCGAATAAACTTGTTCCTGAGCAGCTGGATCGCCGCCGAAAGGCTGAATTGATTTCTTTGAAAAGTCAAACCAATAGGTCCCGTAAATCTTTTGATCAAAGTCAAATACATTGTGATGCGGCTTATTGGCGAACAACAATATTTCTCGTCCCCAAGGCTCCCCATTTTTATCGAGAACTTGCAGATGAGCCGCTGGTGATTCTGGCTTGGGCTGTTGCGAGTTATTAGAGTAACCGTAGGTTGTGCCGGGTGTGCCCGGGCGGCCTTCGACAGCGTCATTCCACAGACCGAGAACTTTTACTTTGTAGTCTGAGTTGGGCAATTCAATGATGCCATCTTCTCGTGGAGCGTCTAATTCCAATTGGTGGGTTGTTCCGGCAATCCGTAACACGACTCGCCCATTTACGCCGAGATCGCCAATGGGCGCTCCTTCGAGAAAGGCAGCCCGATATTCTGCATCGGGTGCAATCCACAGCATGACTTTGCCGCCGCCGGCCTGTTGGGGTTGGCTGAATCCATAGGGATAGATGTCACCGTAGATTGCTGCTAAAGCGTCGGACAAGGGCATAATTGTAATTGGAAACGCATTCGGTGATTCAGCATCGAATGTCCCCGGACGTTCTTCTTGTTTTCCGGTGTCCTCATCGAGAAACTGTTGCGGCGGATTGCTCAATACAATTTCAACTCGCGGTAGCGAAGATTTCTGCGAATCAGCCTGAAAGTCTAAGACCTCAATCTTCAGCTGTTGCCCGTTGCTTTGCCCTTCTTGAATAAGTGTTTGGTCAACGACGATATCGTTGGGTTCGTGCCGTTGTGCGAGTTTAAATATATGGCCGCTCGACCATCTCAAACCATTTTTGAGTAAACCTTGGATGCCACTAAAATCTATTCCGCCCTCGAGCGTGTAGCCAAATTGGCTTTCATAATCTTCCCAGTTAAATGGCCCAGCGAGAAACGGTACTCGCATTTGTGAATGGACAAATTCATCATGGTTATGTTGACTCGATTCGGAGTGGTCATCGACAATTTCGAGGTCAAAAAACATGCGTCCACGGTCAAAGGCGTAGTTTTCCATTTTGTGTTCGAAGACAGGGATTTGAGCATCGACACCATATTTTCGTCCGATGGCGGCACCGACTAGTAAAGTCATCAGTCCGATATGGGTAATCACAAAACCGGTTTGATAACGCTTCCATGGATAGCGTATTGCTGCAGCGCAGAAAATATTGACGCCCAATGTAAAATTAAGGGCGTTGAACCACCATGTTTGATATACGAAAAACTGAACCACCGGAGTGCCATAGGCCGCCTCTACAAACGTTGCGTAACCGAGGGTAAAAGCCATGGAGAAGATCATCACAACGGCCAATTTAAGTGATGCAAAAAACTCATAGCATCGTAGAACCGCTCGGACGGGAGCTGGCTGTTCGGCGGTAACGAGCTGTGGACGGGCCATTAAATTCTAAAGCTCTAGTGCTGGATATTGAAGAAATGGGGCAAATGTGAGGTGGGAAATCTGCCTGGCAGATTTTATGAATCCTATAGACGTTCAACATGTGACTGAAAACCCTATTGTGGATATGTTTTCGTCTAATGTGATTGTCTACGCAAGGATTAATTATAGCTCAAGCACGGACAATCTAGCAGGGCTTTAGAGCCGTTATTATCGACGAATATTCCTCGACAGCGATCCCTTTTTTTCTACCGAATATCGTGCGATTAACGACTACTTGTTTCGGCTGCGATCGAGAATCCAGCCGACGATAATGGCGATAAAAAATACACAAGCGGCGATGCTGAGAACCATCCAAGCATTTTGACCGTTCTTGAGTTCACCTGCTGATTTGATCAGCATAGTAGAAATTTCTGATGGCGTTTCGGCATGGTGGCCCCACAAGTTTTTGACAAGGTCGATTAGCATGACGAAAATCGCAACTTGCATAACGAACACCATGAACAGGCTGAACACATTAAAGAACCCATAGCTGGCTTCTTGCATGACTGGCGCTAGCACATCACTACCGGCGACCATTTCTGGTTCAGGTGGCGTTTGTTCGGGCGGTAACGCGAAAGGATCAGCTTGCATGGCGGGATCGGGAACTGCGAAAGGATCAGCCGGCGGTATTGCGAATGGGTCCTCAGCAACCTCAGGTTGTACGATTGTTCCTCCGTCATCACCAAACGCGATGGAATCTGACAAGGCTATGACTTGAGATCCGCTGTCGGACATTTCATCATCTGGTTTGCCGCCGAGAATAAACTCGTCATCGACACCGGGTAATTCCAGTGAGCTACCACTTTCCGCAGAAAGATCTAGCACATCGCCTTCCAGACCAATCCCGCTATCGTGCGGACTCGATAAATTGATGCCACTGTTTCCAGCAGTTAAGGCCACATCGCTACCGGCGGCTGCGTCAAGTGGCATTTCTTCGCCACCGAGAACCAACTCATCTTCGGCAACTTTAAAGCCGTCATTGCCTATAGCAAATTGAGTTTCATCGTCAGACGATCCACCGAGATCCAGATTCAAGACCTCCTCACCCATTAGGTCTGATTCTTCGCCAACACCAAATTGAGTATCATCGTCAGATGCAATAGCTCCTTCGTCGTCTAAGTCCAAAGAGAGTGCTGCAAGGTCCGCAGCCGAAAGACCTGCGCTGTCGTCACCTGCGAACATTGTTTTGTCGTCGGGATCGAGGTCACCTTCTTCGAGATCCAAGGAAAGATCGTCGGAATCGTCTATTTCCAACTCGAGTGAATCAGCAAGGTTTAGGTCGCTGTCATGCGGATTGACGCTTGCTTCATCGCCAATAATTGTGCCACTGCCGCCGGCTGCTGGGGATACTGGAGTTTCCGCGACGAGTACGGAATCATCGTCAAATAGGTTGCTTGAGTCGCTCGCGTGGACATCTGGTATGTCAATTCCACTAGAATCGGCATAACGCAGCAGTTCTTGGTATGTAAATGCAGTTTGGTCAGCATCTTTGATTCCGTGAATTTCACCCGTACGGGCTAAGAACTGAAGTCGCTCGACATCAATGTTGAGGATCTTTGCAGCTTCAGTTAAGTTAATTTTGTCTGCCATTTGTCGTTACCATTTTTTTTGAAAACAGGACATTTCCCCCAGCAAAATCGAAAACTGAATTTTGTTTCGAACATGAATAGGGACTTTTCGCGCCGTAGTGCGCATAGGTTACCTGTTCTCCTGTTCGGTATTCCAACTCCCGTTGCTTGACCTTTGTTTGTTGCAAAACTAAGGCAAAAACCATCAAAATCCTCTTGTTTTCATTGATTGATGAGCTGTTGAATCTCTCGAGGTGTTGGGTTCCCAGAATTGTATTCGTCGAGTTGAAAATCCCAGTGAGCGTTTCGTGTGCTAAGAAATTGTATTTTACCCGTGCCCCGTTCAATGAGATAAACGCTTATGGCTTTTGACTTTACGTCAATAATTGTTATTTGTTTTCCAGTCTCTAAGTCGGTGGACGACATCAGTAACTGGCTATTGTTGATATTGGAAGTTGTGGCATCTAACGCATTGGCTTGAGCCGGCGTAGTGGTGAATTGAGACCCGAAATAACCGCTTAAAAACAAAACGATACAACCGATACAGATTACCCACCTTCTATCCAATGTTATTTTATTCTCCATAATTTCTCCGTGTACTCACTGGTACGATCTGGCGCCTATGCTTGTTTGTTATCTGATTACCCGTTGACAACCGCTAGTCTCAGTTTTTGGCATTTACATTTGATTGCTTCCTTGCTGCTTTCCCTCATTCTAAGACTCTGGTCACATAGTTCAAGCTATTTTAAGGCAAACGTTCAAAGAGTGCTTGGTTTTTGGACGAACATACTAGTATCCAAGACCCTTTTTTATAGTGGTGAATTATGTTCTGTGTGACTCGTGAAATCGATTTTTGTTATGGCCATCGATTATTGAATTATGATGGTAAATGTAAGCACTTACACGGACACAACGGGCGAGCTGTGATTACGATCGCCGCGGAGACACTTGACGGGCGCGGAATGGTCGTTGATTTCAAGGACGTCAAAATGGTAGTCGCTGGGTGGATCGACGATAACCTAGACCATCGTATGATTCTTCATAAAGATGATCCGGTTGTGGAAACGCTGCAAGGCATGCAAGAACCCCTCTTCCTAGTCGATGAAAACCCCACGGCTGAAAATATCGCTCGGATTATCTATGAAGTCGCTAAGAGCCACGGTTTTCCGATTATTAAAACCGAATTATGGGAAACCCCACACTGCTTTGCTACCTATAGCGAGTGATTTGCGAGTTACTGCTTAGCAGGGCGTCACCTCTTGCCTATCTGAAGGCAGAATCTATCCAGGGGCTAAGTTGTTCTACCGTGTAGGTCTGAAACTAATTGGAGAATCCTGTCTCAGGAGATGCGATTTCGATTTAAAACACGCGTTTTGCTAAGGAAAAAGTACCAATAAGATGTAGCGATTGTGTCGATTATGCCGATTTTAAATACATAGAGTATCGTGACGCTTCACGTCGCTGACTGCGAGAGTAGGAAAACGGTTGTAATAAATAAGGAATTCGATCCCCGTGGCACGAGCACAATCAAAATCGTTGATCAATATAATTGGTAACCTAGGCTGGCCGATCCTCTGGGGTGCGGCTGCTAGCATTACATTTTACGAGCTTCTTCAAGGGCCACTGAAAAACGACTTGGCACAGCGTTACTTTCTCGGTCACCCGGTGGCGATTGCTACAACCGTGATGTTCTTTATTGCGATGGCAGCCCTTATTTTACGGGGTCTCAATCTTTTAGGGCAATTCGCGTTATTAGACCGTGCGGATTTACCAACAAAAGAAACCACCTCTGTCTCACAAGATTCCTTGAGCTGCGCGACTGAAATGCTTGGCCGCGCATCACACTGGTCGCCGCGGGTGCAACGTAGCTATCTGGGTAAACGGATAACCACATTGCTGGAGACAATTGTTTCCAATCGTGGTACACGTCATCTTAATGACGAGCTAAAATACCAATCGGAAAAAGACGCCGATGCACAGTACGAAGGCTACTCGTTAGTTCGAATCATCATCTGGGCTACTCCGATGCTGGGATTCCTCGGCACGGTTATGGGAATCACTCAAGCCCTCGGTGATTTGGCTACACAGCAATTGGGTAATGACCTTAACGCAGCCATGCAGGGATTATTCGCCGGGCTCTACGTAGCCTTTGATACAACAGCACTCGCTTTGACGTTGTCGATCATGTTGATGTTTATGCAGTTTATGTCAGATCAATTCGAGACTCAGTTACTGGGCGCGGTTGACGTTAAAACAGAAGATGCTTTGTCGGGATTGTTGGCGATGGAGTTGGAGGGTGCAGGTGCATCCACAGATATGGCACATTCATTACGGTCGGTTATCACGGAATTAACGCAGTTTCAGCAGTCATGTTGGAGCGACGCAATTAGTGGATTGCAGCAACAGTGGCAAACTTGGGTTGCGGAACAAGGCAGCACTATGGGCGCTGCTCTAGAAAAAAGCATGTCGCAGTCGATGGCGGAGCATAGCAAAGTTGGCGAGCAGCAATGGGATGACTGGATGGAATCCCTGAATCGCAGTGCCGAGTTATTACAGGCCAACCAAGATTCAATGCGTCTACAGATGGAAATGATGCAACAGGTTGTTGCGACCACAGGTGATGTAGTGAGTCTAGAAACAGCCCTTAATGATAACCTTCAACATCTAGCCGACACTCGACAGTTTGAAGATGTAGTTGTTAGTCTTTCCGCAGCAATTCAATTATTGTCAACTAGGTTGGGCGCACCGGTGGTACAACCCAGAGCCATAGATTCGTCAACTGAAAACGGTATTACAAAAGGTAAAGCTGCATGAGACGTAAGCGTAAG
>JAYZBF010000022.1:0-11559 GCA_036338835.1 Planctomycetota bacterium
AAGGTTGACATCCGTGAAAAGGCGGGTGGCAAAGGCAAAATCGTCATCCACTTCAATAACCGCGACGAGTTTCAAAGGCTGTTGGCACAATTAGATAATCGCGAGACTGAGCTTCGACGCGCCGGTTAACATGGCTTAACAATCTCTTTTAATAGCTGCTAACCGTCGCTAAAAGCATCGAATGCGCCTTCCCATTAGGTTGTGAATGGGGGTTGTCCAATCAACTCCTTCTGGGTAAACTCGGTTCTTCATTACGGGGCGTAGCGCAGCCTGGTTAGCGCGTCTGGTTTGGGACCAGAAGGTCGTGAGTTCGAATCCCACCGCCCCGACTTATTAGAAATGGCTCGAGTACAAATTGGTGTACGCGAGCCATTTTTGTGGATCAATAGAAGGTGTACAAATGTACACTAGTTATTGATTTTGATTGCGGTGATCTGTTCTGTTTGGAATCGATTGGTGCTGTGCAGGTCGCCGAGGCCGAGTTCTAGCTTCATGCCGTTACGGATGACTCCCATTTCAACGAGTGTCAGTCCACCCCGTTGTTTGCCAATAGTTGCGCCAAGCAATCGTACGAGCCCGAGCGACTCGCTTTTCGATCCGGTCTTAAGTCGGTTCGCCATAGCACTGCCGCGTTGCGTATCGATAATTTTCAACTCGTAAGTCGAGTTCGCAGTTTCTAATACGATCCTATCACCTAGCTTCAATTCACTGAAACGTAGGTGGTCTAAGGTGTCTGGGGCGAGTTGGTCGGCACTAAAGGCGATTGCTGATCCCAGCAACCAGGCTCCCAAACAAGCCAGAACCACTATTCGGTTTCTTCGATTGTTCATACTTCTCACGCCCTTTCAAACACAGGCGAAACATTAAATTGTTTTCTCTCTTACCGTCAACATAGGTTTCCATTGTGACCGGCTCTTTACAAAAATCTAAATCCACGAGAATTTCCTGCCTCTACGGCCAATCGTAGTTGGATTAATAGGTACGATAGAACTATCTAACATAAGTTGTACAACCGTTACTTTAACTTTTTGGTCTATCACCGTGAAACACCTTGCACCTGCTCCTTATAAATTTTTTGTTTTGTTGTTTTTGCTAGCGGGGGGAATCACTCTTTTCGGTTACCAATTAACCGCTCTACAGAGTGAAGAGGGAGTCTGGGCAGACGTTGATATTCCGGCGGACTGGAAGCGACCGCGAAGCGGCGCAAGTGAGAATGGGTTTCGGTGGTACCGTTGCCAAATTGCTATTCCGGCTGATTGGAAATCACAAGATCTTACACTACTTGTGGAACCGGTCGATGATGCCCGAGACATATTCTTTAACGGGGTACGTATTGGTACCATTGGTGCGATGCCACCCAAGTTTCGCAGTGGTTTAGGGGAAGATGCAGAACATAAAATTCAAGCATCCCAAGTTCTCGCTGGGGAGAGTAACGTATTAGCCATTCGCGTCTACCGTAAGTATCCACGCGGTGGGTTTAACGTCGCCGCTCCGGTGATTACGAATGGCAAGCAAGCCATCAGCACAAGTGGTACATGGCACACAAGATCGGGCGATGATCAAGGTTGGGCATTGTGGAAAGACGCTCGGCCCGAAAGTTCCTTGTTTTCCAAAGTGGGTGACGCAAAAATAGTGATCGCCGAGTTTCGCAAGCTAGAAAATGATCGTGGAGCACGGTCAGCGAGTGACGCGCTTAAACAATTTACCACGACTCCCCTGCTCAGCGTCGATACGGTATTAAGCGATCCGGATGTCGCTCAACCACTTTCCATTAAATTTGATGATCGTGGCCGAATGTGGGTCATGGAGTATCGACAGTATCCGGACCCCGCAGGAGTTGAAGTTGTCAGCCGAGATAAGTATCTGCGTACGGTCTATGATAAATTGCCACTTCCGCCACCGCTTGGCGCACGTGGCCAAGACCGTATTTCGATTCATGAAGATACTAATGGCGATGGAAAGTTTGATGACCATAAAGTATTTGTAGACGGATTGAACATTGCAACATCATTCGCCATCGGTGATGGAGGTGTGTATGTATTGAATCCGCCATATTTACTGTTTTATCGAGACCGTAATAATGATGACCAAGCGGATGGTGATCCTGTGGTTATTCTCGAAGGTTTTGGAATTGAAGATACGCATTCGGCGGCAAGCCATCTACGTTGGGGGCCCGACGGTTGGTTATATGGCGCTCAGGGTAGTACCGTATCGGGTAACATCAAACATTATGGCACTGACGAAAAGCCGATTTCGACGATGGGGCAGGGGATTTGGCGATATCATCCACAGCTTAAGAAGTACGAGATGTTCGCCGAAGGAGGCGGAAATACGTATGGCGTAGAATTTGACTCATTTGGCCGAGTCTATTCAGGCTATAACGGCGGTAACACACGAGGTTTTCACTATGTCCAAGGGGGCTACTATCTAAAAGGCTTCTCAAAACATGGTCAATTATCGAACCCCTATACTTTTGGCTACTTCCCGGCGATGGCCCATAACCAGGTCCCTCGATTCACGCACACGTTTGTCATCTACGAGGATCCGATTCTTCCGGAATACTACCGTAATCGCTTGTTCGGAGTGGAACCGTTGCAAGGTCGAGTAGTGTATAGCAGTTTTGAACCGGATACATCGACGTTTAAAACAGCCGACCTCGGACATCCGCTGAAAACGACCGACACTTGGTTTCGACCAGTGGATATTCAAGTTGGCCCTGATGGCGCGCTTTATGTAGCGGATCTTTACGAGCAGCGAATCGATCATGCAGCTCATTTCCAAGGCCGTATCGACAATACCAATGGGCGGGTTTATCGATTACGTCCTACAGAGAATTGGAAGATTAAGTCTTTTGATTGCTCCGAGTTTACGAATGAAGAACTGTTTGGGCTATTTTCTTCTCCCATTCGATCCCAGAGAGAAACAGCTTTGCGGTTATTGCGTAATCGTAAACTCAACAAGTCCGACGTCGCACAATTGCAGTCACTTTTAACCAACGATGAAATACTCGTTGCAATCAATGCCCTCTGGGCACTTAACATTACGGGAAATTTCGATCTCGATATAGCGCTACAATCCCTTACGAGTGACCATTGGGCGGTACGGGGTTGGTCGATTCGCTTGGCTGTAGACCACCTCGAGCTAGATACGTATTACCAAACAGCTTTGTTAATGCAGGTGAAACAAGAAGATAACCTACAGGTGCGTAGTCAAATGGCAGCCTCGGCTCGACGTGTGAGCCCGTCATTGTTTGTCGGTATCGTCAAGGAACTGTTACAGCGCGATGAAGATGTTCTCGATCACCATATTCCCCTGTTAGTTTGGTGGGCGATCGAAGCGAATGCGACTGAATTTGAAAGCATCAGACAGCTTTTTGGTGAGTCGGACATCTGGTCACAAAATATGACCAAATCGGTTATCCTGCAGCGATTGGTCAAGCGTTACGCAATGTCTGGTACACGAGGCGAATTAGAAAACCTAGCTTGGATGTTTCAAGCTGCTCCCGATAAAGCCTCACGTGATGTATTGATGGCTGGTTTTGAGCAATCCTTTGAGGGACGGTCACTGGCGAATTTACCAGCTTCGTTGTTAGAACAAATACGTGCTGCCGGTGGTGGTTCGTTGAAACTCAAGGCTCGCTTAGGTGATCCAGCGGCGATCGCCACCGCCATCGAGACCGTGGCCAACACCAATGCTCCGGCACAGCAACGCCAGGACCTGATTTCGGTACTAGGGCAAATTAGTGCTCCCGCTGCGATTGAACCGTTGCTAG
Source organism: Planctomycetota bacterium (assembly GCA_036338835.1). GTDB lineage: Bacteria > Planctomycetota > Planctomycetia > Pirellulales > Pirellulaceae > UBA721. Next base: position 3,773 of record JAYZBF010000022.1, read on the forward strand.
GCATCCTCGGATCTACAGCGGATAAGTCTATCAAGCAGGCTACCCTGAACGCACTTCAAGGGTTTGATACGGATGATATCTCAACAAAAACATTGGCCGCTTATGTTAAGTTTTCCCAAGAAACTCAAGTCGTTGCTCAGTCATTACTCGCCAGTCGTTCCGATTGGACGGTGCAATTATTGCAGCAAGTTCAGGACAAGAAGATTCCCGTCGACTCAATCGGACAGGAAGCGATTCTAACGATGTTGTTACACGACAACGAGGAAATTAAATCCCAAGTCGTGGAGTTGTTTGGAGAAATTAGCCCAGCGACGTCCGAGCAATTACAAGCTCGCATCAAAGATTTGATAAGCGTGATTGGGGAAGCATCGGGTAATCCTTATGACGGCAAGCGTTTGTATTTACAGCATTGTGGTAAATGCCATCAGCTATTTACCGATGGCGGAAAAATCGGTCCTAACTTAACGACGTACAAACGCGATGATTTGCAGGCAATGTTATTAAACGTTGTGAATCCCAGCATCACGATTCGCGAGGGCTTTGAGAATTATGCTGTGTTTACGCTCGACGGGCGGACCTTAACGGGCTTCATCGACGATCAAGATAGCCGAGTCGTTGTATTGCGAGGAACCGATTGCCCCCGGATTGTCGTGAATCGTACTAATATTGTTGTGATGCAAGTGATACAGCGCTCTTTGATGCCCGAAGGTATACTCAAAACGCTAACACCTCAGCAAATCCGCGATTTATTTGCCTATCTACGAGCTAGCCAACCGTTACCATAGGTCAGCAGAGATTCGAAAAATTATCGTGTAGGCGACGTTCGCCGACGAATCGTCCTGGATTCATGTAACGGTTACGACAAGCAGGCTTTGATTTGGCGGATGCCTTGTCGCAAGCGTTCTTCATTTTCCACGAGCGCCATACGTAAATACCCATCACCCGAGGATCCAAATCCCGACCCAGGGCTGACTGCGACGTTGCCGTGCTCGAGTAGCTTCATGGCGAAATCCATGGTTGACATTTGTTGCCGCCATTTTTCGGGTATTTGTGCCCAGAGGAACATCCCAGCGCGAGGCGACTGCACATCCCACCCGATACGATTTAGACCGTCGACGAGCACATCTCGCCGCTGCTGGTAGATATTCGATTGTTTTTCAACCGCCTTTTCGGTTTCTCGCAGCGCCATAATCGCTGCTACTTGGACGGCTTGAAACATCCCATAATCGTAATAGCCCTTAATGGTAGCTAGTGCTTGAATCATTTGTCGGTTACCTGCACAGAATCCAATACGCCAGCCCGCCATATTATAGCCCTTGCTCATCGTAGTGAATTCGACTCCGACGTCACTGGCACCCTCGGAAGCCAGAAAACTGGGAGGCTGGTAACCATCAAATGCGATATCAGCATAGGCAAAATCGCTGATGACCATGAGTTCGTAACGTTTTGCGATTTTGACGACGTCATCGTAGAATTCTTGTTCGACGGTGACCGTTGAGGGGTTGTGAGGATAGTTCACGATCAACAATTTGGGGCGGGGATACATTTGCTCGCAGGTATAGGCGATATTGCGGAGGAATTTATCACTATCAGCGACTTCGAGTGAAATAACGTTGGCACTCGCTAAGGCTACGGCATAGGTGTGTACCGGAAAGTAGGGAGCCGGAACAATGGCGGTGTCCCCGGGACCCATTAGTGCTAAGCACATATGGCTAAATCCTTCTTTGCTACCCAAACAGACCATGAGTTCCTCTTCGGGATCTAAGCGGACGCCATATTTTTTGAGATACTTGCTAGCCACTTCGCGCCGCAAATTCTGGATTCCGTTGGATTTGCTGTAACCGTGAACTCGTGGATCGGCAGCGGCTTCGGCTAGTTTGTCGATGACGAGTTGTTCAGGCGGGTCGGAGGGGTTTCCCATGCCCATATCAATAACATCTTCACCAGAACGTCGTTTTTGATAGAGCAAGTTATTGATGCGGCCAAACATATAGGGTGGCAACCGTTTTACTCGCTGGGCAACTTCAATTTCAAATTCGTTATCCGACGGAATATCATCGGCCACTGGCATATGTTCACGCGCAGAGGGGTCGCGAGCATCGTCGATTGAACCTGGTGATATAGGAGTTTCGTTGGTGTCGGAGGTCATAGGACATCTTAAGCAGTAGATTATAGGTACACTACAAAAATAACCTGAAGAGGTCGGATTTGTAACCTCTGTTTATGTCAAACGACGTGATATGCGAATCGGTTTGGCAATGGGTAGACGGTTGGATGTTTACAACCACAAGCCGACGCCGACGGCAACGGCACAAACGATGGCGGAAATGTATCGCACAATCGGTGGGGCTTTGTGATTACGCCAGCGCTGGGTTAACGTGTTACCGATGAGTCCAATAATCCCCGTCAAAGTGCCGACCCGTACGAACCACCAGGCTAACATTTGCATCATTTCCCCGCCTTCGGCGGGTTCATCCATCGCGGCGGAAATCATTGCGAACGTAACAGTTCCCATTAAGGAAGCGGCCGTCGCTAGTGTGCACAGTACCCAGACCACGGTAGCAGATTCTGCGGCACGTGTTTCTTGCCCCGGCAATAACTCCAGTGGTGTATCGTCACTGTTGGCAACGGTGCGAGTACGCATGGTAGTCTGCCCGCGATTGCGAGATTTTTTTTGGGAAGCGGCGCGTTTTTTCTTTCGCTTTTTCTTACTCATAATCGGTTTACTGTTGATTCTAGAGTGTTCGACAAAGCGTGAGCTTAGCTGGCCTGAAACGAAGCAATACTATCGTAAAACTGCTGGAACAGATAGCGACTGTCATGTGGCCCCGCAGATGATTCTGGGTGATATTGCACGCCAAACGCTGGGTATTCCTTGTGTCGAATTCCCGCAATTGTATTATCATTCAAATTACGATGCGTGATCGCTAAATGCTTGGGCAGATTATCTTCTGCGACCGCAAAACCGTGATTTTGTGCAGTAATTTCGATGACATCATTGTCGATATTTTGCACCGGTTGGTTGCCTCCTCGATGCCCAAATTTGAGCTTAAACGTCGTTGCACCACATGCGAGTGCCAAAAGTTGATGCCCTAAACAGATGCCGAATACGGGGACTTGGCTGATTAATGCGCCAATTGTCTTGATGGCATAATCAACGGGTTCAGGATCGCCAGGACCGTTGGAGAGAAAGACCCCATCGGGCTTGAGTGCCATGATTTCTTCGGCGGTTGCCGTTCCCGGAACGATTGTCACACTACAGCCCATTTCCTTTAGATGGCGAGCGATATTCCATTTCATCCCAAAATCCATGGCAACGATATGATAAGATTCCTCTCCACCTGGCGTTGCTTCCCGCGGCAAACGAGCCCATTCACTCAGTGTCTGGTCCCATTGTTGTTGATCCTGTTCTGGAAGCACTTCTTTGACAAGGTCGCGTCCGACGAGTCCCTGCGAAGCTTTTGCTTTTTCGACCAAACTTGCGTCATCGAGATCCTCGGTCGAGAGAATTCCTTTCATCGCACCCTGTGTTCGAATGCGTCGCACAAGTGCGCGAGTATCGATGCCCGCGAGCCCGATAATATTATTTTCTTTTAAGTAGTCGCTGAGCGTACCTTCGGAGCGAAAGTTACTTGCGATGCGGCTATTTTCGCGGACGATGAATCCAGATAATTGCGGTTTGCCGCTTTCGACATCATCCGAGTTGACACCATAGTTGCCGATTTCGGGGTACGTCATCGTCACGATCTGGCCACAGTAACTGGGATCGGTGAGAATTTCTTGATATCCGGTCATGGAAGTATTGAAGACAACCTCGCCGTCAATTTCCCCAGCCGATCCAAATGACTCGCCCGTAAATACAGTTCCATCTTCAAGTGCCAGCTTTGCAGTCTGTGTCATGATCTGTCCATTATCATTTCAAAAAAACTGATTGATGTCTCGGACATCAAAATAATGCCAGAGAATGTTTTCAAACCTGAGTGCTGCTCAAGGTGACAGGCCGAAAGTTCCGATACTTTAGTTGTGGCTGTGGGTCCACAGAGCTTGCATGGATGCAATGCCCTGTTTCAGTCCAAAGAATGGGTTTCTGTTTCGGCGAACAGGAGCCCATTCATTTTTTATGCCTCACGAACACTCGCCAAGCGGCAAGCAACCACACTTCATTTGGAAAGAGATTATAGTGTGTTCGTCGCTTGGAGAAAAGTGTCTTTGGGAAGAACGAATTATGATTTTAGAATTCAGCGCTGCCTGGTGTTCGCGGAAAGGGGATCACGTCCCGAATGTTTTGCATTCCCGTTGCAAACTGCACAGCGCGTTCCAATCCCAAGCCGAACCCAGCATGCGGTACGGTGCCATATTTTCTGAGGTCGGTGTACCACCAGTATTCCGCCGGATCAAGGTCCTGTTGTCGCATGCGGTCCTCTAAAACATCCAAGCGTTCTTCACGTTGGCTACCACCAATTATTTCACCGACGTTCGGTACCAATACATCCATCGCTCGTACGGTCTTGCCGTCGTCATTGACACGCATATAAAACGGTTTAATCGTACAGGGATAGTCGTAAAGGATCACAGGCCCCGAAAAATGTTGTTCGGTTAAATATCGTTCGTGTTCACTTTGTAGGTCACACCCCCACTCGACTTGATAGTCAAACTTCTGTTCGCTAGCGATCAGAATATTAACTGCTTCGGTATACGAAAGACGAGTAAATTCGGATGTAACAACTCCTTGCAGCGTTTCCAGTACAGTGTCATCGATATGTTGGTTGAAAAATGCCATATCTTCAGCACAATCTTCGAGCACGTCACTGAACATTTGTTTAAGAAATGCTTCGGCCAAGTCCATATTTCCGTTGAGATCACAGAATGCCATTTCAGGTTCAACCATCCAGAATTCAGCTAAATGCCTAGACGTGTTTGAGTTTTCGGCGCGAAAGGTCGGGCCAAAAGTGTAAACGTTGCCAAGTGCAGTCGCATAGATTTCTGCTTCAAGTTGACCGCTGACCGTAAGAAAGCTAGGCCGATCGAAAAAGTCTTGTGTGTAGTCCACACCGCCTTCGTCGTTGCGCGGAGCATTGGCGGGATCGAGTGTTGAGACGCGAAACATCTCCCCCGCTCCTTCACAATCACTCGCGGTGATAATTGGTGTATGCACGTACAGAAAACCACGATCTTGGTAAAAATCATGAATCGACTTGCAGATGCGGTTACGAACTCGGGCAACTGCTCCAAACGTATTGGTTCGCGGTCGCAGGTGCGCCCATTCACGTAGCTTTTCAAACGAGTGTCGCTTTTTTTGCAGCGGGTATTCGTCAGGATCTGCCCAACCGTGAATTTCTACCTTCGCAGCCAAGATTTCGGTCGCCTGTTTGCCACCGGATTCTTTGATTTCACCAGAGACACTAATACTGCAGCCAGCCGTCAATCGCGTTATCTCGGATTCATAGTTATCTAAATCTGCATCTGCGATGATTTGCAGATTGGCCATGCATGAACCATCGTTGATTTCGATGAAGCTAAAACCGCCTTTACTGTCGCGGCGTGTGCGCACCCAGCCTTGAATCAATACTTGCGATCCGATCGCTTCTGTTTGTCGCGCTGCTAAAACTGTCATCTTTGACATGCTGTTACCTTGGTAATCTATTGGTTACGGTGGTTACGGATTTGGCGATATCATTTCGAAGTCGATTCGTCATCGGCGCCATCTTCGAGAACTTCTACTCCTGCAATGGACTTGCCTAGGCGTTGGAATGCTGTCACAGCAATGGAGACTAGGAAAATGACGCCCACGCCAATAACTACTTTACCGGCAATCGGGTGGCTTGCTTTGTCATAAATTGCCACAACGGCCGCAGCGATTGCTCCCAAAACCGAAAAACCCATCAGCACGTTCCAGATGATTAAGCTTCTACCTTGAGGTTTTTCCGCGCCCATGACTTTCGTACTATTCATCATTAACATGAACGTCGTATAGGCAATGGGTAGCAACATCATGCCAAATGCGGATACTAAAATAGCGAGCCACATTTTGGCATCGCCGTCCCACACAAGCCACCAGGATGCACCAACGGCACCTGCAATTAAACACCCAATGACGTGTTGGCGTCCGCCTTGTTTTTTGCCAAGCAATTCACAGAATGCGTAACCGTTGATTAACATTAGAATGATAATGGATGAAAATCCCATACCGAGAACACCGATGCCAAATACTAAATTCGCTCGTCGTTCACCTAGCAACGGTGAGAGTGATTTTGAAAGTTGAAAAGCATTGCGTTTTACAAGCGATGCAGCGATTCGTTTTTCTACTTTCGGTAATGCTGCAATCATCACTTCTTTTTCTTCATCAGAAAGATCTTTGGTTGTTGCATCAAGTGCTTCGAGACGTGCGATGAGTGACTTGCTGGCATTACCGTACAACGGACTTTGTTTCATCACGGCAATATCACCGCTGCCCAATTGTTCATCCATATCCCCATGGAACATCGAGCCGGCGGCAATAACGACGCAGCTGGTAACCAGCACGTAAGGGATAGCCATTCCCGTAGAGAGGTCAAATTTTGCTAGGCCACGGAAGGTTTTATCCCAACCGCGTGATAGCATCGAGTAGGGAAGCAAGAAAGTCATATTAATGCCAACTGCGGTTGCGGCTGCGCCAATCATCACATCACGTTGTGACTGTACAACTTTTTCACTCCAAAACTGCCCCACGTCTGGCGCGAGATTGTTAACAAACCCTGCAACTTTCCCGGCGGGTTGAGTCCATTGACTGAGGTCGGGAATGAAACCACTTAGTATCGATCCCCAATCCAATGCTCCGCTGGTACTCAATAACGTGACTACACCAAAAAAGGCGAGGACCACGACGGCGACCATTATTTTTAGTGTCCAGTCAAAAGCCTTCGCCGCAAGTCCTTGTTGACTACTCAGATAAACCATACCCCCGGCAATTGCTAGCAATACCAGCGAGATGCCGATTTTATAGCCATACATTTTGTCACCGGCAGCCACCGCATCTTTATATTGATCGGAGTTGCCAAAACCGATCAGGTTTTTTTCCAGTGCTTCAAAGCAAAGCGCAAATTGAGGCATACACCAGATCATATTGGCAGTGATGGTTGCGAGCAGCCAACCCCAACCAAGTGCTGGGTTGATGTGTTCATTGATTAACGGAAAGGGACGCTTACCGGTCGACAACGTGACGTAACTGATGGCGCTGAGCATAACCACGCCCATAATGATTGCCATGAGCTGTAGCCACAGCATGTCGGTTCCGCCTAAGACGCCCAAGAACAGAGCACCTGAGAGTGAGCCGCCGCCAAGCGTAATAGCGCTTTGCAACCAACCTGGTCCAGACAACTTTGTATACGCACCAATTGTGGCCCCGAATCCTTTTTCTTTCGCTGCCAGAATCATCTCGCGGTTAGTTTGGATCTGTTGGTCGTTATCAGACATTGTTAGTTTCCCTATTGGGTTTTAATAAAAGTGAATCAATATACATACAAGTGATCCTTCGATCACGACATAAATGCATCTACAAGTTTATAAGCCGTTGGCTGCCAAGTAGCGTTCCGCATCGAGTGCCGCGGAACATCCTGTGCCGGCGGCAGTGACCGCTTGACGATAGTAGTCATCCGCCACATCCCCAGCAGCAAACACTCCAGGGACACTAGTATTTGTACGATGGCTTTCGGTCCAAATAACATATCCTTTTTCATTAACGTCCAGCGCGCCGTCGAGGAACGGTGTGTTGGGCGTGTGCCCGATGGCAACAAAGAAGCCGGTTGCGG
>JAYZBF010000023.1:0-11151 GCA_036338835.1 Planctomycetota bacterium
GAGCGATATGGCAGTGATGATGCGACCAAGCCTAAGGGTGACGGTGCTCCACGAGTGCCTCAGAATTTTCTCATGGCGCGGCGGTTAGTCGAAGCGGGTGTTCGCGTGGTTACAGTGAACTATAGTTTCTGGGATTGGCACGGCGGTAATTTTGACCATGCTCGACAAGAGTTGCCGGTATTTGATCAAGGCATATCGGCTTTGGTGCAAGACTTACATGACCGCGGCATGTCTGATGACGTCACCGTAGTCGCTTGGGGCGAGTTTGGCAGAACCCCCAAGATCAACGACAAAGGTGGCCGCGATCATTGGCCGCGAGTTTCCTGTGCGTTGCTCGCCGGTGGCGGGATGCAAACTGGACAAGTGCTTGGTGCGACGGATCGTCAGGCAGGAGAGCCGGTGGACCGACCGGTGACTTTTAAAGAAGTCTATGCGACGTTGTATCGCAATCTAGGCATTGACCTCGATTCGCAGCGTCTGTTTGATTTCAGTGGGCGGCCGCAATATTTGGTTGCTCCAGGTACGGCGCCAATACACGAACTTCTGTAATATGGTTTAATACTATTAACTCGTAATAGTAAATCATATTTGATGCAGGAGATGGCGATGAAGAATTGGCTTAGCAAGTGGGCGTTTGTTTGTCTGATCATGACAGTAGGCTTTTTCAGCCCTGGCGTAAAAAGCACGGCATGTGCGGCTGCTGGAGATGGCCGATTGGACGTCTATTGGATTGATGTCGAAGGCGGCGCGGCTACTTTGATAGTCACTCCGCAGGGCGAGTCGGTGTTGATTGATACGGGAAACCCCGGCATTCGCGATTCTGGTCGTATCTTTAAGTTAGTGACCGAACAAGCTCGCTTGACGCGCATCGATCATCTCATTACTACCCACTATCATCGCGACCATTTCGGTGGGGCAGCGGAACTCTCACGCCTCATTCCAATTGGTCAGGTGTGGGATAATGGTAAGTTTGCTGATATGCCGAACGATCCGGGGGCGGAGTATTTTGGGTTTAAGAGTGATTCGCGGCAAGTTATTTCACCGGGAATGCAATTGCCGTTAAAGCAAGCACGAAGTGTTAAAAAACTGTTGACTGGCAATCAGTTCAAAAGCATAAAGCTAACGTGTATCGCTGCTCGCAAGGAGTTTATTGATCCCACGCGGGGAAATAAATTGAATGAATTGACCTGTGCAGATGTGCGACCCAAAGACCGTGACGGTAGTGATAACGCCAATAGCGTCACGATGCTGTTGGAATTTGGTAAATTCCGCTTTTACGATGGCGGTGATATTACTTGGAATCAAGAAACAAAGTTGGTATGTCCGGTGAATTTAATTGGCCGCGTAGATGTTTATCAAGTGACCCATCATGGGCTTGATAGTAGTAACAACCCATTGGTTTTACGTTCGATTTTACCGACCGTTAGTGTGATGAATAATGGTGTAACCAAAGGCTGCATGCCAGAAGTATTTGCCAATCTCAAAGCGACGCCTTCGATACAGGCGATGTATCAAGTTCACAAAAATATGCGTGAAGATGGCATGGTTAGTAACACGGCCACCGAGTTTATTGCTAATCGTAAAGCGGACGAATGTGCGGGGAATTTCATAAAACTCTCCGTGGCTGCAGATTCACGTAATTATACGATTAGCATCCCTGCCCACGGGCATAGCGCCACGTACCAAACTGTTGCAAAGTAAAGGCCGTATTTGAGCCACGAATTAACGTGAGAATTATCATCGGGAGATTCCGGGCGGTTACGTGCCGTGCTTTTGCTGGACTTTGGATGTTGAATCAATTCTAATTGAGACGTGCGATACATGGTGTTTTAGTAGGTTGATCAAATCAAGAAAACAGGAGCTACTTATAATGTCGAAGTTCAATAGACGTCAGTTTGTCAAAGGTGCTGCCTCGACTGCGACCACATTTTCATTGTTCACCATTGGTGGCACGAAGTCATCGCGACAAGTGCTCGGAGCGAATGACAGAATTCGTATTGGGGTGGCAGGGATTAATGGACGGGGGACTTCACACATTGGTGGTTTTGCACCGATGGATGGAGTTGAAGTCAGTTGTTTAATCGACCCCGATAAAAACCTCTTTGATTCACGTAGTAAAATGGTACACGACAAAGGTGGGAACACTCCTGAGTGCGTACAGGATATTCGCGTCGCACTTGAAAACAAGAACCTCGATGCAATCTCTGTCGCAACTTGCAACCATTGGCATTCGCTGATTACCGTCTGGGCCTGCCAAGCTGGGAAAGATGTTTATGTTGAAAAGCCAATCTCACACAATGTGTGGGAGGGACGACAGTGCGTCGCCGCCGCCGCCAAATATAATCGCATTGTTCAACATGGGACACAAAATCGCTCGAGCCAAGGCAAGGCCAACGAGATTGCCGCAGTTCAGTCTGGGAAATATGGAAAACTGTTGGTCTCGAAGGGATATTGCTGCAAACCAAGATGGTCCATTGGCCATAAAGCAGTCACCGCACCACCCGCAAATTTAGATTGGGATTTGTGGCTCGGACCCGCTCCTAAGCAGGATTTCCATGGAAATTTACACACCTACAACTGGCACTGGTTCTGGGATACAGGCAACGGTGACACGGGAAATCAAGGTGTTCACGAGATGGATATTGCTCGCTGGGCGATTAAAGGAGCGACGATGCCTAACCGAGTTTGGAGTATCGGCGGCCGTTATGTTCCCGGCGAGAAAGATCAAGGACAAACACCTAACATGCAGATTAGTGTTTACGAATACGATGAAGCTACTCTGTTGTTTGAAACGCGAGGGCTTGTTGGTAAATCGGGATCCCCTGATCGAAATGTCTCCAATGAATACTACACCACCGAAGGTATGATTAAAGGCGGGACGTTCTATCCGAAAAATGGTGGTGCGTCGATTCAAGCTAAGGGAGAAGCAGCACCGGTGACTCCAGGAGGCGCTTTCGGTAGCTTTATCCACGCCGTGCGTTCACGCGATAATGCAGATGTCAACTGCGACGCGGAAGTAGCACATTATTCCGCGGCACTGTGCCACTTAGGGAACATTTCCTATCGCCTAGGTAAACAAGATGCATTTTCCGGAAACAATAATCCGTTTGGAAAAAACGAACAGATTAAAAGTTCACTTGATATGTTGCAGAATAACCTCAAGGCAGTGAAAATTGACTTGAACGAAACAACTGTGGCTGTGGGTCGTGACTTGAAATTCGATCCAGCGACCGAATCGTTCCCAGGTGATAAACAAGCCGATGCATTACTAACACGGCCTTATCGTAAGCCTTACGTTGTACCTGAGATTAGTTGAGTGCTTCTATCGTGTAGGCCGCCGCAACTTAATTCTGGATGATGGTCAAACATTGCCGAAGTCCCCGCTCGTCCCACTGACAAACAGAATAAGTAGCTCAAGGATCAATTATGAAGACAACCCTGATTATTTTGTTGTTGAGTGTGCAGGTTTCCCTGAGTTGCGCGGAAGACCAAGTGTTCCGCGCCGGTGCTGCGAAAGTCGATGTGACGCCCCAAGATCTTCCCGTGATTGTCAACGGAAATATGCTGGAGCGATTGATCGAAGAGATCAATGATCCACTCTTTGCGAGAGCAGTCGTATTGGATGATGGCGAAACTAAAATCGCGATAGTACTGGTTGATAGTTGTATGATGCCACGCGAACTACTTGATCGTGCCAAGCAGTTCGCTTCTCAGGCTACTGGGATACCAACGAATCGAATCCTCATTTCAGCGACCCATTGCCACAGTGCACCATCGGTGTTTAGCTGCTTAGGATCTAGTGTGGATGTTCGCTACGCGGCATTTTTACCCGGTCGGATTGCCGCGGCGATTGAGCAAGCGTATAAGAACCTAGAACCAGCGCGGATCGGTTGGGCGATGGGCCGAGACGATTTACATGTGGCAACGCGACGCTGGATGATGACCGAAGGGGTTGCCCCGACTAATCGATTTGGTGGTACGCGTAATGATCGAGCCCAAATGCACCCTGGATATAAAAACGCTAAAGCAATACGAGAGACCGGTTTAGAGGATCCTGAAATCCCAGTTATTTCTTTGCAAGCAGTCGACGGTCGACAAATTGCCGTAATGTGTGCCTACTCATTACATTACGTCGGCGCTCCCAATATTTCAGCGGATTACTTTGGAATATTTGAAGCTATTCTTGAAGCGAAACTTGCTTCCGGCGACGAATCAAAGCCAGCGATTGCAATGCTGGCAAACGGTACCAGTGGCGATACATATTTGCGGGATTACAAGAGGGATTCCGCTCGAAAAACAGACCGTCAATCGGTTGCCGAGGCTGTTTCAGCAGCGGCTTTGAAAGCGTTTGAAACAATCGAGTATCAGGATTGGGTGCCTTTGGCGATGGAAGAAAAGGAACTAGAACTCGCCGTTCGTTTTCCGACGGATGAAGAAATTGCAGAGGCGACAGACTATGTTAAGCCTTGGGCCGATCGCAAACCTAAAACGAGCGAAGAAGTCTATGCGTTAGAGACAATTATTCTAAGTAAGATGCCGAAGACGCGACACATTCAACTGCAAGCTATCGGTATCGGAACACTAGGGATCGTTGGCATACCGAACGAAGTATTTGCGGAAACAGGTTTGAATATTAAAAAATATAGCCCGTTTAAAACGACCTACTCGATCTCATTGGCCAACGGTGCCTTTGGATATATTCCCCCACCCGAGCAACATGTATTAGGGGGCTACACAACTTGGCGGGCACGCTCCAGTTGCCTCGAAGTCTATGCCGAACCCAAAATTAAATTTGAAGTATTGAAGATGCTTGAACGAGTAAAATTGAAGCGTTCAGCTATTAACCAATAAAGGAAACCAATTATGATTCGTAAACTTATTCTGCCAGCATTGTTGTTTGCATTTGTATTGTCCGCCGGTGCGCCGCTGCTGCACGCCCAACAAAAGCTCAAAGCACTAATTATTGATGGTCAGAATAACCATGGGGTTTGGCCACAGACATCGCAAATGATGAAGAAATATTTGGAAGAGACCGAGTTGTTTAGCGTGGCCATTGCAACGACGACTAAAACGGGAACAGACGATTCATTTCACCCCGAGTTTAAGAATTTTGATGTAGTGATTTCAAACTACAACGGTGCCGCTTGGCCAGAGGCTACCCAACAGTCGTTCATTGAATATTTAAAAACAGGAGGTGGGTTTGTCGTCGTTCATGCAGCAAACAATTCGTTTGGCGCTTGGAAGGAATATAACGCGGCGATTGGGCTTGGTGGTTGGGGCGGACGCAACGAAAAATCGGGACCCTACGTCTATTTTGATGATCAGGGGAAACTCGTGCGAGATAAGTCCGCGGGCAAGGGAGGTCATCATGGCGCACAACATCCATTTTTAGTGACAACTCGTAACTCCCAGCATCCAATTACCAAAGGTATGCCAGGACAATGGTTGCATGAAAAGGATGAATTGTATGACATGCTCCGAGGACCCGCTGAAAACATGACGGTGTTAGCGACTGCGTTTGCTAGCAAGGAACGGGGAGGTACTGGGCGCCATGAGCCAATGATCTTTACGATCGATTATGGGCAAGGCCGAGTGTTTCATACACCGATGGGCCATGGAATTGACTCACAGCAATGTGTCGGGTTTATTACCACATTGCAACGTGGTGCCGAGTGGGCTGCCAGTGGCAAAGTGACTCAAAAAATACCGAGTGACTTCCCTGATGTTGATGAAGTATCTAAACGCATTGGAAATTGATTGCTTGGACGATGTCTGGACTTGTAGTCGTAAACGGATAGGGCTCCGCATTTACGCGACCTACCCCTACTGAGACATTTTCAGGTAAAATATAGGTGTTAAATTTCCCACCGATTTAAGATTCCCTCCTATGCGCCCTTGGTTCCTCTTTATCGTTTCGCTGGCCTATTTGCCATTTTGTACAAATGCGTATAGCCAAGAGGAACCGGAATTTGATGCAGCGGGTTTGAAATTTTTTGAATCTAAGATTCGTCCGCTATTAATTCAGCATTGTTACGAGTGCCACTCTAGCAACGCTGATGAATACGAGGGTGGATTGTCCGTTGAATCCCGCGCAGCATTACTCAAGGGTGGCGATTCTGGTGCCGCGATTGTGCCCTTTAAACCGTCTGAGAGTTGGCTGATGGCAGCCATTGAATATTCAGACGATTTCTACCAGATGCCGCCAGAATCTAAATTGCCTCCTGAGGTCATTGCGGTTTTCAAAAAATGGATTGAGATGGGAGCTCCAGATCCGCGTCAAGCAGTTGCTAGTAGCAATACGGCGCCGCGTGTTATTGATTTTGAACAATCGCGAAAATTTTGGGCATTTAAAACTCCGCAACGTCCCGCCTTGCCTAGTGTGAAAAATAAAGCGTGGGTAAGCAATGCAATCGATACTTTTATTCTCAGTGAACTGGAGCGGTCAGAGTTAACGCCAGCCATTGCTGCAGACCGGCGGACATTGATTCGACGGGTCACGTTTGATTTAACCGGACGGCCTCCCACCGTAACAGAAATTAACGAGTTTCTAGCGGACACATCGCCGCTGGCCTACGAGAGTTTAGTGGAGCGATTACTGGCTTCACCTCGTTACGGTGAACGGTGGGGCCGCAAGTGGCTTGACGTCGCTCGCTACGCCGATTCCAACGGGTTAGACGAGAATCTGGCATATGTAAACGCCTTTCGATATCGTGATTATGTGGTACGAGCATGGAATCAAGATTTGTCGTTTGCTGATTTTCTTCAACAACAACTCGCCGGCGACTTGCTTGATCCTCAACAGGATGCATCCCCCCAAGAACGGCTCGATCGCTTGACCGCCACTGGTTTTCTGTCGATAGGTCCCAAAATGCTAGCCTGTGATGATGGTCAGAAAATGGAAATGGATATTATTGATGAGCAGCTCGACACGATGAGCCGCGCATTTATGGGGTTAACGATGGGTTGTGCCCGCTGCCATGATCACAAATTCGATCCCATTGCCAGCAAAGATTATTATGCCTTGGCAAGTATCTTTAAGTCTACGAAGACCATGGAGAACTTCAACGTTGTCGCCAAGTGGCATGAATATCCGCTGGATACTCCAGAAACGAAAGCCGCTCTGGAAAAGCACAACTCTGATGTTAAGGAGTTGGATGACGAATTAGCTGCGATTCAAATAGAGGCTAGGCAAACGCTACGAGAATCCCAGCAGCGTTTGTTGTCCAAATATTTAATCTCTGCGTCCAAATTTGTTAGTGTCAATAGCAAGCCGATTGCGGATGGACACAATGTGATTGGCAACTTTATTCGAGACGGGATTGCAGTAGAAAACAGCATTGCGTGGGAGGCGGAGAAGTTTCAGCGAGGCACTCTACAAGCGGAAACAACAAACTATGGAAAAGGTGTTGGCGTTTTGCTGTATCAAGGGTTTGCAGAATACGATGTCGAAATCGAGGACGCTGGGGATTATCAGTTGGAATTGCGTTATGCCGCGGTTGATTCGCGGCCCATGGTATTAACGATCAATGGAACGGTCGTTGATTCAGATATCGCTGCACATACAACCGGTACATGGTTCGCGGATTCTCAAACCTGGTTCGTAGAGGGAATTTATGCATTACAGGCGGGTAATAATGTCATCAGGATAGCACGGGAAGAAGGACCCGTACCGCATGTGGATAAAATCTTGCTTGTTAAAGCGACTCCGACATCGAATTTGGAAGACTTAACGGCGGTTTTAGCGGATACGCCCGTGACAGAGGTAGATGGTTTACTGCTTCAAGAAGCCGAAGAATATGCTCGCGGCAGTATTGGTAAGATTCCACCCATTGTCCAAAACACGTCCGGCACATCGACTTTTTTGAATTATGCAGAGTATGATTTTGAGATAACCGCCGCTGGAAATTACCGCTTGGAATGGCTGTATACGCAAGCGGAATCAAGAGGAGGCAAGTTGTTTGTCGATGGGCATTTAGTCGATTCAGACGCGGCAAATGCGATAACGGGAAGTTTTCAGTCGTCGGAAGTGAAATGGTTCGTCGGTGGCGTGTTTCAATTCGCTGAGGGGAAACATACGCTTCGGTGGCAACGCCTAGGAACGACACCTCATTTCGACAAAATTGCGTTTATTCCAACATCAGACAATGTTACTTATCACAGCGGTGGCGGTCAAAAAAGCTTGGCCGAAATCGAGGTCGTAGCGGCGGAGCAAGGTCTGCAAACGGAGTACTTGAGACAGTGGGTTGATTTTTTACTAATGGCTGTTTCACAGCGTGATGAACATCTAGCAGGTTTTTTATTGCGAGATCGCGGCGAACAGCAAGTGGCATTTGCGCAGCTAGGAAACGCTGCTGAACAACAGTTGGTCACCATATTATCTGCTGTTGATGATGCAAGTGATACAATAAGTGAAATCGAGGATGACAGTGCCTTGCGGTGGATAGTGACCAAAGCGATCGCAGCCGATGGACCATTTCGCGATCCGCAAGAAATTGATAAGTTGGTTTCTGAAAAATCGCAACAAGCGATTGCAGCGATTGTAAAATCCAAAGCCACGTTAGCTACTGCACAACCGATGGTGGGCAAGGCGATGGGTGTCACCGAAGGTAAAATTGAAGATTTGCCGATTCATATTCGCGGGAACTATTTGACACTTGGTGAGCCAACACAGCGGGGATTTCTTGAGGTCGTAGATCAGGTATCCGATGTGTTGATTCCAGCGGAGGCGAGCGGTCGTATGCAATTGGCTCAGTGGCTGACGGATGCCCAACATCCGTTGACTTCTCGTGTCTTCGTTAACCGATTGTGGTTGTGGCATTTTGGCAATGGATTGCAGCGCTCACCCGATAACTTCGGCTTGCTTGGCCAACGCCCGACCAACCAGTCGTTGCTGGACTGGTTAGCTGTTGAATTTATTGAACAAGGTTGGTCTATCAAACAGATGCATCGTTTGATGTTGCTGTCGAGCACATATCAAATGAGCAGCACATTTGACTCTCAAGCCAACACAAAAGATCCTGAGAATCGATTGTGGTGGAGATTTAATCGTCGGCGGCTTGACGCAGAGGAAGTGCGGGATGCTTTATTGACGGTTGGTGACAACCTTGATTTACAAATGTATGGTCAATTGTTGCCCAACACGGATCGAGCTTATGTCACGGGTACGGGATCAAAACGAACTACCTATGATTTCAATCGTCGCAGTGTTTATTTACCGATTTTGCGAAGTGCTTTGTATAATGTGTTTATAGCTTTCGATTTTGCGGACCCAAGTGTTATTCAAGGCCAACGAAAGAATACTGTTGTGACGCCGCAAGCGTTGTTTATGATGAATAGTAAATTAGTCCAAGACGAAGCGAGTAGGCTAGCGCAACGCGTGCTACAGGACGATATTAAAACCAATGCAGAACGGATTAACGCTTTACATGAGATCGTATATGGTCGCGTGGCTACGTCGGAGGATATTGATAAGTGCAATCAATTTTTGCAGCGGTATCGTGAATTATCCGTGCAGGATATGGACGATAATGCAAGTGCGGCCGCGGAACTGGTAATTTGGCAAGGTTTGTGCCGAGTGTTGTTGGCAGCTAACGAATTTGCTTATTTAGATTAAGTTACGGATAGTTTTGGAAATAAAATCATGGCAGACAATTCACAATGTCATAACTTTTTAGCTCAACCGTTGTCGCGACGTGCGATGTTGCAGCAATCGAGTGTTGGGTTTGGGAGTTTGGCATTAGCAGGATTACTCCAGGAGCAAATGAACAACGGGGTATTGGCTGCTGAATCACGTCGAGCGGCTACAGCACCCAAGTCAGCGCGTTTTCCAGCGCGTGCCAAACGAATCATCTTCATGTTCATGCACGGTGGGCCCTCACAGGTTGATACGTTTGATTACAAGCCGTTATTGCAGAAGCATGATGGTCGACCCTATCCGGGTAAAAAACCTCGTATCGTTTCCAGTGCTACGGGAAATCTACTCGGGTCGCCTTGGAAGTTTCGCCAGTATGGTGAAAGCGGATTACACGTATCCGATCTGTTTCCTCACGTCGGACAAATGGCAGATGACCTCTGTGTTATTAATTCGATTCATGGCAGCAATTCTCGACACGGAGCGGCGCTGCTGGAATTGCACACGGGCTCCGATACGTTCGTACGGCCTTCGATAGGTTCGTGGTTGATGTACGGACTTGGCTGTGAAAATCAAAACCTGCCTGGCTTTTTAACAATCTGCCCTACCCTTGGCCACGGTGGCGTGAATGCTTGGTCGAGCGCGTTTTTGCCGGCACATTATCAAGGCACGCCGATCGGTGCGGCGAGCATTAAAGCGGAAGAAGCTCGAATTCACTTTATCGAAAATAAATGGGTTGGCCCTAAAATGCAACGAGCGGAACTTGATTTTTTGGGGCAGGTGAATCGCCAGCACTTGGAAAAACGAGATACCGACGACGCATTGGAGTCACGGATTGCATCATTCGAACTCGCATATCGTATGCAAAATCAAATGCCTGGGTTGCAAGATATCTCGCAGGAGACAAAAGACACATATAAAATGTATGGGATTGATGAGGAGCCAACGAAAAACTTTGGAATTCAATGTCTATTGGCACGTCGATTTGCCGAGCAAGGTGTGCGGTTTATTCAAGTGACCCATAGTTACAAGTGGGATCAACATGCAAATCTCCGCGATGCTCATACGAAGAATGCCAAAGAAGTGGATAAACCCATTGCCGGTTTATTGCGCGACCTTAAACAACGCGGTTTGCTGGAAGATACATTGGTTTGGTGGGGAGGCGAATTTGGACGTACTCCGGTCGAACAAGGTAACAAGAATGGACGAGATCATAATCCACACGCCTGCTCCATGTTTCTAGCCGGCGGTGGTGTGCAGGGAGGCTTGAGATATGGCAGTACCGATGATTACGGGTATTATGCCGTCGAAAACAAAGTACATTTTCATGATTTGCATGCGACCATGCTGCATTTGATGGGTTTAGATCACGAAAAATTGACGTACCAATATGCGGGCAGAGATTTTAGGCTGACCGACGTTTATGGTGATGTCAAACACGATATCCTGGCCTAAGGTTTGAACATGTCTCTACAACCGATTGCATTGATTTTTTGCCTTATGTTGTGTGGCGTTGCCTC
>JAYZBF010000024.1:0-9643 GCA_036338835.1 Planctomycetota bacterium
GTCCAGTCTGTTTGTCGTCCCACTGGTCAAGTTTCAGTCGCCCTTCAATTAGGACTCCGGAACCCTTACCAAGGTATTCGTTACAAACTTCAGCGGTTCGTCCCCACAGAGTAATGTCAACGAATGTCGTTTCATCCACCCACTGTCCATTGGCGTCCTTGCGTCGGTCATTTACAGCGAGTCCGATTTCGGTCACAGCTGTACCTGAAGGTGTGTATCGTAATTCAACATCCCTAGTGAGATTACCCATCAGGATAACTTTATTAAAACTGGCCATGTTGCTAACATTCCTTAATAGTGGTTTTGAATATTTTGGAGTCGACAATGTCTACCGCTCGTCCACTCACCTAATCCGGTGTGGACGGCAATATCGTGATATGACGTCACAAAACCGTTTCACCTTTTCACCTTGTCTACGATTCACTACTAGCTTCTTCAGCTACCGGTTGATCAACGGCTTCAGTTGTTTCGGCCGATTCCCCAACCTCTTCGCTACCATTCGCATCGCTTTGATCACCTGTGTCACTAGCAGTATCATCGTCGCTGTCGGTGGGTGCAGTTTCTCCTAAAGCATGTGCAACCATTGGTTGGACGAGTCGTTCGTCTAGTCGCAAAGTCAAGGTTCGCAGGACATTTTCGTTGAGTTGAAAAGCACGTTCCATTTCAACGAGTCGCGATCCTTCTATTCGGATGTAGCTAAGCCAATAGGTCCCTTTACGGTGACCATCGACGAGATAAGCAAGTTTCTGTTCGTTCCAAAGTCGCGAAACAAGGATTTCTCCATCAAATTTCGTAACCGTGCTATCGACAGACTCTTGAACTCCACTGGGGTCACGAGCATATCGATTGGAATCGAGAATGTGCATGCATTCGTAAACGGTTGCAGACAAATCAATTCTCCTCATAAAATCAAAAATAGGTTATTGTTTAGGTACTTAATTTTCGTTGTATAGGTTCATGCAATAAGCGGTATCGTGGGCCACCCAGTCGGCTATGGCGTTACTCGCCGAATCAACTGTTTGTTGTACGATTTCCTGTTCTTGCGTTGTGAATTTCCCCAATACATAATCCGCGGCATCCCACCGCGGGGGAGGTTGGCCGACTCCGATGCGTAATCTAGGAATACTCTGACTTCCCAGTTTTTGCAGGATATCTTTTAACCCCTTTTGACCTCCCGCAGATCCTTTGGCTCGAAAGCGCAAATTCCCAAGGGGGAGATTTATATCATCGCACACAACAAGGATGTCGTCATGTGGTAAATCATAAAAATCACAAGCGGGTTTGACACTATTTCCGCTCAAATTCATATATGTTAATGGGCACAGTAGTAATCCACGGTTGGATTGGAACTGAGCTTCTACTACTTCACCGTTGAATTTTGCTTTGGCTCGGGTATCGCCGTGCCGAATTGCGAGTTCTGCGATGACCTGCCACCCAATATTGTGTCGAGTGGATTGGTATTGTTTTCCAGGGTTTCCTAAACCAACAATTAGTTTCATGATGTTGATCTCGTAAAGTGTTAGATCGTTGCTTAACGGATCGTTGCTTTATCTAAACCTAGGAACTGTGTTATTCGCCTCCTGCGTCTGTATCATCACTTTCTGCGTCGCTACTTTCCGCATCGTCATCACCATCACCATCGTCAGCGTCAGCGTCGGTATCACCGATTAGTTCAGGTTCTGCCGCATCATCTGTGGCTTCATCAGCGGTTGGTTCTTCAATGATGATAATTTCAGTACACGTGGCAACCACGGATTCCGGTGCTGCTACAAGTTGAGTACCTTCAGGAAGTTGTATGTCAGCCAATGTGAGGCTACCGTTGAGTTCAAGTGTTGAGAGGTTCAGTTCAATTTCACTTGGTATTTTCATAACCGGACAAGTGATTTGAGTTCTGCGAATGATTCGGTTTACTCGTCCACCTGCAGCAAGTCCTGGAGCTGTACCCTTAACGACAATGACAACTGTCACTTCGACAGTTTCATTTTCATCTACTCGGGTCAGATCAAGGTGAATAACTTCAGATCCCAAGGCGTCCCACTGGACAGCTTTGACGAGAGCATTTTCGGTAACGGCACCTTCGAGTTGAACGAGTTTTTCTCGTTTTTCGATCGCTGCTTGGACCTGTTTACTGACAAGTGACAAGCTGACATTTTCTTTGCCGTGCCCATAAAGGATCGCAGGGACATGGCCACTGCGACGTAATCGACGGGTATTAGCACTGCCAGTAAGGTCTCGTAATTCGGATTGAAACAATTCCGCCATGGAATTCTTCCTTCTTTTGTAGGTTAATTTGATGATTCTGGGTTGGAAAATCACTTGCGAACTAACACAAGCATCACCTAAGCCGCATCAAACTTTGGATTGCGTGAAAATGGTATTAATCCCTAAGAATAAGCA
Organism: Planctomycetota bacterium; assembly: GCA_036338835.1. Taxonomy (GTDB): domain Bacteria; phylum Planctomycetota; class Planctomycetia; order Pirellulales; family Pirellulaceae; genus UBA721. The sequence continues at coordinate 2,398 of JAYZBF010000024.1, forward strand.
TCAATCCAAGGACGTCAAGACGACAGCGGTTGATAAAATTAATCAATAGGCAATTCGTTATTTTGGCATAAAGGTCGAGCTTTACAAGTCCAAATGGGCAAAACGCTGGTAACAGCGGATAGATTTCTCAGTGGGCATACAGCTAGGCTTGGCACATTGCTATTCGTCGGAGCGGAAGACGGCCACGACATCGTCGACGGGCACAACGAACAACTGGTTATCGTGCTCGAATTCTACAGGAATGGCGTCCTTGGGATGAAACAGGATTTTATCGTATTGTCTCAACGGGACATCTTCATCATTTTCTATTAACGCTGAAATAGAGACTATTCGACCGGTAATTGTAGGTATTTCAGCGGCGTCAGGCAGCGCAATCCCACCACGGGTTTCACGTTTTGGGTCATCTTTGCGAACTAGAATTCTAGCTCCGATAGGTTCGACGGTTTCAAAGGCCGCTTGCTTTCGTGCTTTTGCCATGTTAAATCTCTGTTGTATTTTCTGCGGTGAATTGTGTCTTAATATGAATCGCGTTATTCATCGGAGCCATCAAAATTGGCAAAGATGGAACTAATAGATTGATCGTGATGAATTCGCTTAATCGCTTCTGCTAATAACGGCGCGACCGTCAATTGCTTGATCTGTGGTATCTTAGCTTCGTCACTTAAAGCAATACTATCGGTCACAATAACACTAGTGATGGGCGACTTTTGTATCCGCTCCAATGCGGGTCCACAAAACACGCCGTGTGTTGCTGCGACATGTATCTCGCGTGCACCCGCAGCTTTGACTAATTCTGCCGCACCACAAATACTGCCAGCTGTGCTAATCATATCATCGAACATTAAGGCGACTCGACCTTCGATGGGACCCCCGATTAGGTTTTCTTGGGTAGTCTCCATGGCGCTAGCTCGGCGTTTGTCGACAATTGCCAATTTGCCCCCCAACCGTTGTACGTGTCCAATGGACCTCTTAATGCTACCTTCATCCGGACTGACGACGGCGAGATCATCGGGGTCGAGATTCATGGAGCGGAAGTGCTCGTTCATGACGGGCGCGGCGTACAGGTGGTCGACTGGGACATCGAAAAATCCCTGGATTTGTGCTGCGTGCAAATCCATGGTCAAAACGCGGTCCGCTCCTGCTCGAGTAATAATATTTGCACATAGTTTTGCCGTAATGGGTACTCGGCCTTCATCTTTACGGTCCGATCGAGCATAGCCAAAATAGGGAATGACGGCGGTAATTCGTGAAGCGCTGGCTCTTTTGAAACTGTCAATCATGATTAACAGTTCCATCAGGTTGTCATTAACCGGTGGTGAGGTGGGCTGGATGATAAAAATATCGCGACCTCGCACGTCTTCATTAATTTTGCAGTGCTTTTCGCCGTCTGGAAATGTGGTCAGTGAAATGGCGCCCAGCGGTAGATGTAGAAACCCGCAAATATCTTCGGCTAGGACTCGGTTTGCGTCGCCACTGAATATTTTTAATTCACGCATCTAATACCCCAGTTGTTGCATTTCTTGTTCGACTAATTGTAACTGTTCGAGCGTATTTACGCTCAACGACTCGCACGATTTTAAAACCGGCAGTGCTTCAACAACATACCCAGCTTGTTTCAATATCGACGGACAATCCGTCAGATAGAATTCCGCCTGAGCATTGTTTGATTGTAGTTTTGCTAGCGACCATTGTAGGTGACTTGCATCAAACACATAGGTGCTCATGTTGACTTCCGTGATATTTCTCTGCTGTTCTGTAGCATCTTTATGTTCGACGATGCCGGTAAAGTTCCCTTGCCCATCGCGTACGATGCGGCCTAGGCCTGTCGGGTTATCGTGGTGCAAAGTACCTAAAATACAGCTTGCTTGTATTGCTTGAAACTTCGCGAGAAGTGCCTTAAGGGATTGCGGTTGTATTAGAGGCGAGTCGCCGGTTACGACGATGACTGGGCCGGAGTGTTGTTTGAGTTGAGCTTCACACATTTGAACTGCATGACCTGTGCCAAGTTGCTCTTGTTGGGTCACGAATGTGAGGTTGGCGTATTCTTTGAGTTCTGTTTTAACGAGTTCTTGCTGATAGCCTACGACTAGGACAATTTTTTGGATGCCAGCGGTTACCAGTGCATCAATGACGTGTGCCACCAGTGGGCGACCTAAGGCTAGGAGCAGCACCTTGGGTCTGTCGGATTGCATGCGGGAACCCCGTCCTGCAGCGAGAATAATCGCCATCGTTTGTGTGTTGGCGTCGTTGGCAATGGGATTGTCAAGCATTGCGTCGGCGGTCATCGCAGGTGATTAATCCAGGGTAAGAATTGAGCTGTGAAGGATTGCTAAACGATTGCTATTAGTATCATGCCACGAACGCATGTTTTTTTCTAGTGGGAGATTCTCATTATGATGCAAATTAAGTCGATCTACTCATTTCCGAGAAAAGAAGCTTGGCCACGGGCAAAAACGCATCGGTCGCGGGCAATTTCTCGCTACCGTTTTGATTGTTGACACATTGCTGGTGGCACACCTAGAATATTTAGCTTCGGAGTACACGGTTTAAAAGGTTGATGTTGTGGACGATGCAATACAAAAAGCAGATACACTGATCGAAGCGTTATCGTGGATCAGGCAATTTCGTGGCCGGACCACCGTCATTAAGCTTGGCGGAAGTATCATGGCAGACGAAGCTGCGCTGCGTCATATATTATTGGATATCGTTTTCATGGAAACTGTAGGAATGCGGCCCGTGATCGTACATGGAGCAGGCCCTGCTATTAACGCCGCGATGGATGAAGCTGGTATTACCCCTAATTTTGTACATGGCCGTCGAGTTACGGATCAAGCGACTCTAAGTATCGTTCAGGAAGTGCTTGCCGGGAGTGTTAATCGCCAGCTCGCTGAACTGATTGAAGATATTGGTGGTCGCGCGATGACATTGAATTTTGAGAGCACGCCTGTGTTGTTTGGCGAACCCTTAGATTTAGTTCTTGACGGGGAAAACGTGGATTTAGGTTTTGTGGGTCAAGTCACACAAATTGACCAAGCGGTCATCGACAATCTGTGCTATGCGGGTACTGTACCTATCATCCCTTCGATGTGCACTGACGATCAGGGGCAGGTTTACAACGTGAATGCTGACTCCGCTGCCACAATGGTAGCACGTTTGTTGGGCGCCGAAAAATTGATCTTTTTGAGCGACGTAAACGGAGTGCTTGAGGATAAAGACGATCCGTCAACATTGATAGCTTCGCTAACTGCCGAGCGTGCTCGCCAGTTGATTGCTGATGGGGCAATCGATGCTGGGATGATTCCCAAGGTCGAAGCTTGTATGGAAACACTCGATCGCGGCGTGCGTAAAGTCCATATCATTGATGGTCGCATCCGCCATTCGCTGTTGTTGGAAATCTACACATCGCAAGGCATTGGCACTCAAATCATCAAATAGTGGCTAGCGTAATTCGCGATATACGCTTTACTAGGTGTTTCACCGTTTTGTAATTGTGCGGTACAATCAAGGCGGCATTCGCAAAATCATCCTATAATATGCACTGGGAATGCAGCAGAATTTATAGTACTAAAGGAACAGAAGTCATGAGCGCTCAGAATTTAAGTTCACCAGATACGATCGCCTTGTTTCAAGATTATGTGATACCCAATTACGGGCGTTATGGCATTAACTTGGTGCGAGGAGAAGGGTCATCTATTTGGGACGCTGAGGGAAATCGCTATCTGGACCTTTTTCCAGGTTGGGGTTGTAATCTGCTAGGGCATTGTCCACCCAAGGTGGTGCAAGCGATCCAAAAACAAGTAGCTACGCTTGTCCATGTTCCTAACTCTTGGCATTTCGAATCCCAAGGGCAGTGGGCCAAGTTGTTGAGCGACCGAAGTTTTGGAGGCCAAGCATTTTTTTGCAATTCGGGAGCCGAGGCGAACGAAGCTGCGATTAAGTTAGCTCGCTTGCATCATGGGCCGGATCGATACAAAATCATCACCTTTGAAGGCGGTTTTCACGGGCGTACGATGGCGACGACCACCGCTACGGCGCAGCCCAAATATCATGCTGGTTTAGGGCCGTTGATGGCTGGATTTAATTATGCACCCTATGGCGACCTGCAGGCAACAAGCGAATTAATTGATGAGGAAACTTGTGCCCTGCTAATAGAACCGATCCAGGGTGAAGGTGGAGTGCGGATTCCTGCGGATGGATTCTTGCAAGGCTTGCGCGAATTGGCGGATCAGCACGATTTGTTGTTAATGTTCGATGAAGTCCAAACTGGTTGTGGCCGAACGGGAGATTGGTTTGGATACCAACGATTTGGTGTGACACCAGATGTCATGACATTGGCAAAAGCGATCAGTGGTGGAATCGCAGCTGGCGCCATGCTGACAACGACAGAAATTGCTCCGAGCTTGAGACCTGGAATGCATGCCTCTACTTTTGGCGGGAACCCGATAGCTGCGACTGCTGGGATTGCCATGATTGAGACGATTGAAGAAGAAGGGCTGTTGGAGAATGTGCAAATGTTAGCCGCCTTCTTCGAAAGTCGTTTCAGTGAGTTGTGCCGCGAATGTCAGTGGATTAAGGAAATTCGGGTTGCTGGAATGATGGTTGGCATCGAACTGGATGTCGATGGTGGAAATGTCGTACAGCAATGTTTAGATCAGAACCTGTTAGTTAATTGCACGCAGGGTAATGTTATACGATTGCTTCCGGCCATGAATTTGACGGAGCAACAAGCCAACGAAGGCGTTGATATTTTATCTGGCGTGTTGCGGCGATTGGAGTTGTAACACTGAATCGCGTGGGTTACCCAATTCACAATTCTGTGATACCGAACTCAGTGGTTCGGCGACTCGGTCGACGTTTGAGATCGAGCGAATTTGATTTTTTCTTGGATAAGACGGTATGAAACATTTAATTTCGTTATTTGATTTAACTAAAAATGAATTGCGGCGAATTTTGGAGATCTCCGAATCGCTCAAGAGCGACTTGGCTAGATCGAAAAAGACGGCACCATTGCAAGGTTCTAATCTCGCACTGATTTTCGAAAAACAATCGCTGCGAACGCGTGTCAGTTTTGAGGCTGGCATGACTCAACTCGGCGGCGGTAGTCTGTTCTTAGGACAGGAAGCGGGTTGGGGAGTTCGTGAATCGATGAAGGATTTCAGCGAAGTGTTGAGTGAATATGTCGACGTCATTGCTTGTCGGTCCTATTCGCACCAAACGGTGGAGCAACTTGCGCAATATTGTACGGTACCGGTCATTACTGCGCTGACCGATTTTTGTCATCCCTGCCAAGCTTTAGCGGATGTACATACAATCGCTGAACATGTGGGTGGGTTCAATAATCTTGCAGGCCAAGAAGTGGCCTATATCGGTGACGCGAACAACGTGGCACGGTCGTTAGCTATCGCTTGCGGTAAACTCGACATGCGATTAACAATTGGCTGTCCGGAAAAATATCAATTCGACGCAGACGCGTTGGATGTTATCAGTAAAGGTTGTGACGGCTTTGCTGTTGAGCAAACCACCGATGCGCGAGCTGCTGTGGAAAATGCGGTGGCTATATATACGGATGTTTGGGTCAGCATGGGTCAAGAGAAAGAGCAGCAACAGCGTGAGCAAGACTTCGCAGAGTACCAAGTTAACGATGAGTTACTAAGTGTTGCTGCACAGGATTCAATTTTCTTGCACTGCCTGCCAGCTCGCAGGGGTCAAGAAGTTACTGACGCGGTGATGGATGGACCTCAGAGTAGAGTGGTTACTCAGGCAGGAAATCGGATGCATGCGCAAAAGGGATTATTGATGTGGTTGCTGCAAGAAGTAAATCAATAAGTTTTAGGAGATGACGATGGCGAAGACCAAACGACGGGCAAATCAATTACGTGATATATCAGTAAAACGGCGTTATACAAATAAGGCGCCTGGAAGCGTGTTGTTCCGCGCCGGTGATACGGTTGTCTTATGTACGGCAAGTATTGAAGAGTCGGTTCCGCATTGGATGAAGGGCAGCGGTCGCGGTTGGATTACGGCTGAATATAATATGTTGCCGTCGAGTACCAGCCCACGTAAACGCCGAGATCGCGGCAAGGTGGATGGTCGCACAACAGAAATTCAACGGTTGATTGGTCGAAGTATACGAGCGGTTGCGGATCTAGATGCACTCGGAGAACGTTCCATTTCAATCGATTGTGATGTGTTGCAGGCCGATGGTGGAACTCGGACGGCAAGCATTTCGGGTGCCATGATCGCCTGTGTCGATGCTATTCATAGCATTCGTAAAGATTTGCCTGATCCACAGAAATATCCGTTGCACGACAGCGTAGCAGCTGTGAGTGTTGGAGTTGTAGACGGACGCTGTTACTTGGACTTGGATTACGAGTTGGACTATGCTGCCGATGTGGATATGAATGTCGTGATGACCGGAGGTAAGCAGTTTGTTGAAATTCAGGGGACGGGTGAAGAAGCGACCTTTGATGACGCTCAGTTGCAGAGCATGCTTAGTCTCGCTGGGCAGGGAATACGGCAACTCACCAAGATCCAAAAAACAACACTCGGTGCTCGCTGGCCTTGGTAGAGGTACCGACTCCTACGAGATCGCATAGGATTTAATCGTCTTCGCCCATGCCTTCCATGCCACCCATCATGCCCCCCATTTCTCCACCCATGCCTGCGTCAGACGGGGCGAACTGGTCTTCCGGATCAGAAGTATAGTTGTAGCGGCGGAACAATGTGTCGTCCGCAAGTTCGGTGTGGACAACGAGATTACCTTGGGCATCAATAAGCAAAAACTCGCCAGGCGCGTAATAAGGCATGTCTTTAGTGTTAAGTGGTAAAGTGTCGCCACCTCGAATGTCGCCAATGATAAAGTCGGTTTTGAATTGTTGTTGCCCAGCGGCCATGATTAATTCGGTAATCGGGTGCCCGTATTCTGCATCGGCCTTGAAATTCATGAAGGAACCGCGATGGACTGGGCGATTAAACATGATGTCGACCGCGCGATGTTCGTCCCACATAATCGTCTTAACCACTCCGGAAGGTTCGTGGTCTTGGAACGTCCGTCTGCTTACTGGATCTGTTATAGTCTTAATGACGTCTGCTGTTCCGCCCGCGAATTGTAACGGATCCAGTTAGCAGAAGATCATTCCAAGACCACGAACCTTCCGGAGTTGTCAAGACGATTATGTGGGACGAACATCGCGCGGTAGACATCATGTTTGATCGCCCCGTCCATCGCGGTTCATTCATGAATTTT
>JAYZBF010000025.1:0-24029 GCA_036338835.1 Planctomycetota bacterium
AAGACGATGCAGGATCACCTGCGGTTGAGCGTGGTGTATTGGCACACTTTTCGGGGCACTGGCTTAGACCCTTTTGGCGCACCAACGATGGTTCGTCCTTGGGATGATGGTAGTGAGAGTGTCGAGAATGCTTGTAATCGAGCACGCGTGGCGTTCGAATTTATGGAAAAGCTAGGCGTACCGTTTTATGCATTCCACGATCGTGATGTTGCACCCGAAGGCGGGTCATTGTCCGAATCGCATGCCAACCTCGATGCGGTATGTGCAGTACTTCAGGAAGAACAACAACGAACCGGAATCAAGTTATTATGGGGTACGGCAAACTTATTCAGTAACCCACGTTACATGCATGGAGCATCGACGAGTTGCAATGCGGACGCATTTGCTTATGGAGCCGCTCAAGTCAAGAAGTGCTTGGAAGTAACGCTGCAACTCGGTGGTGAAAACTATGTGTTTTGGGGAGGTCGAGAAGGCTACCAGACGTTATACAACACGGATTTAAAACGTGAAATTGACCACATGGGTCAGTTTATGAATATGGCTGTTGATTACGCGGATAAGATCGGATTCGAGGGCACGTTTCTAATTGAACCTAAACCCAAGGAACCGACTAAGCACCAGTATGATTCGGATGTGGCGGCCTGTATTAATTTCCTGCGATCCTATGGATTGATGGAACGTTTCAAACTCAATATTGAAACCAACCACGCTACGCTAGCTGGGCATACGATGATGCATGAGCTCGATTATGCAGGGGCTCAAGAAATGTTAGGGTCGATTGATGCCAACACGGGCGACCTGCTGCTAGGTTGGGATACCGACCAATTCTTGACAGACAATTATGTTTCGACGCAGATAATGTTGGTCTTACTGAAGTATGGTGGATTGACGTCGGGAGGAGTGAATTTCGACGCGAAGGTTCGTCGAGAGAGCTTTGAGCCGATCGATTTGTTTCACGCGCATGTTGGTGGAATTGATTGTTTTGCTCGTGGACTACGGATTGCAGCAGCGATACGAGCCGACGGCAAACTTGATCAATTCGTTACGGATCGTTATGCGAGTTGGGACACGGGAGTGGGCGCTGACATCGAAGCGAACAATCAGGACTTCGAATCGCTTGAGACCTATATGCTGCAACAGGGCGAAATCACCCCAAACGTGAGTGGCCGACAAGAAATGGTCGAGAATCTAATCAACCAGTATATGTAATATCAAGCATCGGCATGATACTTGATTCGTTAACCAACCGACCCGGAAAGCAATAATGGCAACAGCAGCAAAAACCACTATCGGAACCCGTTCCAAAATTGTTGCGACTCTAGGCCCTGTTTCTTCGAGCTTGGCTGCGATTGAGCAATTAGTGGAAGCTGGAGTCGATGTTTTTCGTTTGAACATGGCACACGGTACCCGCGCGGAACATGAATCCTCGATCGCGCGGATTCGCGAGTGTTCGGTTCGCCATCGCCGTCCGGTAGCAGTACTCGTAGATCTTGCTGGTCCGAAAATTCGTTTAGGTGAATTGGTAAACGATCCGTTTGAGTGCCAAGTTGGCGCAGAGATTCGTTTCGTTCGCGGAGAAAATTCTGATAGTGAATCGTCTTTTACAACTAATTACGGACGTCTGATTGATGAACTGAGTGACGGCGATCGCATTATGCTAGCCGACGGCGTTGTGGAACTTAAAGTTCTTGAGGCCAGTCAGGATGAAGCGGTTTGTCAGGTCATTGAGGGCGGCACAATCCGCAGTCGCCAAGGTGTGAATCTTCCTGGCGTGGCCTTGAGCGTACCGGCGATGACCGAGGACGATTTTGACAACGCCCATTGGGCGGCCGAGTTAGGCGTAGATTTTATCAGTTTGAGTTTTGTGCGCTCACCAGAAGAAATCGTAGACCTTAAAAAACTCGTGCGCTCGCACTCGTCGCAAGCGATGGTTATTGCAAAAATTGAAAAGCGAGAAGCGTTAGAACGGCTTGATGAAATCATACTCGCTTCAGACGGAGTTATGGTTGCCCGTGGTGATTTAGGCGTCGAGACCGATGTCGCTGAAACTCCGATTGTACAAAAACACATTATTCGCAAATGCCAAGAGTATTCACGACCCGTAATCGTTGCGACTCAGATGTTAGACAGCATGCATTATTCATCGCGACCCACTCGAGCAGAAGCTTCGGACGTTGCTAATGCGATTTTGGACGGAGCGGATGCTTGTATGCTGTCCGGTGAAACTGCGATTGGCGGGTTTTCTGTTGAGTCCGTAAAGATGATGAATCGTATTATGGTTAATACCGAAGCGACATTGGAGCAAAGCGTCGGGAGCGGGGTACCTAGGATGGCCGAAGGTGTTCAGCGGGTGACGTCGGCGGTTGTTTTCGGCGCAGCTCGAATAGCGGATCGACTTAATGCGAAACTGGTAGTCGTAGCCACTCGAACCGGAAACACTGCACGTATCAAAGCCAAACAACGCGATTTCATACCGACCGTGGGTGTCAGCGGTGATGCTCAGACTTTACGACAGTTGTGTTTGTTCTGGGGTATCATCCCAGTGATCGGTATGCCCTTGGACGGTGGAGCTGCGCTGAGAACGGCGATTGAAGAGTGGGGCCGCGAGCACGGATTATTGGAAACGGACGATTATATCGTGTTTGTTACCAGTAGCACATATGGCCCGCTGGGTCACGACGAGTTGTTCGTGCACCAAATTGAAGGCGCAGCCAAGAATTAACACGAATGGATCTCGCTGATTTCTACGGCGCGATGTTCGGCAGCAGAGAGATAGCAAGCTTCGACTAATGCCATAGTTTTTAGATTGTCTTGAGCACTGATTGCGGGTTCCTTATTGGTTTCTAGTGCAACAAGCAGTTGCGCCATCGTGCCCACGAACGCATCGGGAAACCAGACTTCTTCCCAGCGTGGCTGTATCCATTGGTCACCGGTTGAGATGGTAGTGTAATCAAGCGTGCTCGGTGTTGGTGTGGGATACTCGGGCCAACCAATCGTTCCTTTGGCAGTGCCTTGCGTACCTTCGAGCCGCCAGTTGATGCCGATGTCAGCAGCAGCACCTTCACGAGCCGGTCCAGTCCAGACGTCACCCCAACAACTAGCTCGAGCTCCGGACTCGTATTCTAGAATATACAAACAGATACCGTCATTGTGTTTAAACGTCGTCCGTGGGTCTGGCCGGACACTACAGTAAACTCGCTGAGGGTCACCGAGCCAATAGCGCATGGTGTCCAAGTGGTGAATCGACATGATTCGAAGAGTTACCCAGCCCAATGGTTCTTGCCACGGCATCCAGTGAGGAATCGCCCGCATATCGATACTCGCAAACACTGGTTCGCCGAGCAGTCCCTCGTTGAGTAGGTGTTTACATGTTCGTACACTTTGGTCGTACCGCATGTTTTGATTAACGCTTAGAACGATGTCGGCTTGAGCACAGAGGTCAACGATTTCGCAAGCTTGCTGGTAATCCACGCCTAGCGGTTTTTGCGCTAAGATCCCTTTGATCTTATGACTATGTTTTACGATGTCGCGGATGACTGCCAGTTGCATGTCTGGCGGTACGGCAACATCGACAACTTGGATATCTGCATCATTGAGCATCGACAGATACGAGTCATAGGCCGTGAGGTTGTGACGGTCAGCAACTGCCGCTGCATTCGCAGGAGTGCGTGAGGCAATGGCGACTGGATTGAACCCCGCTTGGCGATAGGCCGGCAGATGACAATCGGCCATGATAAACCCCGAACCGATGCAGCCAATTGGCCGTGACAAGTCTTGAGGTAATTCAGGTAAATGGGCGGTTTGTACTGCAGGTTGGTTCATGTTGGCCCTGTCCTTTAGGTGTGTTGTGCTCGCAGTCCCGCATCCGCCATCAGTTGAGCTGTCGCCTGATAGGCCTCGGTCACCCACTGCACGATTTGATCAGGTTCCGGCGAGTATTCCAGTTCAATAGAGACAGTTCCCGAAATATTGAGTTCGCGCAATGCTGCCAGATAGGGTGGGAAATCTACGACACCACGACCCGGAGGAAGATCGCCATGAACCATGCCATCGCAGTCGGAGATATGCACATGGATCGCTTTGTCTTTCAATCGCAGCATCTCTTCGGCAGAATCACCCGCCAGCACAAGGTGTGAGATATCGATGTTTGCTTTGACACATTCATGGGCGCAGTCGTCGATGAAACGCACCATGTTGTCGACGTTGTTGAGCAATGAAAGTTTGAAAGGTTCGAGTTCTAGGGCGATTTGGATTCCGAGGTTCTGGGCATAATCGCCAAGTGTTCGGCAATGTTGTACGGCCAACGCCCATTGTTCTGCAGGGGGAATTACTTCTTGTTGCCAAATATATTCACCAAGCACGAGAAGCAGGTTTTTGGCTTCGTATTCGCAGACGAGATCTAGGTATTGTTTTACGCGGCCCACATGAAATCGCTGGACGCTGGGATTGAAATCAATCAACCCGACAGCGACGCAGCAAATTGATGGAATAGGTAACTCGAGCCGATCGCATTCATCTTTTATGAAACGGCGTTCTTCGACGCTGGCATCGAGCGGGTCAATGAAAATGTCAACGCAATCAAAGCCGATGTCTTTTGTCTGTTGCAGGCCATAAGCGACGTCTTTATCGGCTTGTACCCAAGCGGAGTTGATAAGACCGAGTTTCATCATTTTGAAGATTCCAGTTTCCAATGTTTGTGTTTAAGAGCTTGAGTCAGAAACGCCCACATGTCCGCGGCCGCTTGGATTCGTTTGGTCGTCGGCGTACCTGCACCGTGACCCGCACTTGACTCGATACGAATGAGTACAGGTTCTTGCCCGCGATGAGCGTGCTGTAATTGAGCCGCAAATTTAAAGCTGTGTCCGGGGACGACTCGATCGTCGTGGTCGGCGGTTGTTACCATGGTTGCGGGGTAGTGAGTTTTTTCCGTGAGGTTGTGCAGGGGCGAGTATTTGATGAGGTTTTGAAATTGCTGCTTATCATCGGAACTTCCATATTCGCTGACCCAGGCCCAACCGATGGTGAATTTGTGATACCGCAGCATATCCATCACTCCGACCGCAGGCAACGCTGCACCGAACAGTTCTGGTCTTTGTGTCATGCAAGCGCCTACTAGCAACCCGCCATTGCTGCCACCTCGAATCGCCAAGTTGGACGTGTTGGTGATCTTTTGGTCGATTAGCCACTGGGAGCATGAGATAAAATCGTCGAAGACGTTTTGTTTATTGTCGAGCATTCCGGCTTCGTGCCAGTCGCTACCGTATTCGCCGCCACCGCGTAAATTCGCAACAACATAGACTCCGCCCATCTCCATCCAAACGAGGTTCGATACGCTGAAGCCTGGTGTCAGTGAAATATCAAACCCACCGTAACCGTAGAGGATTGTTGGGTTCGACCCGTCAAGTTTCAGGTTGCGTTTCGAAGTTACGAAAACGGGAACTTGGGTTCCATCATTGCTTGTCACAAAATGTTGTTTCGTTTCGTAATCGCTAGGATTGAAATCAACTTTAGGTTGGCGATATACTGCCGATTTGCCCGAAGCGATGTCATAGTGGTAGATAGTTGAAGGCGTCACGTAGTTCGTAAACGTATAGAAGGTATCCGTATCTGACCGTTGACCGCCAAAACCACCGGTTGAACCGACGTCGGGCAATTCGATCTCCCGCTGTTTGTCGCCAGTTTCGCTGTATACATAAACGCGATTCTGGGCATGTTCGAGATACTGAACGATAAATCGTTGCCCGACATTCGACACTGATTCTAAGGTGTGCTTCGTCTGTTTGATGACATTGGACCAATGTTGTCGGTCAGGAGTTGCAAGGTCGATCTTAATGAGACGTTTACGAGGGGCATCGAGATCGGTAATGAACCAAAATGTCGACCCATCGTTTCCAACAAAGCTATAATCCGCATCAAATCCGCTGATTAATTCTACGATGTTATTATTTCCGTTGTTTAAATCAAGATAGAAAACTTGATTTTTGCGTAGTGTGCCTTTCCAAACGGAGATGACCAAGTAATTTCCGTCTTCGGTAACGTAACCACCAAACCCCCATTCCTTTTCGTCGCTGCGCTGATAAATCAATCTGTCTTGATCCTGCGATTCCCCGAGCTTATGAAAAAACAGTTTTTGGTAATAATTGGTTCCTGTGAACTCCGCGCCTTCTTCGGGTTTGTCGTAGGCAGAGTAGTAGAAACCGGAATTATCCTTGGCCCATGACACGCCGGAGAACTTAGACCACTGGATATGGTCGGAATGTTTCTTACCGGTTGTGACGTCGAGCACAAACCATTCCCGCCAGTCCGACCCGGCACTAGCGACAGCGTATGCAAGTTGTTTTCCATCGGGACTGGGGACCCACGAAGCCAAAGCCTCGGTCCCTTCCGCCGACCATTGATTTGGGTCGATCAAGACTTGAGGCTTTGCCTCTAGTTCAGTAGTGACGAAGAGGATGCTTTGGTTTTGTAGACCGTTGTTGTGAGAAAAGAAATAATTATCTCCACGGTGCAGAGGCCTTCCAAAGCGTTCGTAATTCCATAGTTTTGTGAGTCGTTCGACTAGTGGTTGTCGAGTTGGTATTTGTTCAAGGTAATCAAAGGTAATTTTGTTTTCGGCGGTGACCCACTGTTTCGTATTTTCTGCATCCGTATCTTCGAGCCAACGATAAGGATCTGCTACGGTTGTGCCGTGATAGTCATCAGTGGTTGTATCGCGATCGGCAGATGGGTATTGAGCAATGTGCAAGGATGATTTCCTTTTTAAGTGACTAGTAATGCGTTTGATCTTGGATGCAGCAGTATCTGCTGGCTTGTGGGTATGTGCCGTGCTGGTGACTAGTGTCAATAAACAAGTCAGACCTAGAGTAACGGATTTCAGTGTCATCGTCTGATTTCTCGGTAGTAAAAGGAGGTGTTGAATGATTGCTTTAATATAGCGTGTTTGCGAATCAAAGCGAACCGCCTGCCGTTTGAGCAACGGGAACCAGGCATGTGAACGTTGTGCGGTGTTGGAATTCTCTGAGTTGTTATCTAGGGGTGTGTCGGGCGTCTGTCAGTGGCGAGGTTGTAATGCGTAAAAGCTATTTGGTTGATGAGGTGTTTTGATGAGCTCCTTGACATGTTTGAAACGTGAAATTTGTCCGTTGATTGGTATTTTAGCGTCTGCAATTCTCGGTATCGTGATGGATCGGTACGTTCCCCAGTCCGCCGCGATTTATTGGGTCGTGGTTGTTGTTTGTAGTATGACAACGATTATTGGATTTTTACCGTGGTTACAGAAAGTGTGCACGACGGCTTTTATTTGCGTTGTCTTTGCATTGTTACATCATTTCGACTGGTGGATGGTGCCTCCCGACGAGTTCTCAGGTCAGTTGCCGCCTCATGGTGTGGCTTTAGCGGCCGAGGGATCGTTGCTGAGTGCTGCCCAGTACGTGCCGGCGACTGAGCAGGATGTGCTTTCAGCTGGTATCTCCGAACCGAGGATGCAGTTTTGGTTTCGTATAAATCGAGTCCGCCAGTTGGTAAATGGCCAATTCGCCTGGGTCAAGACAAGTGGACGAGGAATGGTCTACTGCAAGGTTGCACACGCTGAGGATGCTGTTCGATTTCGCAAGGATTTTCAACGTGGAGCCGTAGTGATTGTGTTTGGTCGATTTAATCGTAACCCAAACAGGATGAATCCCGGAGGGTGGGATGCTGCCGAATTTTATTGGGATACGCGGCGTTGTTTTCAGGCACATTGCGACGCTGCAAGTGCGATTGAATTACAACATGCAAACACAACATTTTCAATCCTAGGTGTGTTCGACTCAACTCGGCAATGGATGCTAGACAACCTAGAACGCCGTTTGGACGAGCGCAGTCGTGCAGTCGCCGGTGCAATATTATTGGGTGAGCGCCATCAAATAGGCGCTCAACGTATGCAGATGTTTATGTGTACGGGCACAATTCATTTATTTGCCATTTCAGGGTTACATGTAGGCATGCTGGCATTGGTACTAACCGTTCCACTACGTTTTTTTCCGCGGTGGCGAGGCACGGTTTTGATAATAACTGTATTGGTGATCTGGGCGTATGCCGTTTTAACGGGCGCAAGACCGCCAGTGGTACGTGCATCAATATTGGTTTCTACATTTTGTATTTGTAGTTTATCGTATCGTGTGGTTATTCCCGCGAATACCTTAGCGCTCGCTGGCATCATCATCCTCGCCCACAATCCCTCATCGTTGTTCCAAATTGGAACTCAACTGTCTTTTTTAGCGACAGCGGCATTGTTTGGTTGCCGTTCGTTGTTGCGGCAAACCACAAAGCGGCATGCCCAAGACGATAATTCACTGTTGCGCTTCATATTGCGGTTACAGCCCTGGCCGGTTCGTTGCGTGTTTTGGCTTACCAAGGCAGTCACTGTATCGTTTGCTTATACAATTGCGATGTGGATTGTGTGTATTGCATTAGTCGCGCATGGATTCCATATCATCAGTGTCGTCGGGATTGCTCTGAATGTCATTTTAGTTGTGCCAATCATCACTTCGTTCGTGTTGACATTATTGCTCGCATTCCTAGAACCAGTGCCGCTCCTTGGAACAGCACTGGGGTGGTTATGCCAATGGTCTATTAGTCTATTGGATTGGATCGTAACCTCGACTGCTCAAGCCGAAATAGGGTATTGGTGGGCAGCAGGGCCGACCCGCTGGTGGTTAATTAGTTTTTATTTGATGCTTGGCAGTATAGCGTTATGGTCGCGGATGCCTCGGTTGCAGAAGATCGGATATGCATTACTTGCACTTTTTGTGGTGGTGAGCATTGGTTGGTGCCCACAACGAGCTGGGTTCACTTCGCAAGGGATTGAACAAGAACATTTGGGATTGCACTTTATTGCCGTGGGGCATGGCACCTCAGTTTTGCTTGAATATCCCAATGGAGAAGTGTGGCTGTACGACGCTGGAAGTTTAACGAGGTCTGATTATGCAGGTCGCTTGATTGCTGATGTGTTGTGGCAACGTGGGCATAGCCGTCTCAGCGGTATTTATGTGTCTCACGCTGATTTGGATCATTTTAACGCTGTAAGGTATCTTGCCGAACGGTTTAGAATTTCGATTTTTCGGACGACTCCGCGAATGCAACGGCAACTCAGACAAGCGGCCAACACGGTGGCTGTGGGAGTATTATGGGCAGAACTTGAACGGCATCAGGTAGACATACAGGCGATCACCGTTGGCGATAAATGGTCGATTGGCTTAGCGGGCGATATTTCTGTGCTCTCTCCACAGCGAGGCGAACGTCACGTTAGTGATAATGAAGCGAGTTTAGTATTACAGCTTCAGATTGGTAACCAGCGGGTATTGTTGCCAGGTGATATTGAAGAGCAGGGGGTACAGCGTTTAATTGATCGAGAGCAAGGGGGGTTTGAAATTTTGATGTTACCGCATCATGGGAGCCAGCATAGCCTGCCGTTACAAATGGCAAATTGGTCTAATCCGCTGGTCGCTGTGGCGAGCACGGGGCACAGCAATTTACCTCGCCAAGTACGAAAGATATATGATGCTGCGGTTGCTCGTCGCGGTGGCACTGTTTATGTCACGAGTCAACAAGGAATGGTGAGTTGCAAAATTGGTTTGGATGGATTTACAACCATTGTTGCAGCAGTTCCCTGAGTTGTGTACGTGCACGATGCAGTCGACTGCGAACCGTTCCGACGGACAAATCGAGCCGTTGAGCGATCTCATCGTAATCGAGTTCTTCAAGTTCCCGCAATATAATCACGTGCTGGTGGTCCGTGGATAGTTCAGCAATGGCTGATCGCAAGATGATGCGAAATTCGGCACTCTCGAAAATTTTCTCCGCAGATGGTTCTTCACTGGGTAGCGACAAGGAAGTTGTGTCGATACTAAATGGTCGTTGTTTTCGATGGCGGGCTTTGGCGAGGTTGAATGCGATTCGATAGATCCAAGTGAAGAACGCCGAATCACCTCGGAAAGTGCTCAAGTTTTGATACGCTTGGATGAATGCTTCTTGGACGATGTCTTGTGCTTCTTCGTGATTCGCTGTGACAGGCAGCATTGCTCGCAGCAGTGGTTGCTGGTAGCGCCTAACTAGGTCACCAAAGGCGGTAGGGTCACCTTGTTGAGCGGATAGAACGAGTTGAGAGTCCGAATTCACGTTGTGGAGTCTTGGCAGCAAACGGGGAATGGAAGGTTAGGAAGCAAAGCAATCAGAAGCGTCTGTTTTACTATATCTATTGTTCGTTACGAGGGGGTTAATTGTCAAATTCAATAGTCCAAATCATGTGAAAATACAAATGGTAGCGGGCCCCTTTGTTACCCTGTTTTTTGGTAAGCTAAGTGTTTACCTGTCTTTGAAAATCCGATGGATAATTATATCTTGAATGAGAATTCTCAAATTACTTTCCGCACTATTTGTCGTACTCGTCATGACTGAGCCTTCGCTGGAATTACAAGCTGCGGATGAAACACAGCAAGCCGGCTACGACCGACCGGTTCGACCGCGTAATCAAAGTCAGAGCGTAGCGGTGGCGTTGCACGGTATGGTGGCAACAAGCCATCCGCTGGCTGCTCAAACCGGCTTAGATGTTTTGAAAACTGGCGGAAATGCGGCAGATGCGGCAATCGCAGTAAACGCGATGTTGGGCGTGGTTGAACCGATGAGTAATGGTATTGGCGGCGATTTGTTTTGTATTTATTGGGACAATGCTACGCAAAAATTGTATGGACTTAACGCCAGCGGTCGTAGTCCTTATAAGGCAACGAGATCATTGTATGCAGAGCGTGAATTAAAAGAAATTCCGATCAAAGGCCCTCTCCCCTGGTCGGTACCTGGATGTGTTAGTGGATGGCATGCATTGCAGCAGCGATTTGGTAGCCGTACATTAAAACAGCTACTGTTGCCCGCAATTGATACCGCTCGGGAAGGTTTTCCCGTAACGCAAGTCATCAGTCATTATTGGGAAAGTGCTGAAGGGGATCTGCGTAAAGACCCAGGTTCCGCAACAACGTATCTCGTTGATCGAAAGCGGGCACCCAAGTTTGGTGAAGTGTTTCGCTTACCAGCCCTAGCGGACTCGTATCAACTGATTGCCGAGCAGGGTGCAGATGTGTTTTATCGCGGGACGATTGCTCAGGAATTAGTGCGGTTTAGTGATGAAGTTGGTGGGCTGTTTTCGCTAAGAGACTTCAATGACCATCGAGCGGATTGGATTGATCCTGTTTCTACAAACTACCGCGGCTATGACGTTTGGGAATTACCACCTAACGGCCAGGGAATTGCTGCTCTGCAAATGCTTAACCTGATCGAGCCTTATGATGTGTCATCGATGGGAGCGGGCAGTGCCGATTGGCTGCATTTATTTACGGAAGCCAAGAAACTGGCATTTGCGGATCGAGCGAAATTTTATGCAGATTTGGATGTAGTATCGGTACCGGTCGCGGAAATGATATCCAAAAAGTATGCGCAGCAGCGCGGAGCGCTATTGGATATGCAGCAAGCAAATCCCAATGTTCCTGCCGGCGACCCTAAATTACAGCAGGGGGACACAGTTTATATTACAGTCGTCGATAAAGATCGAAATTGCTGTTCATTTATACAGAGTAATTACTACGGCTTCGGTTCGAAAATGACTCCACCGAAATTAGGTTTTGCAATACAGAATAGGGGAGCGTTGTTTTCATTGGACGAAGAACATGCGAATCGGTTAGATCCTCACAAGCGTCCTTTCCACACAATTATTCCAGCTATGGTGACACATAAAGGCAAGCCGATGTTTTGTTACGGCGTTATGGGAGGCGACATGCAGCCACAGGGACACGTGCAAGTTCTAGTGAATATGCTCGATTTTAAAATGAATGTGCAACAAGCCGGCGACTTAGCTCGTGTTCGACACGTGGGGAGCGCAACACCTCGGGGTGAAGCGGCGAAGGGCGTCGGTGTGTTGCAAGTGGAAACAGGAATCGACGACGCAGTTATCAAGGAATTGGAAAAACGTGGGCATGTTGTCCTCCGCAGTGTCGGAGGGTTTGGTGGATACCAAGGAATATTAATTGATCATGAAAATGGTGTCTTGCGAGGGGCTACAGAACCTCGCAAAGATGGAATTGCAGTTGGATATTAAATTGCCGGCTAGCGTGTTTACGCTGATCGTGACCGAGCGAAGGTATGTGAGGCTTGCAGGAATGTCGAATCGGTATGAGGAAAATAATGATGAACAATCGTCGTGAGTTTTTAAATGCGATTACGGTATTAGGCGGCCTGGGAATGTGTGGGGTGGCGCAGTCCTTAGAAGATGGACCTCTCGTGCAAGTCGGTCAAATTGGGACAAAGCATGCACACGCCAGTGGCAAGATCGGCACACTTCGCAAATACCCCAAATTGTATGACGTTGTCGGAGTTGTCGAGCCGGATAACGAGCGATGGAATCAGATAAAAGATACGGCGGCCTACAAAAACGTACCGCGGATGACGCAAGAAGAGTTGTTAAATGTTTCGGGCTTAGAATTAGTATGCGTCGAAACGGAAGTCAAAGATTTGCTCGCGGCCGGACAGGCTTGTGTCGCCGCCAACAAGCATATTCACTTGGACAAGCCGGCTGGGTCAAGTTACCCTCGGTTCCAAAAACTGATGGCTACCGCAAAACAAAATAAGTGCTTGGTGCAAATGGGATATATGTATCGATATAATTCTGGCTTCAAGTTTATTTTTAAGGCGGTTAAGGAAGGGTTGTTGGGTGACATTTTTGAAGTTGATGGAGTGATGAGTAAAAAGGTGAATGACGCTACACGTCAGCAGTTGGCGAGGTATGCCGGCGGTACGATGTTCGAACTGGGTTGTCATCTGATTGATGAACTACATGTTGCTTTTGGTACTCCGGATCGAGTGACGCCGTTTGTGCGGAAGACTTATAGTAGTAAAGATAAATTGGCGGATAATATGTTGGCTGTGTTTGATTATCCCCAAATCACTGCAACTATTCGGTCGGCTGTGCTGGAAGTCGACGGTTTTCGGAGGCGGCAGTTTGTAGTGGTTGGCAGTGAAGGAACAATTATTTTGCGACCATTGGAAGCGCCGAAGCTGGAATTAACACTCGAAATGGCACGAGGCGGATTTGAAAAAGGGTCGCAGTTTGTTGATTTACCGAGCTCAACCGGGCGTTATGACGGCGATTTCATGGAAATGGCGGCTGTTTTACAAGATCGCTGGGAATTTCCCTTTTCCTATCAACACGACCTTGATGTGCAAAAGAGCATCTTGCTTAGTAGTGAAATACCGTTGACTTAGTTTTTGCCAATATTTGGCACTGAGTTGACGCGGAAATAATCAGCATTTGAGGTATCTTTCAGCACTTGCAAATCCCGAAGCTACTGCTAAACTCAACGGATTACAGGTCCTTAAGAGTATTGGGTCTGATATACAAGTATCAAGTCTTTTCGTACTGGATTATTTCGAAAGCAATCTGAGACGTATTTGTTGGCTTGCCTGTAGGGCGCTAGCGATTGACGTTGCAGATTCTCGGGTAAAACTGGTACGAAGCATTGCACGCTATGCTCACTTAATGAGTTTTGTAGAGTGATAGCAAGGAAAAACGATGACAATTACAAAAGAGCGCAAGCAGGAATTAATTAATGAGTTTCAAACGTCTTCGGATGACACAGGGTCACCAGAAGTACAAATTGCAATTCTCACCACACGCATCAATAATTTGACTGAGCATATGCGAGGTCACAAGAAGGATCATGCTTGCCGCCGCGGTTTACTAGCAATGGTTAGTAATCGCCGACGCTTGTTGGACTTCCTCAGACGGTTAGATCCACAACGTTATCTTGATATTATTGGTAAACTCGGCATTCGAAAATAAGTTCATTGCTCGCTTGGCCACTGGGTTCTTTGCAGAATCTACCTTTCGCCAGAGCAGTTCATATTTCAATGTTAAAGTTCAACTTTTTTGTAATGTAACGTCATGATTATTCCCGCAGTTGTGCATTCTTTGTGCAAGCGAACGATGACTTGTTGAGATGTAGGAAAGACAGACAGATAGAAAACTATATTTTTGTGTAGGCAGAAGAAAGAAGAAATAGGAATGAGTAAGGTAAGAGTAGAACGAAAAATTGGAAACGAGATTCTCTCGTTTGAAACCGGCTTTATCGCCAAACAGGCAGATGCCTGTATTATCGCACAATACGGAGAAACAGTTGTACTAAGTGCAATTTCATCAGGCGCGGGACGACCCGGCTTAGATTTCTTTCAGTTGATGTGTGATTATCGAGAACGAACAGCTGCAGCTGGGAAATTCCCAGGTGGCTTTATTAAACGCGAAGGGCGACCTTCTACTAAAGAAACGTTGACTTCACGTTTGACAGATCGTCCCATTCGTCCGTTGTTCCCTAAGGGATACGACAGAGAAGTAATGTGCCAATCTACAGTCGTTGCGAGTGATGCCTTAAATGATGCTGATGTGTTGGCTATGAACGGAATTGCTACTGGGTTGTTAATTTCCCCATTGCCGTTCCAAGGACAGATTGCTTCAGTACGCGTTGGTCGTATTGAAGGTGAATTGGTCACTTTCCCAAACATTGAGCAGCTTGAAGAAAGCGATCTAGACATGATCGTTTCTGGAAGTGCAGAAGAAATCTTGATGATTGAAGGTTTCGCTCGGGAAATGCCAGAAGATGAAATGGTGGATGCAATTCTTTTTGCTCACAAAAGTATCAAGGAAATCTGTGAACTACAAGATGAATTTGTTGCACAGTGCACAGTAGAAAAACAAGAATTCCTCGTCAAAGAAGATGATGGGTTGTTTGATACTGTTAAAGACAAGTACTTCGAAGATTTCAAAACAGCGCAACTAACTCCTGGCAAGCTTGCTAGTAAAGAAGCTGTGTCGGCATTGAAAGAACGCATTGTTGAAGAAATGATTCCAGATGCGGAAGCAGAAGATGCGATTTGCGCATCTGATTTACAAGAAGCTCTCGGGCAACTGAAATCAGCAGTTGTGCGTGCGTTGATTATCGGTGGTACTCGCCCAGATGGACGAAAACATGATGAACTGCGTAACATTGAATCTTATGTTGATGTCATGCCACGCGTTCACGGATCCGCTGTATTCCAACGTGGTGAAACGCAAGCTTTGATCACTGTTGTCCTAGGCACAGGTAAAGATGAACAACGAGTTGATGGATTGACCGAGAACTACTCGAAAAAGTTCATGCTCGATTACAACTTCCCTGGATACAGTGTCGGCGAAGCTAAGCCCAACCGCGGTCCTAGTCGTCGAGATATTGGTCACGGAATGTTGGCTGAACGAAGTATTAAGCCAGTACTGCCGGATCCAGATGACTTCCCTTACACAATTCGTGTGATTTCTGATATCACGGAATCGAATGGTTCTTCAAGCCAAGCAACGATTTGTGGTACAACATTGGGTTTGATGGCAGCGGGTGTACCAATTTCAAATCCTGTTGCTGGTATTTCCATCGGTTTGGTTCAAGAAGGTGATCAGAATATTCTGTTAACCGATATCCAAGGTGATGAAGATCATTATGGCGACATGGACTTCAAAGTTGCTGGCACGCAAAATGGTATTACCGGTATTCAGCTTGACCTGAAAATCGACGGTATCAGCGAACAGATTATTCGTGATGCTTTGACACAGGCACGTGTTGCTCGCATTGAAATCATGAAAAACATGATTCAAGCTATTGATAGCCCACGTACGGAAACGTCAGAGTACGCTCCGCGTCTAATGCGTACAAAGATCAACCCAGACAAAATTGGTGCTCTGATCGGACCTGGCGGTAAAAATATTCGCCACATTCAGGAATCCACTGGGACAGTTATCGAAGTTGATGATGAAGGTAATGTAACAGTTGCTTCCACCAACGCAGAATGGGCTGATGAAGCCATGCGACTGGTTGAAAGTTATACTGCTACTGTTCAGGTCGGAAAAATTTACGACGGTACAGTTTCGAGCATCAAGGACTTTGGCGTATTTGTTGAGATCTTGCCTGGCCGCGATGGCCTCTGCCACGTCAGTGAACTTTCAACTGAATTTATTTCTGATGTATCAAAGCTTGTCAACGAAGGCGACACGATGAAAGTTAAGTGTATTGGCGTCGATGACCATGACCGTGTTAAGTTAAGTCGTCGCGCGGCTCTCGAAGAGTTAGGCGAAGAGGATGACTGGGGTGGCCAAGAATCGTCGGGTGACAGCAAAGGTTCAGATGGTGACGGACGCAGCGGCGGACGCGAACGTGGCGGTGATCGCCGTGGTGGCGGACGTGGCCGAGGTGGTGATCGTCGTGGTGGCAGACGTGATCGAGGTGGTGACAGTCGTAGCGGTGGCCGAGAACGTGGTCGACGTGATGATCGTCGAGGAGATCGCGATGACCGCAGTGGCGATAGCAATGACCGCCGTGGAGATCGAGATGACCGCCGTGGGGATCGAGATGACCGCCGTGGAGATCGCGATGACCGCCGTGGAGATCGAGATGACCGCCGTGGAGATCGCGATGACCGTGGTGGAGACCGAGATGACCGTGGTGGAGACCGAGATGACCGTGGTGGAGATCGAGATGACCGTCGAGATGACGGAGACGGCGGCGGTGGTAACCGTCGTGGGCGTCGCCGTAGTCGCGATTAATTTTGAT
Source organism: Planctomycetota bacterium (assembly GCA_036338835.1). GTDB lineage: Bacteria > Planctomycetota > Planctomycetia > Pirellulales > Pirellulaceae > UBA721. The sequence goes on from JAYZBF010000025.1 coordinate 16,653, forward strand.
CCACATTTATTTCACAAAAAGCCGATAGCTGGGTCACTTCAGCTGTCGGTTTTTATGTATGTGCTTTGAAAATGAGCACTGAAAAAAAGAAGCACTTTGAGGTAAACTACAACAATGGTTGGTTTGGTTTTCTTTAAGCTTAGTTTTGAATGTGGGTTGATGGAATTACTCTAGAGATAATCAATTATTTAGGTGAATGATGATTTATGGCTGATCGTGAACTGGAAATTTGGCAAGAACGCACCCAGCAGTTGCAATTGCAATATGCTGAGCTTGCGCAAATTGCTGGTTCATTGGCGCACGAAATCAAAAACCCACTTTCGGTTATTCGAATGAACATGGAGTTGGTCGAAGAAGAATTGGTCGATGCAGAATCGCCTCGGGAGCGTCGTGTTTGGACAAAGATTCAGACAGTTCATGATCAATGTGTTCGCCTAGAGAGTTTGTTAAATGACTTTTTGAAATTTGCCAAGCTGCGGGATTTGGAGTTGTCCGTTGGTTCATTGAACAAGCAGATAACGACAATACTCGATATGTATGAGGCACAAGCACAATCACAAAATGTTGAAATCGTACGGTACTTGGACCCCGAGTTGCCTGCAATGCGGATGGATTCCGAAACATTGCAAGCTGCGTTGGCGAACTTAATCAAGAATGCATTGGAATCGATGGCCGATGGTGGTGAGTTAACGGTCCGGACTCATTTAGCTCCGAGTGGGATCGCTATGGACTTGATTGACACGGGCTGTGGTATGAGTGAAGACACCGCGTTAAACATGTTTACGGCGTTTTACACCACAAAACCTGCGGGGTCTGGATTAGGACTACCAATGGCTCGTAAAGTGGTAAGTGCTCACGGCGGTCGTATTGGAGTTGAAAGTGAAGAGGGACACGGCACCAAGTTTACACTAGAATTTCCTACTCCAGCTAGGCTTGAAGAGTGAGGGAGGGAAAAATCGTGAAAACACCGCATGAAAAAAATGAAACATTAGAAGTCAACGGATTGACCAACAGTGACTTTCGGGTACTGGTGGTCGATAACGATCCGCCTTTGGCTACAGCCATGACGGAGAGTCTTGAGACTGAAGACTACTCAGTCAGCGTCGCCACTTCGGGCCCAGACGGTCTTAAGATGATTCAACAAAATAACTATGACATTGTCATCACGGATTTAATGATGAATGATGTGGATGGAATGGCTATTTTGGAGCAGACCAAGCAACTGTTACCGGATGCGGAAATCATCATGGTGACAGGGCATGCATCGGTCCCGTTAGCCGTTGAGGCAATGCAATCTGGGGCTTACAATTTCTTAGAGAAGCCAATTACGCCCAAACGGTTGCGAGCAATTACGGCACGGGCTATCCAATCCGTCGGTTTACGGCGCCAAAATGCTGAGCTTAAACAACGCTTAGATGAGAAATTTGGCTTTGACGGAATTATATATTGCAGCGATAAAATGCAGGCTGTTATTGATCGCTTGAAGCGGATTGCCCCGACCGATGCGACTGTTTTGATAACCGGCGAAAGCGGAACAGGGAAAGAGTTAATTGCTCAAGCAATTCACCAAAATAGTCCTCGCAAAGGCAAACGTTTAGTACCATTAAACTGCGCAGCGGTCGCAGAAAACCTTGTTGAAAGCGAACTGTTTGGTCATGCCAAGGGAGCATTTACGGACGCGCATGCCGATCGCATCGGGGCATTTGAGTATGCAGACGGCGGCACGTTGTTTTTAGATGAAATTGGGGACATGCCCTTGGCCACTCAAACTAAGTTATTGCGAGTTTTAGAAGAGCATCAAATTACTAGAGTCGGCGACCATAAACCACAGGAAGTAAATGTGCGGGTCATATCCGCCACAAATCGCATGTTAGAGGAGGCGGTGGCAAACAACGAATTTCGCAACGATTTGTATTACCGATTAAATGTTGTCACAATCGAATTGCCGGCGCTTCGTGAACGACGTGACGACATTGTGCCGTTGGTCGACCATTTTCGCAAGCAATTTTGTGACCGTCACTCCAAACAGGTAGAGTCTATTTCAGCTGAAGTCATGCGGAAGTTATATGCCTATGCTTGGCCAGGAAATATCCGTCAATTAAGAAATACAATTGAGAGCATGGTAGTATTGGACACCGATGGTATTTTAAACGGCGATGATTTACCACCTGATTTTGTGTCCAGCGAGGATCTGGAGATGCCAGTTACCTCAGGTCCTTCAGAGCTGATAGGTCAGTCGTTGTCTAATATCGAGCGTTGGGCATATCAAGAGACATTGAAGTTGACCGATGGTAATCGTGAGGAGGCTGCTCGGATTTTGGGAATCGGAGCACGAACTGTATACCGCAAACTCAAAGAATTTGATTTATAGAAGCCAAGTTTAGTTTTGAATCCAACGGATGGGATATGTTATGCCTCGGATCGAGCAGCTTTCAACAAGCATTATCAATAAGATTGCCGCTGGGGAAGTGATCGAACGGCCTGCGAGTGCTGTAAAAGAACTGATCGAGAACGCGGTGGATGCCGGAGCAACTCGTGTCGATATCACGATTGAAGAGGGTGGTAGTCATTTGATACGCGTTGTTGACAACGGTCATGGAATTGCGGCAGATCAGATGGAATTGGCGATTGCCAGTCATGCCACTAGTAAAATTCGATCCGCGGACGATCTGTTTTCCGTGCGGACTTTAGGTTTCCGTGGTGAAGCATTAGCTTCCATTTCAGAAGTGAGTCAAATGACGTTGCGAAGTCGGACGGCCGAAGAGGAGGTGGGAAATGTCCTTGAAATCAACGGTGGTCAGCGTTCAGAATTGCGACCAACGGGATGTCCCACGGGAACGTTGGTAGAGGTCCGCAATCTTTTTTACAACACTCCAGTGCGGCGCAAGTATCTCAAGACAGTACAAACAGAAATGGGGCACATTACGGAAGCTTTCACGCGGATTGCTTTGGCCTATTGTGACGTACATTTCAGCATCAAGCATAACGATCGGCTCATGCATGATTTACCCGTGGTTGATAACTGGAAGGATCGGCTTGCTCATTTCTTTGGCAGGGATTTAGCTCAAGGGTTGATTTGGGTGGAAAGCAAAATCGATGACGTCGTTATTTCAGGTTATGTTGCCGATCCGACTTTCTTTCGTTCTCACACTCGCATGCAGTTCCTGTTTCTTAACGGTAGACATATTCGCGATCGTTCCCTACAACATGCGCTAGGTGAATCGTATCGCGGGTTGTTGATTCACGGTCGCTTCCCGATTGCATTCCTGAAAATGGAGATGCCAGCGGAAATGGTGGACGTTAATGTGCACCCCACCAAATTAGAGGTTCGATTTCAAGATAGTCGCAAGATGTATAGCCAAGTGCTAAGTACGATTCGCAATAAATTTTTAGCGACAGACTTAACGGCACGAGTTCGTGATGCTGGGCAAGATGAAGAACAAACCGTTTCGTCGGAAACAAACCAACAGTTTGATTTTAAAGCTGCCCCAGCATCGAGTGATGCATGGGGAATTGGCGATCGCTCACCACAGATGCCTGACAGTTTTCGTCAGGCGTTAGATCCGGCAAATATCACATCCTCAACCTTGAGCGAGCAGCCAACAGATCCATTTCCAGTGTCCCTTGAATCACCGGATAGCCCAACCGTTTTCGACTCCGCTGGACATTCAAGTTGGGGGATTCAAATACAGAATCGATATATTATTACCGAAGATGAACGCGGGATGCTAGTGATCGATCAACACGCATTGCATGAGCGAATATTGTACGAACAAATTCGTAAAAAAGTGTTAGCGGGTGAGTTGGAGATTCAGCGGTTATTGGTGCCCGAACCTGTGACTTTGGCGGCTGCCGAGTGTGCATTGGTGCTCGAGCAGCAAGATCAACTACGACAGTTAGGCCTCGAAGTCGAAGCGTTTGGTGGTGATACAGTTTTAGTATCCAGTTATCCAGCTATGTTGCGTCGAGTCCGGATCGAGGAATTGTTACGTAGCGTTATAGAAATCATGATTGTCGACGGTGATCAACTCGATAAACGCGATTTGCTGGACGAACTGATGCACATGATGTCCTGTAAAGGTGCGGTCAAAGCCGGAGACTCTTTGACGCCAGATGAAATCGAATCATTATTAGAGTGGCGTGCGTTATGCCAAGATTCACATCACAGTCCACATGGGCGGCCGACAAGCTTAGTTTTCACTCAAGATGAATTGGACAAGCGATTCCAGCGGACAGGCATTTAGAATCTGTTATCGCGGGCGCTTTAATATCGATGAGAACAAATATGGCAGGTAATACCTTAAAAAAATATGATCGTAAACGGAATCCCCAGCAGTTGCTTTCATATAACCGGTATGTAACGCTGAAATTGACTTGATTAATGACTTCAGAACGGACGAATGTAAGTAAAATAGATTCTGGTTGTTGCGTTATAACCTATGGATGGTCAGATATAACAGGGATGCGATTGTTGGAGGAAATTATGAGGTGCTCATTGTGACAGAGACGGATGTTGATTTATCTTCCGTAATTTGCGTTAGCATTGGCCGTGGGCGACACAAGCAAGTGATTGCCGAGCATCGCCATTTGGTGGAGCAGGGTGCGCGGCTCGTTGAAATTCGTTTAGATTATATTCGTCGTAATGTCACATTGCAACGAATACTTAAGGATCGCCCCTCACCAGTTGTGATGACTTGTCGGCGCCAACAAGACGGTGGTAAGTGGGAAGGTACAGAAGAGAATCGGATCATTCTATTGCGTGCGGCGATTGTTGCTGGTGCTGATTATATTGACTTGGAAGAAGATATTGCCGACCAAGTTCCTCGTTACGGCGCGACAAAGCGAATTATTAGTTTGCACGATTTTGATGAGACTCCGCAGGACTTAGTCGCCATTCATGCGCGTCTCGCCGACAAAGATGCGGACATCGTTAAGATCGCTTGTTTAGCTAATTGTCCCAATGATGTAACACGGATGTTGCATTTGCTTGAGTCGACCTCAATTCCGACGATTGGTATTTGCATGGGGGATATTGGTGCCTCGTCCCGAATTCTAGCAGGAAAGTTCGGAGCACCTTTTACTTATGGTACCTTTCATCACGAGCGTCAATTAGCACCAGGGCAACTTAGTTTTCAACAGATGACTGATACGTATCGGTATGAAACGATTGATACAGATACCGAGGTTTACGGTGTGATTGCGGACCCGGTGGGGCATAGCATGAGTCCGATTATGCACAACGCCGCTTTTTCGGCGATGGGGATGAATCGAGTGTATGTGCCGTTGCGCGTTCCGAGTGACCACTTAGAGCAGTTTATACGAGAAGCTCCAGAACTTGGAATCCGCGGATTAAGTGTTACTATTCCACACAAAGAAAATGTGATGGCAATGTTGACTAAGATCGAAAGTGGTGCGCGGAAAATTGGAGCGGTGAATACGGTTGTGTTTGATGGCGATGACGTGGTTGGCTATAACACAGATCTTTATGGCGCAATGTTGAGTTTAGCCGAAGCTGCTGGTGAGGACGCAGATTCAAAATGGATGGATGGAAAACGTGTGCTGATCTTAGGGGCCGGCGGAGTTGCTCGAGCGATTGCGATGGGGGTCGTCGATCGAGGGGCTAAACTGCAAATTACATCCCGCACCTATGAACGGTCAATGGGCTTGGCTTCCGAGCTCAAATGCGAATCGATCGAATGGGAAGAACGGCATCAAGCGAGTCCTGATGTGTTGATTAATTGCACACCGGTAGGAATGCATCCGGAGGTCAACTTTACACCATTTGAAGAATCCGGTATGAACCGCCGTATGATCGTCTTTGAGACCATCTATAATCCGGAACAAACGTTGCTGCTAAAAACTGCTCGTGGACATGGCTGTAAAACCGTAAGCGGTGTGGAGATGTTTGTAAAACAAGCTGAGTTGCAGTTTGAGTTCTTTACTGGCGAAGAAGCACCTACAGATGTGATGCGTGATACTTTGCGTAAAACGATCGGTGCTGCTAAACTTCGACCCACCAAATAGGTTTGCCCGATGAATGTCTTTCTGATTGGTTATCGAGCGACTGGGAAATCTACAGTCGCTCGAAAAATCGCCGCGACGCTGGGACTCAAATGTGTTGATTCCGATGCATTGATTGTGCAAGCCGCAGGGATGACGATTACGGAAATCTTTGCTACTGAAACGGAAGAAGGTTTTCGAGAGCGAGAATCCAAGGTGGTAGCTGAGATAGCGTTAGGTGATAACCAGGTTGTTGCCCTAGGAGGTGGAGCAGTCCTGCGTAGTGAAAATCGAGCGGCGATTCGTGATCAAGGCCAGGTCGTGTGGTTACAGGCGAGTGTGGATTCTGTGTGTGAGCGGCTTACCGAGGACTCGCAAACGCAGTCCCAGCGTCCACAGCTAACAACACATGACCTGCATGATGAAGTTAGTGAACTGATGGAGCGGCGGCGAGATATATATGCCGCAGTCGCTGATTTTTCCGTCGACACGGAGTCACTCGCCGCAGAAGAAGTTGCTGCTGAGATTATTGCAACGCTGTCCGCTAGTTAGTGGCTGAATTTTTGATCTGTTGCCAAACGAATAGTAGCGCCCACATGGCGGCCAACCCAATTAATAAGACGATTGGAAGTGCGGACCCATGAATGAAGATTGTGTTACGGGCGTATTGTGTCCATATGATTGGCCAACCGAGAATGACAATGATGGCCGAGAGGCTCAGGTAGGGACCAAATGCCAGATCGGACTTACGAGTGCTGATAAATTGGGCGACGGTGAGGAGGAGCCCAGCGAAAGGCGCTAAAACAAATGTTAGCAACGCTGCTTGCCATCCCAGAAAGGCGCCTATCATTGCGAGAAGAGTGACGTCACCAAACCCCATCGCCTCTCGTTGCAGCGCAAATTTGGCTACGACCCGGACCCCCCATACAACTAACAGCCCGCCGGTCATTCCCCAGATGGCATTGTTAAGGCTTGCCCAGTGGACACCGCCGTTCCACCAGCAAAGAAGGATGCCAAGGAGACCAACGACCATACTTACAGCGACAACTAGCGTAACGGTAAATGGTTCGCGTTTGCGTGGCGCATCCGGATTACGTGATTTGCGGGCTGGCCGAATCATACTGGCCACCATTATTTGCACACCTTTAGCCAAACCATAGCGGGCAGTGGTGATTTTGGGGACGATCGCAAATCCCCAGAAGAGTAAGCAACCGCTGGCCCATATTAATGCGGCAGGGGACTTGAGATCGGTTTGTGAAATTGCGGGAGTTGACGGGTTGAGAAATACGATTTCGGTAAGTGGGTTTCCTAGATCGATCAACCGAGATTCAGGAAGAATTGCCGCGATGCCGAGCGCTATTAAGGTTCCGGTAACGG
>JAYZBF010000026.1:0-5040 GCA_036338835.1 Planctomycetota bacterium
GACTTGTGACGGGCGGCACACATGGTCGAACATTATCAAATCCATTTCACCCAATCCATAGTCCACTCGGCGACCGAGCACCGAATACCCACGCCGCAATAAATAACGAGCCGCTAGTTGCTCTGCCAACTGACCTAATCGATGCGGATCGCTCTTCTTGTGCCGACGAACCAAACCACGTGGTATGCAAGACTGAAGAATTCGACTCAACCATGCCAGCAGGCCCGTCGCCACGCCCCACAAAATATTGAGCGCCACAAAACCTAGAGATCGCATGTCCATAAAAAAACACTCCGTGCTGATTGGGCACCGAGTGTTTGTTACTGAGGCATGGTTTCCTCATGTTCGATTTGTAGCATCCGCTGAGGTAAAACTAACCATTAACTGCAACTCGGCGACGTTCTTTTAGACGAACCGCTTTACCCACGCGATCACGCAAGTAATAAAGCTTGGCACGGCGAACTTGACTGCTGCGAGTCACTTCCACCTTGGCAATCCGCGGTGAATGAACTGGGAATTTACGTTCAACTCCTTGTCCAGCTACAATTCGGCGAACCGCAAACATCTCACGAGATCCACCGCCACTGCGGCCAAGGACAACGCCACTGAACACTTGAATTCGCTCTTTTTCACCTTCAAGAATTCGAACGTGTACATCAACGGTATCACCAACCTCAAATTGCGGTACGTTTTCATTTATGCTGGACTGCTCAACTATGTCCATGATCTTCTGGTTCATCTCTTCGTCCCTCTTTTAAACTATGTTCGCCCTCTTCCCACAAGGGGAAGCATGATTTTGTCTGTCACTGTAATGTCATCGTTTAAATATTTTTCACAGCAAATCTTCTCGCCGTTCGCGAGTTCTCTGTAAACTCTGCTCCTGACGCCACTGAGCAATCTCCCCATGGTCGCCACTTAATAAAACCTCCGGCACTGTGTGTCCACGAAATTCTCGAGGTCGAGTGTAATGTGGGAACTCAAGCAACCGATTACCCGTTGAAAACGAATCATCTTGGCTACTCTGCTCGTCACCTAACACTCCCGGCACAAGCCGAATCATGGAGTCAATCAGTGCCATCGCACCAACTTCACCACCGTTTAATATGTAGTCCCCAATGGATATTTCCAGTGGGTTCAAAATATCAACAACTCGTTGGTCAAATCCCTCATAACGGCCACACAAAAGTATATGCCGTGGGCATTGCACCAATTCTTCTACTAACCTTTGGTTTAACGGTTTACCCGTCGGTGTCAGCATTATCAGTTGACTAGGGCTTTCCCCAATCTTTTGAACCGCTTCAACACACTCAACCACCGGTTCGACTTGCATCACCATTCCAGGACCACCGCCGTAAGGTCGATCATCCACTCGCTGATGCTTGTCTAATGTCCAGTTACGGATGTCATGCACATCAATTTGCACTAGTCCACTCTCAATTGCCTTGCTTAATAAACTCTGACTAACGTAACCAGAAAAAATCTCTGGGAACAATGTAAGAACATCAAATTGCATGACAATCCCAACTTGTAGCTTTCGCTACTAAAGATTAGTCATCAGACTCGTCGTCTGACGCTTCTTCTTCCGCTGGTGCAGCTTCTTCTTCAGCCGGTGCAGCTTCTTCTTCAGCCGGTGCAGCTTCTTCTTCAGCCGGTGCAGCTTCTTCTTCCGCTGGTGCAGCTTCTTCTTCAGCCGGTGCAGCTTCTTCTTCCGCTGGTGCAGCTTCTTCAGTTGCTGGTGTATCTACTACAGCATCATCCGCTGGCTCAGACGACTCGTCCGCTGCAGATTTTTCTACAGTCGGCTCTGGGTCTAAGGCCGGCAAAGCTTCTGGTGGTGGTGCTGTCGGTTTATTTGTTTTCAAACGTTCAAATGCTTCGACCTGCGCTTCCAAGTGTGTTCCTTCCGGTCCATATTTATTGATCAGGACTTGAACTTTCTCAGTTGGTTTCGCTCCAACGCTCAGCCAATACGCAATCCGCTCATTATTCAAACGAACACGTGCATCTTTTTCTTTTATCATAGGGTCATAAAAGCCCAATTCCTCAATAGCCTTACCGTTACGAGGTGTACGGCTATCCATCGTGCAAACACGATAAAATGGACGGTGGGTGCGACCCAATCGTTTCAGACGAATACGAACTGCCACGATCTCTCCTTTAAATATCTTCTCCAAAATGCACTGTCATCATTAACGAACAGCGCTTGTAATCTACTAATATGCGGTTAGAAACGCGAATGGGCAACCGACAAAAACTAATTTTCTTCATCTCGGACCCAGTTTTATAGCTCAACGTCGTCGACGGCGTGTTTGACGCAACATTTTTTCACGATCTTTGCGTTTTTTCTTCTTATCTGAGGCTCTTAAACGCGTACCCGTGGATTTCTTTTGTCGAGTTCCACCGCCCATTCCACCACCCATCGCTCCATCCTGCAGTTCTTTTACTGCCTTGAGCCGTTCTTTCATTCCTTTTCCGGCCATTCCCTCCATCATCGGCTTCATTTGCTCATATTGTTTTATCAATTGAGTTACTTCGCCACCTTGGACACCTGCTCCCTGCGCAATTCGATTTCGCCGTGGTGATGAAATAACACTTGGATCGCGACGTTCCAGTTCGGTCATCGAGTTGATGATGCCAATGGTTCGTCGCATACCGCCTTCGGTCTCATCATCTTCGAGCATTGTATTTAGCTGAGCCATCGGACCACCGAGCATTCCGAGCATTTTCTTTACGATCCCAGGTTGGGCCATACTTTCAATTTGACCCTTGAAATCATCTAGCGTAAAAGTGCCTTCTTGCAGCTTCCGTTCGAGTTCTTCTTGTTGTTTTTCATCGACAACTTGCCGCGCGACATCAACTAGCCCAAGAATATCACCAAGACCTAAGATACGCCCAGCCATACCCTCCGGGCGAAACGGTTCGAGGTCATCTAGATGTTCACCGGTACCAATGAACTTTATCGGAACCCCAGTCACTTCCTTGACTGACAACAACGCTCCACCACGGGCATCCCCGTCAAGTTTCGTCATGATAACGCCATCAAGTTCCAAGGCTTCGTTAAACGCCTTCGCACTGTTAACGGCATCTTGTCCTGTCATACCATCGACAACCAAGTAAACCTGATGCGGTTGCACTTTGCGATCAATATTCACCAATTGCGACATCAGTTCTTCATCAATTGCCAATCGGCCCGCCGTGTCTAAAATTACCACGGTTGCATCATGTTCTTTGGCTTGTTTGATACCGTTTTGACATACCTTTACAGGGTCGGTTGATTCTTCCTCGCTATAGACGGGAATATCTAGCTGTTCTCCAAGGGTTTGCAGTTGCTCAATCGCTGCTGCCCGCTGCAAGTCGGCAGCCACGAGCATTGGTTTATGCCCCACCTCACGCAACAATCGCGCCAACTTCCCCGTCGTCGTAGTTTTACCTGAGCCCTGTAGACCACAGAGCATTACAATATTGACCGGTTGATCCAGCACAGGTTCAGACTCTTCACCACCAAGAATCTGAATCAACTCATCTCGAACAATACCAATCACTTGTTGACTCGGGTCAAGCGATAGCAACACTTTTTCACCGAGCGCTTGCGTCGTCACATTGCCCATAAATCGCTGCACGACATCATAGCTAACGTCCGCTTCGATCAACGACTGCTCAACGGACTGCAAACCTTCGCGCATGTTCGCTTCAGTCAATCGGCCTTTGCCACTGAGAGACTTAATAGCGCCTTGCAGGCCATCACTTAGACTATCAAACATGCAGTATTCACCTAAAGATAAGTTTGTAAATCAAACCACAACATGTGCTGATTTTCAGATTCGAATGGATTACGTATTCTACAATCGACATTGAAACCTTGCAAACCAGGAGCGCGGCTTAAAAGGCTGCTGGCGAGTGTGTCAGCGTCACCGGTTTGGTAGTACCGGATTCGGATACAACCAGTGGAATTGCAAAAACGACTGATGCAACTTTACACAATCCGTTTTCATTATCTTGGCAATAATAATAATCCATCGAGACAGTCAGCACATCTTCACCAGCACCACTGACAGGGACTTCGACAACAAACTCGTTCGTTGGTTTGTCGATGTGCACTTTATTATTATCCCCGATCTTCAGCGGTCCGCCGTCAGCGGTGTCTTGCACATAATAAACTTGCGGCGCTTGCGGGTTCATTTTCCACCCAAGCGGTAATTTGAGGGAAACGGCCAATTTGACCTTGCCATCGACAGCTTGCACATTGGCACCACGCACGGGAATTCGAACTGCAGCTGTAAACTCTGGCACTAATTCCACTTTCTCAGGCGGCTTTAATCCAGGAAAATCTAGCGTAGCAACTTTGAACGTTCCTAGTTCAATCGTTCGGATTTTGTGATTGTTGGTATCGGCGACAAATAACGTATTGCCAGCGATTGTAATACCTGAGGGTTCGTCGAACTCACCCTTAACATTTCCCGCGATCGTTTTAGTAGTCCCTGTCCCGGCGTCGACGACTTTAACTTTGTCGTTGTAGGTGTCCGTAATATAAATATTCCCTTCGTGATACTGCACGCCAAGCACATGTTGCAGCTTCACTTTTTCCTTTGGTCCATCTTGATCGCCAAAATAAAACAGTCGTCCACGCGGTAACCCACTGGTACCCACCACCGTCATCACCGATTTGCGGCGATCAAAAGGTACGCCTCGAATCGAACTGCCTTCGCTGTCGGCGATATATAGATACTCTCCGTCAGACGTCAGGCCGGAAGGTTGCGCAAAAGAACTTGATCCCAAAGCGTAGGGAAGATTAGGCAACAGCGGCCCATCAACAATATCCTCGCGGCCATTACCGGCGTAGGGTCCAATGGTCGATTCATCAAGCGGCATCCGCCAAATTTGATGAGGTCCGGCCATCGCAATAAACAAATCCGTGTTGTGCACCCACAAGGCCCACGGGCTATTGATAGCGGTAAACTTAGGCTTACCAAACCACGGGCGAGATTGTTTTGACGGAGTCGACCCAGGAAACGCATTCTGACCTTGTTTTCCAATACCCGC
>JAYZBF010000027.1:0-9497 GCA_036338835.1 Planctomycetota bacterium
TTCAATATCGTCGCAATTTCATCGTACTGAGGTTGTGGCAGTCGCAATGCAAACCGGCTATAAACCAATGCGGCCTGACGAGACACCGGATCCCACGATTTCAACCATTGACCGTCATCCGTTGTCATCAACGAATTACAATAATCAATCACTGGTGTCAACGGATGCGGTTGCTGAGCCAATTCCGCATCGTCGTATGCCGCCCATTTCTGATCCCAACACAATTGCAATTGCTGTAGCACGTCAGGAAACTGCGGGTGTGTTGATGCCACTTGCACATACAACGCTAAGGCCTCATCCCATTTACCTTCTCGTTGTACAAATGCACCGAGCCAAACTCGAACTTGATCCACCGTTGTACCTTCTGAAAAAAACTGCAGATGCTCCTCAAGCAACTGCCTAAACTGCATTTGTCGCTGCGAATCATCCTTCATCACCGCAGCTACATTACGAACCGCAAGCATGTGAATAGTTGCGGCGGTTGGCTGTTTCCGTAGCCTCAAAGCTAATGTCACCAAACGGTTGATAAATTCATCAAGGTCACCTTGCTGCTGCACAACCAACGCAGCTTTATATGACAGCTTCAAAGCTACCTCATCGAACCCATCAGCCAAAGCCAAATCTGCTGCTTGGTCATAGGCGTTCACTGCTTCGATAAAATTTTCCTTCCGATACAATTCATCGGCTGTCCGTTCTAAAACATCAAGGTTCGACGGTGCGCTGCGGCTACCGGCATGTTCTAGCAATCGCAATTCCGCTCGGCGGCCCCAATACTCACCATGCTCTTTTTCAACCGCCGCAACAGCGGCAACGGTTAACTGCTCCCAGTGTTTACGCCGCTCTTCATTTTTTTCATCGCTGGCCTGTTGCCACAAACCAATATATGTATCGAGTCTTGCTAAATCTAATTCCGGTGATGTAACACCACTTACGGAACGTGGGCCTTCAAGCAGCAATGTGCATTTCTGCAGCTCTTGCTGGGCTAACAATAGCCGCACCTGCTCGGATCGCACACGTAATTGCAATGAAGGTTCGAGAGTGTTCTTTTGCAATTTCTCCAACAACCCAGTCGCTGCGGGCCATTGACCCAGTTCACGATGGCAGCCAATTAGCCCAATTTGAATATCAACGACCAAGGGATCCTCAGCCGCCAATTGTGACAACGGTTGTTTCAAGGCCGATATAGCACGCTGCATCGCCGCTACGCGATCGCCACTGCCCGAGGGATACGTAACTGCTTGGTTACGATACACACTTCCCAAATAAAAGGACAACCGTTGTTTGATCGAGATTAATTCCTGCTGGGAAAGCGCTTCGTCCGTGGTTGTATTCGTCGCCATCGTGAGCTGTACATCCACCTCTTGTAAAAGGTCATTGAGTTCTTTAGCCGCTATTCGCAACTTGTCACGAGCCCCTTGCATTTCCGAGGCTGGATCACGTGCCACAACCGCTTCGAGCCTGAGGAACTCTCCCTGTTTGGCCAAAACTAGTGCTGCTTGCGTTGCCACAGGGATCGTAAATGATTTTGCTTGTGCCGCGTGAACTGTCACATATCGCATGGCCGTATCCACCGCTCGGCTCCAAACAGCTGCCCGCTGGTCTGCCGGTAAATTCAATGCTTCTTGTGCCATAGTACGAACCATCTGCACGGTCCATTGCATGCGCTCACGAGGTGTCAGATCCTCGCGACCAAGCTGATTGCGACAATGGTACTCGGCGATTTCAAACAAACCCCGTTCCCGTAAGCCACTTAATAGCTGAGCTTCCTCTCCGGGCCCCGCGCAGAGCTGGCCACTCAGCACAATGCTGAGTAAGAGAACCGTCAGACTGATCTTGCGTATCGGCAACAACCGAACACTCCTTAAAGATTTCACATGCCTAATATCAACACCTACTACCTATTGGGCAATCGCAAACTGAATTTTGTCAAAACCTGCGATTCTGGAAATGTCGTATACATCAATAACATCACCCACAGGAACTTCCTCATCCGGATGCAAAAGTACCGGCGCGTCCGTCTTAATGCCAGCCACCAACTGCAAACGTTGTTTTACTTCGTCCAAACTTAAAACATCTTGACCGTTAACTTGCCAGACTACCTGATCATCTTGCCATAGAATCCGCACGATAACATCCTCGAACTCCACTTCCGGCGGCGGACTATCGATAACCGCCGCGTTACCAAGCTGCTGACTAAGAGAACTCGGTAGTAAATATTCCACAGCATGAAAACTCGCCGTCCACACAAAAAAGACAAGTAACAAAAAAACGACATCGATCATGGGTGTCATTTTGATTTCAAGGCCACCTTGATCGCGATGGAATACAGAGGGTCGTCTCATCGGGGAGCCTCCATGGCCTGATAGACGGCAAAGGTGACATTCCAAATTCCGACCTTAGCACATGCCAACATGATTGGTCGGACTTTCGCAAATGCAATATTCCGATCGCTGCGAATTCGCACCTCCAGCTCACGCCCTTCTTTACGAATGCGATTGCCCAATTGCTGTTGTAGTTGTTCGGCGGTCACCTGCCGTCCTGCCAACATAAACTCACCAAACTCGGTAACGTTAACCACCACTCGCGGTGCCGTAGTCACTTCGACTTGTTCGCCCGAACTTGCTTCCGGTAAATCCAATTCCAATTGCGTTTCTTGCCTAGCGAGATGGCTTGATACCAAGAAAAAGATGATCAGCAAGAATACAACATCGATCATCGGAGTCATATTGAATCCGGTCTCCTTTGATCGAGCATATCTTGGCGTCTTCATAATGCTTTTGCCCTATGGCTAAATTTTACTGACATAAACTAATATGTAGTTGAGTCCGATAATGTTGTTTTTATGATTGCACAGGCGGGGCGGCTGGTGTTGAACGTTGTTTGCCTCGTGATCGCGCCGCGCGTTTGACGGGTGACATCGTATGTTGAGCGACATAGCTTGCTTCGGCAACCAAGTGGTCGACCCGATTGCGAAAAATAGCGAATGCACCAAGCGACGGAATCGCCACGATCAATCCACCCACCGTGGTCACCAGTGCTTGATAAATCCCTTCAGCCAAATCTCCAGCGCCTGCACCACCTTGGGTTGCGGCCACTTGCTGAAATGCAAAGATCATACCCGTAACCGTTCCTAACAGCCCGACCATCGGCGCGATATTGCCAATCACTGATAAGTATTCGATCTTGCGAAACAACCTCGCTGATTGTTCAGCCATCGCATCTTCCATCGCTTTTTCAACCGCCGACCAACCCCCTTCCAGTTCACCTAGTCCATGACTAATAACAAAACTAAGAAAGCAAGGAGTTTCACGACATACAGCATCTGCTTCGCGGTATTTTCCATTGCTCAGCAATTCACGTAATTGCACTCCTAAGTCAACCGGCATGATCTCCGATGCTCGCAGGGTAAGTATATGATCGACCACGAGGTAGACTGCCGTCAGCGACAGCCCGAGCAACAATATCAAAATTGCCATCCCAGTGAGTCCGCCGGAAAAGATAATGTCCAGCAAGCCTTTGGACGCGGGATCACCTGCCCCCGTGGCGGTGTCTTGAGCGACGGCAGACATGCGAATCATCAGGACAAGTAGGCCGGTGGTCACGGCAAGTATAAACCAATTGAACCGTTTCAAAATCTCTCTCCTTTTAATTACTTCTCGCTGTCAGCTTTTAGGTCAAGCTGTAACTGTTGAAGTTGTTTAATCAAGCGACTTGTTTGAGACGCTGCGATAGTGGATTGGTATCTATTTTGTAATTCCCGACACAGGGTAATGGCCTGAGTCGGCTTTTCGAGTTGTCGCAGCGCTTTGATCGCAGCCAGCAATGACTCAGCATTTAATTGATGTCCGTGCGGATACAGAATAACAACTCGCATCCAAGTCAACACCGCCAATTCGGATTCACCTTGCTGCTGTTGAAGTTGACCCAGCACATAATAGGGGCCAGCTTGATAGGCTAACGGTAAACGGTTAATCGCATTTTGCCATTTTTCGAGATCTGCATTTAATGCTACCGGAAGTTTGGTGCGCCAAAGTTGTGCGGTCGCCAGAATTGCAATTCGTTTGTTCGTGTTTAGTTCCAATTGCGTTAGTACACTGACCGCCTCTGCTCGCATCGATGAAGCCAGTAACCAGCTCGCTCCAATCAACCGGTCATTTAGATCTGAACTATCAAGTAGTGCCATTGCTTGGTTCTGCATGGTCGGAGAGAGAATCAAGGTATGCCAGACAATGGGAATCACGTCTAGGTAGGGTGTCAGAGGATTTGTTTTCCGTAATTCGTCAGCGTAAAACCGCGCCGCAGAAGACCATTTTCCTTGGGCTCGCAAGCACCCTAGAATACGCGCCTGAATTCGTTCCTTTATCCATTCTCGTGTCTCCACAGCATAGGCTTGCCGAAAGCCCTTTTCCGCTCGATCATATTGTCTTTCATGAAACAAATCCTCCGCTTCCTGATACTCCGCCCGCCAAGCCGTCACCATGGTTATGATACGATCGGATTCTAATTGTCGTACCCCGCCTGAGGGTAATTTGACGGACATAGCGGTATTTGTATATTCGATAATCTGACCGGACACTTTGAGTTGATTCTCTCGATTGGCGTCCCATACAATCACGAGGTCAGACTCATTTTGCGCAGCAGCTAGCAGCGGCAGGCACAGTATTAGTGCACTGCAAACATAGCGACCGAAGTAATGAAGATTGCAAAACATATATAATTCCACGTGCAGGATCACACCGAGGCAAGGTTAACGTATTGGTACTAATTCCCTCAAGTCGACATAAGCGTATTGCCCACCATTTTCACTTGCCAATTGTCGGAGGAAATTTTGCTGGCCCGTTCGCCGACCAACACCAAATTGAATTGTATTAATAGAAGCACGTATTGAGGCGTTTTTTCGTGAAATTCGAGTGAGCTCGCTGGTCGTCAATTGAGGTTCATCAGCATCGGTTAGAAAAAAAATAGTATCGGGATTCATTTTAAGGGCGAGATCCAGTGCGGCAACGTGGTTCGTACGGCCATCCGGTTTTATTTGCTGCACAAAGTTCATCGCATATTCACGGTTTTCCGGCGTGCCATACAGTAACTTGGGCGGTGCGGGAGATAATGGGTTTAGGGCGACGGGCCGCTCGTTATAAAAAATCACTTGGAACTGATTGTTCTCTTGCAAATCTCCTACGCTTAGCAGTAGCTGCTGTTTGGCTGCCGCCATCGGGCGACCCCCGTATCCCGACATTGATCCCGATCGATCAAAGACATAGACAAAGCGTGAACCGGTGCCTTTTGTTCCGAATACGCCAGTCTGTACAGCACCAAATTCACCATTTTTCTGAGTCCGGTTACCCGTTAGATCATCCAAGGACGGCAACTCTATTTTATCGTCTCCACTTCCATTTAATCCGGGCAGGTCCATATTGGGTAACCCACCTGGCAAATCAACGTCGGCTCCCTCTGAGTTTTGGCTTTTTGCCGTACTGTTTTTCAGTAACGGCTGTTCAGTGATGTCTGTTTGCAGCATCTCTGTATTTTGGTTGTTGGTTGTTGCATCTTGAAAGTATTCAGGCTTCTCACCGATTTGCTCGACTAAAACAATGCCTCCCGACCGCACCTCTTCTTTGGCCGCACCGTTAAATGTCGTGGCGGTAACTGACAGTAGCACTAAAACAAGAATTACAGCATGCAGAACGAGACTACCTAACAATGCCGCTGGGCGGGCTGTTTGGTAATAAAACAAGTCATCCGTCGACGAGAGATTTTCCATGAAATCGCGTTGGCCATTGCCCACCGGTCCGCGAATCGGAATTGAATCCACGTTCGACATATTTAAATTGTCAGGTGGGTTTTCAACACTCATTCATTGCCACTCATACTTTTCGCCAATCATTCGTAGTCATCCGTCCAATGCTGGCGGATTCGTGGTCCGTTTTACACTTGAATGGGTACCCATAACGGATGCCTATCCGCATAATACATATTCATTAAAACATAAACTATTATAAATGCACATTGGCTTATGGAAATCATTACACATCCACATCCGACGCTGAGCTACAAATCAAAAACAATTCAACGGATCAATTCTGAGTTACGTGACATCGTTGCCGAAATGTTTGAATTGATGTATGCCGCTCAAGGTGTGGGTCTAGCGGCGAATCAAGTCAATCTGCCCTTGCGATTGTTTATCGTCAATACTTCCGCTGATGCCGAAGAAAGTGAAAAACTCGTATTCATTAATCCCGTGCTCAGCAAAGGCAAGGGAAGCGAAATCGAAGACGAAGGGTGTTTGAGTTTGCCGGGCGTTTATGGCCCAGTAAACCGCTCCCGCACAATTCACGTCGAAGCATTCGGTCTGCAGGGAAATACAATCAGTATGGATCTCGATGGCTTGCTTGCTCGTGTCGTGCAACATGAAACGGACCACTTAGATGGTATCATGTTCCTCGATCGCATGAATCCACTAAGCTTAAAAACGCTGCAAGCTGACATTCAGGAATTTGAACTCGAGTTTGCAAGTCGGCAACAGGGTGGCATTATTGAAAGTGACGAAGCGATCCATGCAAAACTTGCAGAGTGGGAAGATAGATTCTGCACACAACCCGCTTGATTGCCCACGAGACCATTTAAGAACCAATTGGAACCATGAGAGGGAGGTCACATATGCGTATTATTATTATGGGCACCGGTCCCTTCGCTGTTCCAATGTTTGAGTCAATTTTAGCAGCCGGCCATGACGTCCCCGTCGTCGTGACTCGTCCGTTGCCACCCCCACGAGGTCGTAAAAAACCTGCCGCCAATCCGCTCCGCGAAGCAGCGAATCAATACGATCTAAAATTAATGGACCCTGCAGACGTTAATGCAACAAACGTCGTTGCTGAACTCGCTGACTTGCAAGCTGATCTATTAGTCGTTTGTGATTTTGGTCAAATCCTCAGCCCCGCCGCGCTTGGAGTCACGCCACTTGGTGGAATTAATCTTCATGGATCACTATTGCCAAAATATCGTGGTGCAGCGCCTGTTCAATGGGCCATCATTAACGGCGATGCCACAACTGGTGTAACGGTCATCCACATGACACCCAAGTTAGACGGTGGACCAGCGCTGTGCCAATCAGAAGTTGCTATTGGAGCAACTGAAACAGCAGAAGAACTTGAACATCGACTGGCCGCACTCGGAGCGCCCGCGGTCATCGACGCCATTGAAATTCTAGCCAAGTGGGATCAAACATCAACGATTGGCACCTTACAAGATAAGAACTTGGTCACCCAAGCGCCTCGACTTCACAAACAACTTGGTAACATCCCTTGGAACAAACCGGCAGCGGCCATCCTCAACTTACATCGTGGTCTCCGCCCGTGGCCCGGATGCTTTACACAATGGCAACGAGAAAATGGCAAGCCGCTGAGACTAATCATCACTGAAATGGCAATTGCCGAAGATTTGTCCGCAGATGTCGATGTCAAACCAGGCACCGTAGTTGCCAATGGGAACGACGACGACAAGGAAAATCTTTGGGTGGCTACCGGCGAGGGATGTATCAGTATTAGTCGCATCCAACCCGCCGGAAAACGAGTGCTGGAAATTGACGAATTTCTTCGTGGCTACCAGCTAAAACCAGGTTCCCAGTTGGGTTAAGCACTCGCCCACAGATAAATTATTTTCTGTGCTTCCCTTGATTGGTTGTGCTGAGGTCGAATTGCGAGTTCAAGCAGGCTTAGCTTAGCACAACTGCTAGATTATCTCGGTGAATAACTTCGTCATAAGGGCAATAGCCTAAGATTTCCTGAAATGCGGTGCTCTGTTGTCCTCGTATTTTTGCGATCTCAGTAGAGTCGTAATTGGTCAATCCACGTGCCAGTTCAAGACCTTGGGCATTGCAAATCGAAATGACATCACCCTTGGAAAAATCACCGCTAAATTCAACAATTCCAATCGCAAGCAAACTCTTACCCCCTGTCTCAATCGCTGTACAAGCACCGGCGTCGAGTATCACTGTCCCTTGCGACTGCGCCGAAAATCGTAGCCAGCGTTTCCAAGGGCTCAATGTTTTGCCTTCGGCCAAGAATAACGTACCGACCGATTCACCCTCCAAGATACGAGTAATAACATCCGGCTCATGGCCATTCGCGAGCACCACATTCTCCCCAGCAGACGTCACCATCTTTACCGCATGCAACTTGCTACTCATACCGCCGCGACTCAGCGCGTTATTGGTATCCTCGACATAACTGAGGATCGTATCATCAACCGCAGCCACCGTCTCTAGAATTTCTGTTTGCGCACCTTCTGGTGAACCCATATAGAGTCCATCAACATTTGACAGGATGAGCAGCAACTGAGCTCCGAGTAGATTAGTGACCAACGCCGCTAAGTGGTCATTATCGCCGAACGTTGTTTGCAGCTCTTCAACGGCAACCGTATCATTTTCGTTCACAATAGGAATAATGTTTAGATTCAACAACTCTAATAGCGTATTGCGAACATTCAAATAACTCGCGCGGTCATCAAGTTCGGTCGCGGTCAACAGCACTTGAGCGGCAATTTGTTGGTGCGTTTCAAACTGCTGCTGATAGGCTTGCATCATCTCGGTTTGTCCGACGGCAGCCACTGCTTGTAAGACAGCGAGGTCTGCTGGCCGAATATCCAATTGCAATCGATTCATTCCAGCAGCGACCGCGCCCGAGCTAACGAGAACAACTTTTTTTGACTGCGAGGCGAGCTGACTCAACTGCGCAGCCAAACTAGCAATGCGTTGCGAGTCCAGTCGACCCTGTTCATCCGTCAAGACGCGCGTACCCACTTTGACAACAATCGTGTCAGCAGTCGTAGTTACTTCTTGTCGGACAATGTCATTCATGATTTCATCTATGGTTATGCTTGGTTCTAGCAGACAAGCAAATCAATGTATGCCAAAAGCAATGTCTGCTTACAGCGTTTGTCCCGTCCACCGCTGAAACGCTTCGATGGCAAGAAATTCGGGGAGGCCTAAGTCATTGAATTTTTTGGCCGTTCCTTTATTGCGGTCTTCGGCACGTTGCCAAAATTCACGCGGATCTGAACCGGGAAACAGTGCTTCGTCCTTCTGGCTTTCATGCATAAAAATCGCTTTGCGTTTCTTCATAAGATGAGCCGGACTCAGTGGGACCGTAATATCAATTTCATGGATCGCATATTCGTGCCAAGCACCACGATACAACAATACGTCCGGTACCGCTTCGCCGTTGTTTAGCATTTGGTGAATTGCGCCCAAGATCACTTCCGCACATACCCGATGCGTGCCATGGGGATCTGACAAATCGCCAGCAACATAAATAATGTCCGGTTGAATTCGTTGAAGTAAACTCACAATTATTGCCTCATCCACATCACCGACTGGTCGCTTTTCTACTGTACCAGTCCGATAAAACGGTAAATCAAGGAAATGCAAGTTGTCTTCATCACAACCAACTTCGATCGCGCCCGCGTTTGCTTCACTCCATCGAATCAAGCCTTTAATCTTA
>JAYZBF010000028.1:0-6202 GCA_036338835.1 Planctomycetota bacterium
GAGGCCGAGATGCCATTTGCCGATAAGCGCGGTTTGGTATCCCGCGTCGTGGAGTTGTGACGCGACCGTAGGGATACCGAGGCTCAATTCACCCCAGTGGTTTTCTGGATGGGTGCGAATAACGCCGGGTACACCGACCAATTCTGGATAGCGTCCACTTATAAATGAAGCGCGAGTGGGCGAACAAACTGGACAGTTTGCGTAGAACTCCGTGAAATTTAAACCCCGTTGTACAAGCTGATCGATGTGAGGGGATTGCAGATCTTTCGCACCGTAGCTCGATAAGTCTCCATAGCCCAAATCGTCCGCCATAATCACGATTATATTAGGCGGCGTTGCCATCAATGGGACCGTAAATAGAGAAAAGATTGTTAGCAGTATGGGGATAGTGGTTAGATGGAGTTTCGTAGGTAGCATCGAATTGGAATCCTTGGATGTAATCGTCGACGATAGCTATCGAGCAGAATCGTCATCTCGTATTTGACAGTAACTATCATATCGTCGTATATCGATCAGTCCATCGGCAACGGCATGTTTGACACCGCAGTCTGCTTCGTGAACGTGGGTGCAATCTGGGAATTTGCACTTGTTGATAAAGGGTCTGATTTCGCGATAGAATCCGGCCACTTCTTCGGCAATCACATCCCAAAGTTGGAATTGACGGATCCCGGGGGTATCCACGACGAAGCCGCCGGAGTGTATCGCAATCAAGGACGCGCCTGTAGTGGTATGTTTTCCTTTTTGATTATCCGTACTAACGACCGCGGTTGCCAATTTGAGCTTGGGATCAATAGCGTTTAATAGCGATGACTTCCCTACTCCAGATTGGCCGACAATTACCGATTGTTTATCTCGTAACAGCGCACGAAGTTCCTCAATGCCTTGCCCCGAGGTTGTCGAGCTGAAAAGAGTATGATATCCAAGCTGGCCATAAACTCCGGCTAGTGGTTGCAATTCTGCAGGATCGATCAAATCCGTTTTGTTTAGACAAACGATACTTTGGCACCCAACGCGTTCGGCTGTAATTAAAAATCGGTCGATCAGGTTGGGTTTGAGGTCAGGTTCAGCGAGACTGGCGACGATCACGATTTGATCGACATTGGTGACGATGACGTGTTGCTGGCCGCGACTTGCCCGACTAATGACACCATAACGGGGTTCAATACGTACGATCATTCCTTGCTGTATATCGCTTGAATCGGACTCTGGTTCCGGACGAATTGTAACACGATCACCAGTGGCAACTACGTTACGCTGGTCAGTATCCATGTTTTTTAATAGTCCGCGGATGGCACAGCGGTATTCGATCCCATTTTCGCTAAGCACGACACTTTCTAGTCCATGTACGCGTAGCACTCGACCGGCAAGCGTATCGGAATCGTCAACGTTCAGGTGAACCTGCAATCCGGTGTCATCGGTGTTCGCTGCAACTCCGACCACTGTGCGGTGCCTGGTAAGGTCTCCCTTACCGGATATGCGTTCACGGGTTTCCGGCGACTCGTCTTCAAAGCCGTGCTGTTGAAACTCTCGAGTAAGATTTCCTGTTCGTTGTCGGGACTGGTGTCGCTTTTTGAGTGCGGTACGGATCTTTTTCGGTTTTTTATCTTTAGCCATCGATCGCACCTCTAGCACTGTAAAGGATCAAGCTGTTATTCACGTCGTCGCGGGATCCGTGGTGTCGGGCTCATCGGTATTGGACGGGTCCACTGTGTTCGCGATTGACTCCGAGGGCACTTGTGGCCTGTCGGATGTACATTCCTGTGTGGCAAGTTCGGATTCAACTGCTTCCTGGTCCTCAGTCGCGGACATAGTTTCATCTTCCACGTTTGTGTGATCTACTTGGTCCGAAGAGGTTGGCGTATCGCTGTCGACGTGCTCGTCAGCTACATCGGCAGCAAGTGATTTAGGGATGGGATGAACCGACGGGCCGATAAGTTCGGTAAGATCATTTTCCGATAACTCCTCACGTTCAAGCAATGCCAAGGTAACGATTTCGAGTTGTTGGCGATATTCGACCAGAAATTCACCCGCTCGCTGGGACGCGCGATGCAAAAAGGTTGTGACTTCCTGGTCAATCATCTCCATCGTGTGTTCACTGAATTGTCGCTGAGCGTGAATTTCCCGCCCTAAAAATGGATCTTCATCTGAGAGTTTGTAGTTTACTGGCCCCAGCTTCTCGCTCATTCCCCAACGCGTGACCATTCGCCGCGCCATTGAAGTTGCTCGCTCCAGATCGTTTTCAGCGCCAACGGTTGTCTCATCATAGATGAGGTGTTCCGCAGCCCGACCGGCAAGTAGCACAACAAGATGGTCTTCGAGTTGTGTCTGCGACATGGAGACTCGATCTTCCTCGGGTAACATTTGCGTGGATCCTAGCGACCGCCCACGCGGTATGATTGTAACCTTGTGCACTCGATCGGCACCTTTAAGGAACCATGACGCAAGTGTATGCCCAGCCTCGTGGTAGGCCGTTTTCTCTTTGTCTTCAGCAGTCAGGACTTCTTCGCGTTTAGCACCCATTAGGATCTTGTCTCGCGCGTAATCGAAATCAGACATGTCTACGCAAGTCTTATCGTGGCGAGCGGCCCACAATGCCGCTTCATTGACCATGTTACGGATATCAGCGCCAGTTAGCCCAACAGTACCTGCGGCTAGTCGATCGAGGTCGACGTCATCGGCGAGGGGGACTTCACGTACGTGCACTTTAAAAATCCCTGCGCGTCCTTTTTGAGTCGGCATTCCAACGGTAACATGCCGATCGAATCGACCGGGACGTAACAGCGCTGGGTCTAATACGTCAGGGCGATTTGTTGCGGCTATGACGATCGCCGAATCCGTGGTCGAAAAGCCATCCATTTCACTTAAAATTTGGTTGAGGGTTTGTTCACGCTCATCGTGCCCCCCGCCGACTCCGGCTCCTCGTTGACGGCCGACTGCGTCGATCTCGTCGATGAAGATAATGGCCGGAGCAGCTTCCTTAGCCTTTTGAAATAAATCGCGTACTCGGCTGGCCCCCACGCCAACGAACATTTGAATAAATTCAGAACCATTGATCGAGAAGAACGGTGCACCCGCTTCACCGGCGACGGCTTTCGCCAATAAGGTTTTACCGGTTCCCGGAGGTCCATTTAAGAGAACACCTTTGGGTACTCTTCCACCTAGCTTTTGATATTTCTCGGGGGATTGCAGAAATTCAACGATTTCCAACAAATCCGCTTTGGCGGCTTTTTGCCCGGCAACGTCTTTGAACGTAATTGGATGTTCCTCTTTGTCATATCGCTTGGCAGTACTTTTGCCAAATCCGGATAAAAACCCGCCACCCATAAACTGATTTTGACTGCGACGATAGGAAATCCAAAAAAAGACCAGTATGATAATTGGGAGCATGACAGCAATCATTAATAGAAATGATGCAGTATCGTCAGGTGGGAGATGAAGGTATTCGACGCGGGGGAGCTTTGTGTCGCCACCGATATTCCCTTCGAGCAGTTGCTCTAATTGGCCGCGTGAGCTGTCATTTGGCGGGATGTCGACCTGAACCGTCGACTGTTCATCAACGACATCGCCGATGATGTTTGTTACAGTCTTCGCTTGATGAAAGGTGACGATTGCGTAGTTCGAGTTGGCCAGTTCGACGAGTTTGATATCCCCACGGTCGATCTCAGTAGTATCATCGTTTTTGCTATCTGCTGCTGTCGTGAGGTAGTCTCGGAAATCGCTGTAACGCACCTTGGTTGGGGCGGCCGAGCGTAACACAAACATGCTGATCAGGAGAATGATAAAGATGATCACCCAGATTCTAGGCAAGCCACCTCGTTGTGGTCGGTTCTGTGGGTCCTGTGGTTGCTGTTCCATCTGCGTTTAAGGTGCTCGTGTTAAATGAACTGAAAATAGTGGGCTTGTTTGCGGATTCGGTAAGTAACCGCATGGATGTAATAATAGTTGATAAGGATGCCGATTGGTAGATTTACTGCGCCAAGGCGGGTATTTTTGGTTGAATAGTGGTAGCTATGCAAACCGCAATAATCTTGGTAAGCCAAATATGGAATTGCCCACCTACAATATAGTATGATATGAAATCGCGAGAATGCCAATAGGCAGCGAATCATGAAGGGCTGCGTCAGACGTTTTGATGCTTACTAAGAGGGGTCCAGTACCGTCTATTTCGGATTACCGGTTTGCAGAAACTTTCGTTCGCTAGGAAATGAAAAGTTACCGCCGATCTCTGGCGTGAGGTTGACACGCTGTGTCGGTGAAATTTTCATGGAGCCAAAAGTTGGTCCTTGCATTTCTACGGGGAGGACTACGCCGAGCCCTAAAGCAGATTGCGTTTGCTGGGGTTGTCGCGATTGCATCCATTGTTGTAGTTTATTGGGAACCACGGGTGCATTTCGTATTTTCGCCGGCAGTTTCGAATCAGGTGTCTGCATCTTCTCGGTACGTTGGGGATCAACATGCTGGTACAAGATAGGACCCTGAGTCAGGGGCGGTTCCGACGATATTGAATTGATGTTGTGAGCTGGAGTTGATGCCACGATTCGAACCCAATTCACCAGGTGTCCAATCGCGTGAGATGCATCAATGTTTAGTGCAGGTTGTTTCTGCCCGCCGTGGACGGTGGTGGCGGCGGTGAGGAGTGAACTGTTCTCCGGTTGAAGCAGGTCCAGGGTGGCTAGTGTGTTGTATAAATTACGCTGGCTAACACGATGCGGAATAGGGCGTGTTGATGTGGTGCGGAAAAGTACAAAGCCGGATTTTGGGCTGGGACCATGGCAACTAGCCAGCGCGCAGCGGTTCAGTAACAAAGGTTGAACTGAGCGGATGAATTGGCGCACAACACCATCGGGGAACTGGTCGATGCGTTGTCGAACTTGATCAGCACTGATAATTTGCGGTGATGCGGTGGTGCCAGTAGATTGCAATGCATGACCGGTGGGGGGTAAACGTAATAGGTCTAGGCGAACTTCAAGCCGTGTGCTGGTCGTCGTGCGACCGGCAATAGAGATGGCATTATCAATTTGCTCCTGTGCTTGATCAAATAAACGCGTTTGCATGCACCACTGTGCTAGTGCAAGACAAGCGGGTGCGTTGTTGCGAATTTGTGTGGCACGGCGATAGGCATAGACTTCAAGGAGCGAGTCGCTCACGAACTCGACTTGATCGTTAGGAAATCGTAGTTGATTGCCCGATTTATCGATCAATGTGTAATGTGGTTGAATTGCAGATGATTTGACTATCACACCGGTGAAAGTCTGCCCGTTACGGAGTAGCAGTACACTGTTGTTACTTGTATTTGGGATTTTAACTGATTGATATTGGGCGTTTGCATGCACCGAG
The DNA here is from genome assembly GCA_036338835.1 of Planctomycetota bacterium. Taxonomy (GTDB): domain Bacteria; phylum Planctomycetota; class Planctomycetia; order Pirellulales; family Pirellulaceae; genus UBA721. The sequence continues at coordinate 5,338 of JAYZBF010000028.1, forward strand.
CAAAGCGCGAAAAGGGGGAGAATTGCTAAACGCCGTGCAAGGCAGCGGAGGCGAATCCGTGAGGTGGCCATCGCGACCGACCGGTAAGAGTGCAGGTGGAAAGCGTAGCATAAACGGATAATATGGCGAGGTATTTGCATGTCGCAAACAGTACTGCGTGCTGTAGCTAAGCGTCAATATCATTGTGATTGATATAGACCCTAAAAAAAGACGCCCGCGGCAAGTTTTTCTAAGTACTAGCCCTACCTTAGGTCAATTTGGCAAATTTGTGAGTGACAATTATACATATGGACTTGTCCGCAGTTTAACACCGTCAAAATAGACGTATTAGGAAGTCAATAAAGGCTAGCAATGTGGTTCGGAACCGAGTGATATTTAAAGGGCGGGTTCAAGGCGTCGGATTTAGGCATGCAGCAAAAATGCAGGCAAGATCTTATCGCGTCTATGGCCACGCCCGTAATTTGAAGGATGGGACTGTTGAGTTGGTAATTGAAGGTGACGGTGAAGAGGTGGCACAGTTTATTGCGTCTGTACAAGAAAGAATGGGCGGACTAATTAAGGAAACTAATACAACGATTGAGGTCGCAAGCGGCGGGTTTGCAGAATTCACCGTCCTGTATTGAGCACATCTGAACGAAGTGGGTATTGACTGCGTATTGTCGACAATACGTAGAAAACTAAACCAGTATCAAATTGAACATATATTATTTCTAAAAACACATTGGAAGACGAATGAACGCATCTATTGAAATGCTGCAAAGCCTGTTGTATCAAATTGGATTGTACGCACCGCTGGCACTGGACGTGTCTCCGAAGTTACAGAGTTGGTTGACACCGATGTGGATGATTGGCGTTGGTTGTATTT
>JAYZBF010000029.1:0-26512 GCA_036338835.1 Planctomycetota bacterium
ATAATCGAAGATGAACCTTCGTAACAAGAGATTCTGACATATAATCTCGAGTCGCGTGGATACCAGGTTCTCGTTTTTGACGAAGGCACCGAGGGTCTCGAAGGCGTACGCAAACATGTCCCAGACATTGTATTGCTTGACATCATGTTACCGGGCATGGATGGGTTTGAAGTCTGCCGACATATTCGCAGCGATCCACTCATCAAACACCTTCCTGTATTAATGATGACCGCCCGCGGCGAAGAAATCGATCAGCTCGTTGGGTTCCAAATGGGAGCCGATGATTATGTCACCAAACCATTCAAAATGCGTATCCTGTTGGAACGTATCAAGTCCTTACTAAGACGTACGGAAGGGTCCACGGACGATGAGGACGGCCAACTATCCGCCGACGGAATTGTCTTAGATCGCATTCAATTCAAAGTGACCGTGGGCGATGAAGACATTGCATTTACACCAACCGAATTTGATTTACTGTGGCACTTAATGAAACACCCTGGGCGAGTATTTAACAGAGCCGACCTGATGAATGCCATTATGGGTGATGACACCATCGTGCTGGAACGAACCATCGACGTACATATTCGAGCTCTCCGTAAAAAACTAGGCGACTGTGGCGAGTTTATCGAGACCGTCCATGGAATCGGATATCGCTATAAAAACCAATAACACAATTTAACGGCAGATGCGCAGAAACGCTTTTTAATTTCTTCCCTGTCAATTATTAACTTGAAATCAACCTTATGTGGTCAACACGATTATTCTGGAAGCCATTCATTTATTTTTCGCTGCTGATTGTGCTCGGCAGCGTTATCGGTGGTGCCACTACCATTCACTGGCAGCATGAACAAATAATCAACCAACTTGAATTGCGTTTGCGTAATACAGCAATATCGTTGCAGAGTCCAGCCACTGAAGCTCTCACACACCAGAACATTGACAATTTCCAAAGTGTAATCGAAACCATTGCACCGCAATTGAACACCCGTATCACGTTGGTTGCGACACAGGGGCGAGTGGTTGCGGACTCGCACAAAGATCCACTGCAACTGAACAATCATCGTGACCGACCCGAATTGATTGCAGCCTTGCAGACTGGCAACGGAAGTAGCACACGTTTTAGTGATTCATTGAAAATTGAAATGCTGTACGTTGCCTACCGGATTGAGCATCAAGACGCCGCGGTCGGTTGTGTCCGTGTGGCTGTAAACACACAGCACGTTTCTGATCAGGTCGCCAATATAAAACTAAAAATTGCGACACTCGTGTTTATCATTATTGTCGGTGGTCTCGGTATCGCGGGAATTGGAATTTCAAAAATGACTAAACCCGTCGTGCAACTTATCGAAGAAGCTCGCGAATTGACTTCTGGCCAAATCAAAAAGCCACGTAACCTATCCAAAGGTAACGAATTTGACGAACTCGGACAAACGTTAAACAACCTCAGTAAAACACTCAGCAAACGCATGCGTCAGCTCGAACGAAATCATAACGAGTTGCTTGTAGTACTCGAAGGTATGAAGGAAGGAGTTATTGCGGTCGATGGATCTGACTGTATCCGTTTTGCCAACGAAGCCGTATGCCGTATGTTTTCTTTGGATGTAAATCGGGATGAAGGGCGGCCGATTTGGGAAGTATTACGGAACCAAATGATTGAAACAACGGTGCACAAAGCACGTAAAAGTGACGAACCATTTCATGGCAAGATTGAACTACTAACGCCCCATGAACAACATCTCTCTTTGAGTGCGTCGGCGATTCCCAGTTCAAGCCACTCCTCTAGTTCAAAAAATCCTGGTGTGATTATTGTATTTCATGACATCACGGAGATTCATCGATTAGAGAACATGCGGCGCGACTTTGTGGCAAATGTCTCGCATGAATTGAAAACGCCTTTAGCATCCATTCAAGCATTTGCGGAAACGTTGATTGACGGTGCGATTCATGATGACGATAACAATATGCTGTTCCTAACGCGTATCGTCGAACAATCAGACCGCCTTAATCTATTGATTCAGGATTTATTAAGTATCGCAAGACTGGAATCGGGGGAAAATGTAACTGATTTTGCGTCTGTAGATCTGACGGAAATTACCCAACGGTGCGTTAATGATCACCAGTCGCACGCAGCCAAGAAAAACATCACATTGGTTTCCAATCAAAGCGACTCTGTTTGGGTCTTTGCCGAAGCAGATGGCTTAACACAAATCCTAGACAACCTTGTCGACAACGCACTGAAATATACCCCCGAAGATGGTACCGTGACAGTTAATATTCAAGCAGAACCACAGGCCGTACATCTGCAGGTAATCGATACCGGGATTGGGATACCCGTCGATCATCAGGATCGAGTTTTTGAGCGATTTTACCGCGTCGACAAAGCTCGTTCACGTCAATTAGGTGGCACTGGGTTGGGTCTTGCTATCGTTAAACACCTCGTAAACGCTTTCGGTGCCGAAGTCGAGGTAATCAGTGCAGCAGACCAAGGCACCACGTTTCAAATCACATTTCCGCTCATTGACGCTAGTGATGCGTGAGAGTCGTATTTGTCACTATAAAATATCCCGCAATGCATCAGGTTTACATTTAATGTTAGACTGAGCAATTGCGTTTTCCCACCTGTCATTGCCTACCGCTCTGCATCATGTCCACCACAAAGATCTCGCCCACAGCAGGCAAACTGTATAATCGTTCATTTGCCTTAGCGTTTGTTAGCAATCTGTTGTTTGTCCCGGCCAACACACTGCTTGTGCATTACGCACAATGGATCGAATATTTACACACGGACCGTGAACGTGCGTTAATCGAACTTGGTTACATCACCTCAAGCGGCGTCATTATTAGCTTTTTAGCGCGACCTTGGCTCGGCCAAATGGTCAATCGCTTCGGCTCAAAAAACATGTGGCTGGTCGGGTATATATTTTTCCTTGTAGGCTTCCTCTCCAACCTCTTCATCACCGATGTAAACGCGTTACTTTATATTTCCCGCGGAATCATCTGCTTGGGCGTCGCGTGCGTCTTTACTAGTTCTATTACCTATATCACGGTGACCACGCCGGTAGATCGCCGCACCGAAGCGATTGGGATTCTAGGCATCAGTGGTTTTTTTGGATTTATTATTGGCCCACTATTGGGAGAATCTATTTTAGGAACTCAACCAACTATTGAAAATTTTCAGCTATTCTTCTGGACAGGTTCTGGGTGCATATTAACCTCGATGGTCATCCTGCTTTTCATGCCAGCGACCCGTGGCAATCGAGCAAAAGGTACATTAAGTCTGTGGCGATTTTTGACGACCGCCAAAAAATATTGGCCCGGTAGTATTATCTACGTTAACGCTGCTTTTGGTTTGAGCATGACCGTCCCGTTACACTTATTAAAGAAGTTTGTTTTAGACGAAAAGCTAACGGAACCCGTTTTTGGCACAGTCGGATTCATTACGGTTTTCTACATAATTTATGCGGGCTGGGGCATTACGATCCGCTTGCTTTTGAAAAGTGCACCAGACCGCATCGGTCGTCGTAAAGTTTTGTTAGTGGGTATTATTGCGATGGTCATGGGTTACATCGGTTATTGTTTTATCACACCAGATCGGTTGTGGGCTCTGATCATCCCGGCATTTTGTTGCGGCACCGGACACGGTCTTTCGTATCACTGCATGACTTCCCTGACACTCGAATCATTTCCAGCTAAGCACCGTGGCACAGGAACGGCTCTAGCAATGATGGCGTTTGACTGCTCTGCGGTCTTGGGAATGCCTATCATCGCTTGGATTGTCGTCGTGGCAGGTTACAACACGATGTTTCTGGGGATCGCCGCCACAGTCACGGCCATCTCTGGGATATACTTTTATCAGCACGGAGTGCGATAGTCGTGGGGGACGCCTCGGGCAAAGGCATCGTGTACAATATTGCGCATGGCAAAATTGTATTTTTATTACTCAACGATGAATGCTGGTAAGTCAACAAGTCTGTTACAAGCTAGCTATAACTACCAAGAACGAGGCATGGAAACGTTGGTGCTAACGCCTTCCATCGACACTCGCAGTGGTGATGGGCATGTATCTTCAAGAATCGGGCTCAGTCAACCTGCAACTATTTTCAACAACACCGATAATCTGTTTCATCTCGTCCGCGACATCGCATCTACAGTCGATATTCATTGTCTGCTGATTGATGAAGCTCAGTTTTTGGAAAAAGCACAAGTCATACAACTTACGGACGTTACCGACGAACTCAATATTCCCGTCCTTTGCTATGGCTTGCGGACCGATTTTCGAGGAGAACTCTTTCCAGGTAGCCAACAACTACTCGCATGGGCTGACGACCTAACCGAATTGAAAACCATTTGTCATTGTGGCCGCAAAGCCAATATGGTCCTCCGCCTCGACAATGCAGGAAATGTCATCAAACAAGGTGCTCAAATCAAGATCGGCGGCAATGACCAATATGTTTCCGTTTGCCGCCAACATTTCAAATCAGGTATGGCCTCGCGACGAAAAGATGAATTAATGTTGGAGGGTTTTGATGATTGACCTCACGGGACATAATGCGCTGATTACGGGATCCACTCAGGGTGTGGGTCAAGCGATCGCTATCGCCATGGCACAGGCTGGTGCCAATGTCATCATCCATGGTCTACATGATGACGACGCTGCACAAGCAACTCTGCAACAATGCAAGACAACCGGACAAACCGCAGAATTATTGACGGCTGATTTGGCCAGTGACGTGCAGCAAGCCACACAACAACTGTGTGCTGACGCACTCGAGTTGAATCCCGATATCGACATCCTCGTCAACAACGCAGGCACATATATCGATAAGCCATTTCTCGACATGGATTATGCTACGTTCGATAAAACAATGCAACTAAACGTGTATGCCGGGTATTTTTTAACTCAACATTTTTCCAAACACTGGGTACAGCAAGCTACTAATGGGCGTGTTCTCTTTATTGGATCGATCAACGGCAAGCTCGCGGAAGACGTGCATACCGCCTATGACACTTCCAAAGGAGCTGTGGAAACTATGGTAAAAACACTTGCCGTTTCACTTGCACCGCTGAACATCCGAGTCAACGGCCTAGCACCCGGTCTCTTTTATACACCGCTGACAGCGGCCGCCTTAGACGATCCTCAGTTCTTGCAATGGATGCAACAACACACACCCAATGGTCAAGTACCCGCGGCGGACGTCTGTGGCGACGGTGCCGTGTACCTTGTTAGCGACGCAGCGCGACACGTCTGTGGGCATATGTTGATGGTGGATGGTGGTATGAGTATTTGGCAACAACCCGACCCCTAAACTAGCAGAACTCGCACAATCTCATTGTCCGTTCACATATTTATTCTTGAAAGAGCACGAAGATAATGACTGACCCTAATCCAGCACCACAACTTTCCTTAAAAACACATGACGGTACCGTTGTGGAATTGTCGCAGTACTGGTCAGAATTGTCGGCAGCGTTTTACTTCACTCGGCATATGGGCTGAGTGTTCTGTCGCGAGCAGATGGTCGATTTGCAAAATAACCTTGAGGATTTTCAGGCAGCCAACATCCAACCCGTTGTGTTATTGATGGGAACCCCAGAGCAAGCTGCTCCACTTGTAGAAAAATATCAACTTACCATGCCTGTTCTTTGTGACCCGCACCAAGAAGCATACAAGGCATACAAGATCCCACAGGGAACACCCTCGCAATATCTGGGGTGGCGAATTTGGTTACCGGGACTGCGAGCGATGTTTCGTGGCGGAATGGGAAAACCAGTAGGCGATGTCACTCAAATGCATGGTACCATTCTTGTTAACACAGACGGAAACATCCAAACCGAATTTATTGCGACAAACTCGGCTCACTATCCTAGCTTGGACAATCTCACTTCGACTTAATCCATCACTCAATCCCAACGGTGATTAAACACTCCATGTACGACCTCATTATCAGTGACATCGACGGTTGCCTGTCGCCTGAAGATTCCTCACCAATGAATCTGGAAAAACTGGCGACAATTGCCCAACACAACCAGTTAGCCTTTCAGCACGGCGATCGTCCTAAACTTACGCTCTGCACAGGCCGACCGATTGCATTTGTCGAAGCATTATGCCGAGTTTTACAAAATCGTGACATCCCGTGTGTCGCCGAAAATGGGGTTTGGCTATTCGACCCGCGAGATAATCAATACAGCATGGATCCTTCCATTACCCAAGACCAACTGGAAATGGTCCACGCAGCCGAACGATTGTCATTAGAGATGTTTCAGGATCAGGGTGTCACTCTGCAGCCTGGAAAATCCGCCTCGGTTACGCTCTATCATCCCGACCCTGAAGTTATTCATGGTGTGATTCCAACATTAAAGGCAGAGTTTCAAAAGCGGGGGTGGCAATTTCGAGTCTCACCTACACTATTCTATATCAATTGTGATTTGCCACAGATCAACAAAGCGTCGGGCATCGATCAATTATTGGCGCGAACCAATATTGACCCCAAACGCACAGCAGGTATCGGTGACACATCAAGTGATTTAGCCATTGCCGATCGAGTGGAAACATTTGGCTGCCCCGCAAATGCATTTACGGAAGTCAAAGAAGCTGCTGATTTTGTTTCACAGTTCGAGCAAATTGAGGGAGTCTTAGATTTTATGCAATACCTAGAAAGCCAGAGCGACGCATGACTAATCCCGCTCGTATCTGCATACAAATCCTATTGCTGCTATGTTTGGCGCATTTTACCGTCGACATTATTGCTACCACAATTCTGCCATTGCTGCCTACGATGGAAGAGCAAATGGGATTGCAGCCAGAGGGGTTCTTATATGGGTACATCATCTGGCGGATCACCGATTCGTGTAGCCAAATGGCATTTGGTTTTTTAGGGGATCGGTATCGAATTCGTTTTATCATATGGGCTGGACCATTATTGGCGTTTCTTTGTTTTTCCGTCATTGGATATGTCGAATCACCGGCTTTGATGGTGACCTTATTGGTTCTTGGTGGTATTGGCATTGCCGCATTCCATCCCGAGTGTGCAGCGACAGCGGGAAATTTATCACCTGACAACCGCAGTCGCTTCATGGCTATGTTCGCATTATCAGGTTATCTCGGACAATCCATTGGTCCAATCTACGCCGGCAGCATATCGGACGCGTTTGCCCTTAAAGGGTTAACATGGAATTTTGCTTGGGGATTACCTATCCTGCTCATCATCACACTTGGAATGAGGTACACGTATACAAAACACGAAAAACTAACCGACCCGCCAGTATTACCAGACACATTACCCCCAGCACCGTTGCCGATACGCGAAATGTGTTTGTTATTCACGAGTGGCATATTTCGAGTCATGCCTGTACTCGGTATTCCCATTGTTTTATCGTACTTATTAGCTGAAAGCGGATTTAACGATATGGATAAAGGGGCCGTCGCTAGTGTTTTCATGGCAGGTCTAGGAATTGGAGGAATCTCTTGTGCCCTCGGCATCGGGCGGAACCACCAACGACTCATACTGTGGTTGCCTCCATTGCTGGCAACGGTTCCAGTCGTTGCTATTGGTTACGTGGATTTGGTACCGTGGATACGTTTAGCTAACGGGCTCTCTTTGGGACCGATGCACATCCTAGCTTTAATCATTGGAATCTTACAGGGAATTGCTATGCCCGTATTTATTAGTTTTGCTCAGCAACTAATGCCCGACCGACAGCGGCTAGCTAGTTCTTTAACGATGGGTGTTACCTGGGGTACGGCAACATTGATATTCTACGCCGCCTTTTCCATATTCCAATCTAACGGAAACCCACAGTGGATTTATTGGTTCTTTGGTACCGCCTGTCTTCTGAGCGCAATTACCAGTTTTCTTCTCCGTCCGCTAAATAACAACACAAAATGTGTCAGGGATTGAGGGGTGCGGGCGGGCATCTTTTCCTACGGCCTTACCCGTCGTGCTAGAATATTATTACAAATTTTGTCGTACCATTTCCAAACAGGTGGCCTCATGATTCGTTGCTTTTTTGTCTTGTTGTTATTTCCATCACTAGTATCCGCTATTGAGATCGATGTCTTGTTGACCAACGGCACCATCTACGACGGAAAATCTCTCAATAGCCGCATTGGTGACATTGCAATTAACAATGGCAAAATCCTTGATCTCACAAAAAATAAAGAGGTAACCGCAAAGTTAGTCATCGATTGCACAGACAAAATCATATGCCCTGGTTTTATTGATTTACATAATCACAGCGATAACCAAGTCATTGCGGCGCCCACTCGTGCCAACATTAATTACTTACTCCAAGGATGCACGACGATCGTGACTGGCAATTGCGGCGCGGGTCCCGTTCATGTCGACAAGTATTACACCGACATAAACCAAGCTGGCAGTGGTACAAACGTCATTCATCTCCTAGCACAAGGAAATCTGCGGCGAGAAATCATGGGCGATGAACGCCGCAAGGCAACATCTGAGGAACAAGCAGCCATGTTGAAACTGGCTGATAAGGCGATGGGCGATGGGGCTTGGGGCATGTCGACTGGCCTCATCTATGTACCAAGTTCATATGCCGACACAGCAGAAATCACAGCCATAGCATCCGTCGTCGCCAAATACGGCGGCATTTATGTGAGCCACATCCGGGGAGAAGGCAGTGGTTTAATCACCAGTGTCAACGAAGCGATGCAAATTGGACGCGATGCTAAGCTGCCCGTACACATATCACACTTTAAATCTAGCGGCCGCAATAACTGGGGATTAGTGCGGGTAGCTGCCAAGACGATCCAAGATGCACGTGACGACGGTCAACAAGTGACGGCGGATCAATATCCCTATAGAGCTTCCAGTACTTCACTCAGCGCGACGACCATCCCTACTTGGGCTCGTGCCGGGGGCCGGCAAGCAATGATTAAACGATTCGATGACCCTCAGGACGGCCCACGTATACGAACGGCCATCCAAGCGAAACTAGACCGAACAGATAACGGCGACGCCATTCGGATTGCTCGCTGCTACCAACAAAAATGGGTCGGCAAAAGCATCGCTCAAATTGCAAAACTAGAGAACAAGTCGGCTCTTGAAATTATTGAATTGATCGAACGCAATGGAGGTGCGGGTGTGGTGAACTTTAGTATGGATCCCGAAGATATACGCTATGTGATGAGTCTCCCCTGGGTGGCCACCGCTTCGGACGGTCGAGCCTATTTGCCTGGTGCCGATAAACCACACCCCAGAAGCTACGGCACCTTTCCACGAAAAATCAGTCTCTTTGCACAACAAGAAAAAATCATCTCTGTTGGACATGCTATTCGCAGTGCAACCGGACTGCCTGCTGAGATCCTCGGACTTAAAGACCGTGGCACATTAAACCCAAATATGATTGCCGACATAGTCGTTTATGATCCCACGACACTACAGGACAAAGCGACGTTTGATGACCCTCATCAATACTGCGTAGGCATCGAGTATGTGTTTATTGGTGGTAAACTTGCCGTGTACCGAGGTCGACCAACAGGTGCCCTGCACGGGCAAGCATTAAAAAAACCTGTTCGTTAAAATCACTCGCCTAGCAGAACAACGAACTTCATCCGTTTACATTTTGCCTAACAAACCGCGTTCTCGCATCCATTGCTCACAGCGTTGTGGCCAACGATGACTATTGGACGATGATTTTCGCAAGCCATAGCCATGACCACCGGTTTCTGTGATATGCATTTCCGCAGCCACTCCCGTTCGCTTCAATGCCAACCATAACAAGACACTACTTTCAGGAGTCACACCGTCGTTGTAGGCGTGCGCCATAAACATCGGTGGTGTATTTTTAGTGACTTGCACTTCGGGTACTAATTTTCCATCTTTAACTAGATAAGCAGGATAAACCAATACGACAAAATCTGGGCGACAACTAACCTTGTCGATCGCATCGATTTCATCATAATTTCGTTGGCTATATTTCAGAGCCGCCATCGCAGCTAAATTTCCCCCTGCTGAAAAGCCTAGAATACCGATGCGGTCCTCGGCGATTCCCCACTGCTTTGCCCGTGCACGAGTAATACTCAGCGTCCGCTGAGCATCTTGTAATGGTGCGTGATAAGGAGGCAAACCGGCACGTCGTGGTACACGATATTTTAAAAGAACTGCATTAACGCCAATTGTATTCAACCACTCACAAACTTCTGTACCTTCTAAATCAAACGCCAGTATGTTGTAGCCACCACCAGGACACACAACGATCGTCGTCCCTGTATTCTTGTCTTTTGGAGCTGGATAAAACTGTAACGTCGGCGTCGAAACATTAGAGATCCTAAGTACCTGTTTTTGTCCAGGCTTACTCGGCGTCGCTTTTTCCTCACCAATATTGCCTGTTTCCTGAGGTGCGTTGCTGGGCCATATATTCTCTGGTTTACCCTCAATCGCTGATATATTAGGAATATCAATAAGCAATAATACGGTTAATATAGTAATCCAATTCAAGCTCATTTTTCATTCCAATTTTATGGCTGTATAATTCTAATCCTACAATATACTACATTTTCTTGTTTCATTCCGTTATCGGTTACCCAACATGCAATCTCGTTTCGTAAATCTTCTCAGCATATTGGTCCGTAAATTCGCTCACCACGTGATTAAACGCTATTACCCTCGGATCCAAATTACCGGTGCGGAACGAATTCCCAAAACCGGTCCGGTCTTATTTTGCGCGAATCATCCCAATTCACTTGTCGATCCTATTTTAATCGGTATCGCCGCTCGCCGTCCCGTCAGCTTTATGGCCAAAGCACCTCTTTTTAAAACACCCCTACTCGGGCCCATCATCAACGCGCTCGGAATGGTGCCGGCTTACCGAGGCCGCGATGATGCGCGACAAGTCAAAAAGAATAGCGCTAGCCTAGCGCTCGTCGCTAAAGGACTCAAAGCAGGAAGAGCCATGGGCATCTTCCCCGAAGGCGTATCCTCTGACAAACGACAACTTGGAATGGTAAGAAGCGGCGCAGCGCGGATTGCACTCGAAGCATTCGAAAATGGCGTCACTGATCTGATTATCATCCCGCTGGGAATTAACTACGACAAAAAAGAACAGCTCGGAAGTAAAGTTTGGATCAACGTTGGCCAACCTCTCGACCTTGCCAGTTGGATACCCGAACATTCCAAAGACAATGAGGAACCGATTGCTCCCAGCGATGACAAACGTTTAAGGCGTAAACTTACCGAAGAATTAGGCATTGCGCTTAAAAGTGTCATCGTCCATCTCGACAATGCAGATTGGGATCCGCTACTTACTGATCTGGAAACTATTTTTAAACGAACAAAACACAAACCGTCCGACGAAGTACCTGCTCTCATGCGCCGCAAACGAATTGCCGACGCCGTTAATTATTATTACGAGCAAGATCCAGCTACCGCTAATGAAATCATTGGAAAAGTTGAATCCTATCATCGTGAATTGCGCAGTGCGGGCTTAGTTATCGACGATCCCATTTTAAATCGCAGTCGAACTTATGCCATCTTCACTTTTTTATGGCAACTCGGAGTACTCGTGCTCTGGTTTTTACCAGCCTTGTTTGGGTCCATGATGAATATGGTGCCATTTCTCATAACTCGTAAAGTTGCGGCGAAATTTCAGGATGATGGCCAAAAAACAATTGCCACATGGCGACTTGTTTGTGGAATCCCTATTTACCTAATTTGGTATGGGATCATCTACATGACCGTCTTCTACGAAACAGAGCAGTTACCGATGGCGATGATGATGAATTTTATGTTGCCGATCACCGGCAGCATTGCTTTGCGGTACTGGCCATTTTTCGCCAAGTCCATGCGCCATATGGGCCATCAATTCCGAACGCTTACCAACCGCAAGCAGTTACACGACCTGCGCGAGAAACTAGCAGGTATCCGAGTCACGTTAATCGAATACGCAGAAAAGTATGCTGAAATATCGCCTCGACCCGAAAAAACACCAACCGTTCGTCCTTTCATGATGCTGTTTGCCAAGGCGATCGGAACCGCCTGTTTTTTAGCAATCGCGGTTGTCATCTATATTTATGCGGTGAATCTAGTTAGTTCCCAATTTGCACCACAAACGCGCGTAACAAATCCATTAGCATCAAAATCATCGGAGGAAGTTCACGAATCTCAAGTTGCAGCAACGAAAGAGCTTATTACGATTGAAAAGGCTTATCGCAACACTCTGAACAAGGCGCGCGAGTTGCTAGCCGGTTACAGAGCAGGTAATGTCCATATCGAAAAACAACAAGATAGTGACCAAATCCAAAGCTTGCTGCGACGATATTGCACCTACCGCGATAACTTACTACGAATCTCTCTAAACTATCGACCGTATCAAGATGCATCTCTGTTTGACAATCAGCAATCTCAAGATCGCGCTTTATTCCTTTTCGTCGCTGCCACACTTTTACGACATGAGATGTCCGCTAATTTCATCGAAGCACATGATGATCTTCCACGAGTGCGAAAGTTGCTTAACCTCCCCGAAACTCATTGGGGAATTCCAGCAGGTGTGTTTTATAGCGTACAACGCGAGCTGCTTGATACAACCTACCAAGATATGATTTTCGCCGCTGAGACAGCCTATTTGCAACTGGGTAGATCTGCCGCCAAAGACTCGCCGCTGCACAACATGATTGAAAAATCTCAAGCAGAAATTGCTGGAATACCTGAGTTTGGTATTCGGGCTAGTGTGAACCGTGCGTTGCGAGACGCGAAGGACAATGCTACCGGTCTGTACCAACACATTAATGCCTTTACTGGGACCGTCATTGGTGACTTCCAAGTCAATCAACGAGGAATCGACCACCCGATTCGCCCCGACGACCTACATGGATTTCATCAAGCTTTAAAACCTGGGGACATCCTGATTGAACGACGAAATTGGTATGCCTCGAATGCATTTCTACCTGGGTTCTGGCCACATGGAGCAATGTATGTAGGCACCGTACAAGAAATGAAAGACGCGGGCATCTATAAGTTAGTACGTAAAGCTATTCGAGAATTCGCTAATGATGAGGCGGCAACCGAAAACGAAATAAGTCAAGCTCACGCTCAACACCTACGGGACATTCTTGATGAATTCGAAAGGCCAAAAGCTAATAACCGTTATGAACATCACCATGTCATCGAAGCTGTTAGTGAAGGAGTCATCCTCAACACAATTGAGCATTCAGCTGGTGAGGCAACGTCGGTGTGTGCTTTCCGGCCAGTTCTACTATCTAAAGAACAAATTGCCAAAGCCGTCGCTTCGGCGTATAAGTATCTTGGTCGAGAATATGATTTCGATTTTGATTTTGAAACTCCCAATACATTAGTGTGCACGGAGGTTGTATATCGCTGTTATGAAGGTAACCGCGAAAACTATCCATTACAATTTAAGCTGTCTAACATTTTGGGAACCCAAACTTTACCAGCACAAAACATTGTCAAAAGCTATGTCGACGCCGTGCAGCGAAACGATCCAAAGAACCAACTACAATTGGTTGCTTGGATCGACACCGATCGCCATACAACACCAACTTCGACGCTCATGGTTTTCAACGGTTCGACGACCGGGCCAGATCACACCCTATTTGAAGAAACATTACAACGTCCGGGATTAACATGGGAATGGGAACGCCGACAACATGGATTGCGAGCACTCATAACTAGGCCGACGGAATATCTATTTTACTTGTGCTTTAGCACGACCGTTGGAGCAGCACTTTACCAGGTCACGATCCGACGTCGGCGCCGTAAACGTGCCGAATTGAATCAACTCTGAGTGTTGTGAAAAACAAATGAATAACGATTCTTCTTCATTGTCCGTTGACGCGCACACTCATATTATTTGCTGGGGTGAAAACCCAGCAGATGGATTTCTATCACCGTCCACTCAAAAGTCGCTGGTCGCCAAAATATTAATTCGACTCGCCGGCATCCATCGCGAAAAAGGTGATACGATGTCCGAGAAACTAGTAAACCGACTATTTAACGACTTGGAAACAACGCAACTCGACTACGTCGTGCTGTTTGCACAAGATGCCGTTTATCGTGACGATGGTACGATCGATCTGGACCGTACGCACTTTTTCGTGTCGAACGATTATGTACTACACCTGGCAACTCGCTCTGACAAAATCATTCCTTGTTGCAGTATTAATCCTCTGCGGCAAGATGCATTGCAGGAGCTAGACCGTGTGTGGGATGCGGGTTGTCGCATTGTTAAAATCCATACAGCAATTCAAGGTGTCAGTCCCGATCTTGTAGCCTTTGATCCATTTTATAAACATGCTGCCGATATGGGGATGGTGTTGGTTTTCCACACTGGATACGAACATTCCTGCAAAGTCATTTCACAAAAATTCACCGACCCCGCCAAGCTGCAGCGTGCACTCGATCACGGCGGCACCATCATTGCTGCACATTGTGGTACTTGTGCGTTTTTTGATCCGGAAGATTACTATCCACACTTTATTGAAATGATGAACCGCAACGACAACTTGTACGGAGATACAGCCGTGATGGCTGGCTTCGTCCGACTCGCTGCTTGTAAACGACTAAGTTTAGAATCTGAAAGTATTACAAGTCGCATTATTCACGGCAGCGACTATCCCATTCCACCGTCACGCATCCCCCACCTCCGCCGCGTAGGGTTCTTTCCACCCAACCGTAAAAACCTGTTCGACCTCGATTTACATATCAAACGAGCCTACAACTATGGCCCCAAATACGAAAATCTAATCTTGAACCTACTACAAGAATAGGACGCCGATCATTCGTGCTAATTCGGCCGGAATTTAAAGATACTCTTTCCATTCACTGATTCACCTGTGAAATAAACTTCGCCTTGCTCGTCCAATCCAAAGGCCATGACAGGGCTCCCGGTACCTCGCAGCTGAATATTCTCGGTCACTTGTTGCGTTTTAGAATCATATCGCAATGCCCAAATCCTTCCGCTTGTATAATCAGCGAATAAATAGCATCCAACCAGCTTGGGAAACACTTTACCGCGATACACGTATCCACCCGTGACGGACTTACCGATTTGATGATCATATTCCCAAATAGGGTCTGTCACCTTCACGTTGGGATTGACTTTTGCATTACCAAATCCATAGCTTCCTTCCGCGATACTCCAACCATAGTTAGCACCTTTGCGAAGAATATTAATCTCTTCCCACTGATCTTGCCCAACGTCGGCAATCCAAATATTCCCCGTCAGAGGGTCATTGGCAATACGCCAGGGGTTTCGAATTCCGTAGGCGTAAATCTCTGGCAAAGCACCTTTCGTGCCCAAGAAGGGATTATCCGCTGGAATCGCATAATTCTTACCTGCAGATTTATGATCGACATCAATTCTCAGGATGGTACCCATTGGATTACTTAAATCCTGACCACGGCCGTCAGGGTCATTACGGCCACCGCCATCTCCAAAACCAATATATAACAATCCATCATTGCCAAAAGTCATCGGTCCACCATTGTGATTTGCGAATGGTTGGTCGATCTTCATCAAAATCAATTCGCTGTCACCACTCGCCGTTCCAGTTGTTGGGTCCACCGTAAAACGAGAAACAAAGCTAAATCGACCATTTTTCAGCGATGATTTGTTGGACGTGTAATAAACAAACACGTATCCGTTCTGTTTGAATTTCGGGTGGATTGCCATCCCCAATAAACCCTCTTCATTTACGTTTGATGCTGCGTCGTGAGCTTGCACTCGATCCTGTATATCTAGAATCACTGTCGCTTCCTTAACATCGGCTTGGTTGTTAATGGCATAAATTCGCCCTCTCTGATCAGCAGCAAACAATCGATTTGTGCCATCTCCGGGATGAATCAACTCCACAGGACGCAAGACTTGGACACGTCCGTTCTCATCCGCACCTTCAAAATTCTCCCATTTTATTTGTGGAAATGCTTCGACAACTTCTAAGTTCATTTCCGAATTGCTCGACTTTGGTGCAGCGTCACCAGCTCGAGGCAAGCGAATCTTGATATTACGATACGACACCATATTGCCATGGTCCTGTAAGCAAATATGTCCTTTGCCGGTTTTCCCAAACTCTGGATACTTCGCAAATTTACTCTTTGCAATCCGCTCAGTCCAATCCTTCGAATTCATATCAAAATGAAAATAACTGACACCGTTAAGCTGAACTTCACAATCTTTCTTCGCTATTCGTACATACAATTGGTTCCATTGTCCCGCCGGTCGCGTCGCGTCATCTAGCTCAATTCCTTGATAGCCAACCTGAGCTTCAAACATCTTTGCCCAATTTGGCTTGCTAGGTTTGTACAACTGGTAAAGCCAGCCTGCTTTCTGTGCGTCATGACCGTCAACGTTATCTTGCACTTGAATTTCGGGTCCAGTATGCCATGGTCGCGCCAATGATTCGGACACGTGATACATGACACCGCTGTTACCACCTTTGGAAATTTTGTAATCCAATGACAATTCAAAATACTCATATTGCGCAACGGTAATAATATCTCCCGCTCCAGCAGCTACCCGACTCAGAGCACCATCTTGCACTTGCCATCCATCGCCAATGCCATCCTTTTTAAAGTTGCGCCATCCCGTTGTTGATTTTCCATCAAACAACATTGTCCAGCCAGTTAGTTTTTCAGCAGGAGTCAATCCATTCAGTGGCACTTCTGCTCGCAGTTCTGTTACTTGCAAACCATAGACAACAACGATACTGCACAACACATATCCGATAAAGGATTTCATAACGAGTTCTTTCCTAGAGAGATAAATAATACAAAAGTGAATTTCTACGCGATGATTGCATCAATCGGTCGACCCACTTCTTTTTCAATACGTTTACGTTCCGGGATTTGCATCCGCGAGGAATCAAGTCCAAGTTGTTTTAGCACCGTTGCGTGAATATCAGTAACGTAGTGACGTCCTTCAACGGCATGAAAGCCCAGTTCATCGGTCGCACCATGTACCATACCACCCTTGATGCCCCCGCCTGCCATCCAAACACTAAATCCGAAGGGATGATGGTCGCGACCGTTTGAGTTTTGAGTGCCTGGCGTACGCCCAAATTCCGTCCCCCAAACAACCAGTGTTTCGTCTAATAAACCACGTTGTTTGAGGTCTGCGATTAAACCAGCAATTGGTTGATCAACTTCTTTGGACAACCGAGCATGTCCTGTTTTGAGATTGCTGTGAGCATCCCAGGCTCCGGCTCCACCGTTGCTGCCATGAAATATCTGAACGAACCGCACACCTTGTTCGACCAAACGACGTGCTGCAAGGCACTGTTGTCCTACTGTCTTTGTTTCTTTTTGGCCCAATCCATACATGGATTGCGTAGTTTTCGTTTCATCCTGAAAGCGAACAATTTCCGGAATTGCACTCTGCATCCGAAATGCTAATTCATACGACTTGATGCGGGCCTTCATGGCTGCATCATCGGGGTAATCCTGTTGTGCGATACCGTTGAGTTCGCCGAGTAACTGAAATTGAGCTAACTGTTCTTCGCGGAATATCTCATTACCCGGTGCGGCAAAGGGTAACGGATTTTTCGGATCTACATTTAATTGCACACCGGCATGTTCTGGTCCCAAATAACTCGCACCATGTGCCTCTTTGCCGCCACAACAATCCGCAATTGGTGTCCCCATCACAATGAATTTTGGGAGATTCTCATTGAGCGTGCCTAAACCGTAGTGAATCCACGAACCAATTGTCGGAAAGAATCCATCTAGCCGATGACGACCCGTGTGAAATTGTAATTGTGCACCGTGGTTATTGTCGGTCGTCCACATGCCGCGACAAATCGATAATTCATCTATATGTTTGCTTAAGTGGGGCCACCAATCGCTAACTTCAATCCCGCTTTCGCCATGTTTTCGAAAACCAACTTGTAGTGGATAAACATTAGGCCAAATATGGCCATTGGCATCATTGGGCACAACAACTCGGAGGTTCTGCTCATTGTATTTATTGGTCAACGCATCTTTATACGGAGTATCACCAATACTTTGGCCAGCGTACTTGTTGAGTACTGGCTTGGGATCAAAACTTTCCATATGGCTTGTGCCGCCGACCATGAACAGCCAAATCACATTCTTTGCTTTGGGCGCAAAATGCAATCGGCCAGGTTCCACGCTACCTTCGTTTCCAAATCCCTCTTCCGCGAACATACTGCGGAGAACAACACCCGTAAAACCCATGCCGGTACCAGCAAGAAACCGACGGCGTGTTGCGCGATTTGAGTGCAAATTTTCGATCATGAATAAATTCCTATGAGTTACCGTATCGTTATGAACTCGTTGTGATTTAACAAAACTAACACTAAGTTTTCACAAGCACGAATCTGAGGTTCTTCAGCGGGAGCAATATCTACTTGGGCTCCAGAATCAAATTTGGTTAACACTTCGGGGTTACTCAGTTTTAAGGTTTGTTGGCTAATAAACTTTTGGCAAACGGTAAGTTCGCGTGTGCTCGGTGGACGCCCTAAAATCTGATCAAATCCCTTTTGAATGAATTTTAGAACGTCTCCGTCGTCGAGTTGTTGCATTATATTAGCTGCCAATACGCGCGATTGACGCTTAGCTAATGGGCTATTAGCCATCGCCAGCGCCTGCTGCGGAATAATACTATTTTTTCTCTCATAACATTCCTCCGGGCTTGCAACGTCGAAAAGTTGTAAGAATGTCATCTGTTTTTCATAGGCGGTTTGAAAATAGACACTACGTCGATAATTGGTCATACCATCAGCAAATGAAATTTCAGGGCCTCCCATCTTTAAATCCAACACTCCAGAAACATGCAGCACACTATCACGCAACACTTCCGCTTCCATCCGTCGTGAATTCATCCGCCACAAGAACTTGTTTTTTGGGTCTTGTTGTATATTACGCACTGATTCAGATTCAGCCGAAGAACGCATTTGATATACACGACTGTTCATAATCAAACGGTGAATATGCTTCATGCTCCAATTGTTTTCCATCAATTCAACCGCCAGATAATCCAACAACTCTGGATGTGAAGGCGACTGGCCATTGAGTCCAAAATCGAATACCGAGGGCACCAAAGCCGCACCAAAATGTCTTAACCAAATATGGTTTATCGCCACTCGAGCGGTCAACGGGTTGTCGCGTGAAATGATCCAGTTAGCAAAAGCAAGACGACGACCACTACTGGTCTGCGGGTAGGTTGGACCTAGTGGTGAATACGTTTCGGCTACCTTTTCTTCTTTACTAAGATTCGCTACTTTTTCCTGCGCGGCCTGTGCCGCTTGGATGGCCTTATCAAGCTCCTTTTTATTTGCACTATTATCTACCGCCGCAACTTTCGCTTTCGCCGTTGTCACTGCCGCTCGTGCAACACCCTCGCCGTGTTTGGCCTGCAAAAGTTTCATGGTGTGTTCCGCGGAATACGCCGTTTGATTCAGTTCCGTAATAACATCTGCGGACATCGGTGATTCTCTAAACTTTCCCTTGTCCGCTGCAGTCCGGTCAGAAACAAATATCATTTGTTGTTGCTTCACTTCTAGTGCGAGCTTAGCTATTTTAACCGTGTGGTCTGCGGCAGCTAAACGATCCGCTAATGGCAAGCTGTTTGCAGGTTCGGTCGTGCCCATTTTTGGCAATTCCAGAATAGCATCCGCAGCTAAGGTGCTAATTTTCAATGAATCAATTGTGCCTTGGCTATCATAAGTCCAAAACTGCAAAGGCCCTTTTGTCCGAACTCGAGCAAAACTCAAAGCTTGAACAAACTCGCCATTGAGATACACATTGGCAAGCTGCCCTTGAATCAAGAAGCGAATGGAGATCTTCTCATTGAGTTTAATTTTTTGGGGCAGTGTGCCATCTTTTCGATACACGATCGCTGCTCCAGCTTGCTCGGTGAACTGTGATTTCGGTCCGCCAGCAAAGGCGCTGACATAAAACCCTAAAGAGCTGTCTCCGGCTTTATCAAAATCAAACCCAATGGATTTCCATTTATTACCGCCTCGAATTGTCACGTCAACAATTAACTCAAAATCCTGCGGCAACTCCGTCTGCAATTCAATCCGTCGCTTTTGGTCGCCTAGTTCGTTTTGAACCAGCGCCCCGTTCATTATTTTCCAATCGCCTTCAATTATTTTCCAGCGTTGACTATCTAGTTCATCAAACTCATCCAGCAAAATCACAACTTGTTTCTTAGTGGCTACCGGAGGTTCTTGTTCGCCTGCTTCATCCTTTTTTTCTTCATCCTGATTTTCTTTAGCGGCTTGTTCTTGCATTAATTCTTGCAATTTGGCATCCGCTGATTTCAATTGGCTTGTCGCCAACGCCAACTCCTTCTCCGCTCGCACTTGATCCTGTTGTTGTGCCAAATCAGTTGAACCAGGGTAAAACGCAGCCGCCGGTAGTTTCACCGATTCCACTTCAAGAGTTGTACCAAACACCGGCGGAATACCAGGCAGCATAACCTCGTCTTTTTTAGGTGTCCGATCATCGCCTCTCAAAAACACATAAGTTTGGTCATTTAATCGTTTGTCGAACACTCGAGGAATCGTTTGTCCAAGGGGATTCACCGCAGACGCAACTTGCGAATCGCGAACGTCATGTGTTTCAAAAATAGCACGGTATTCATAATACGCTCGTTGGGAAATCGGATCATACATATGGTCGTGGCATTTAGCACAACCGATCGTTACTCCCAGAAAAGCTTTCCCGCTGTGTTCGATGGTCTTGTCTAACCACGTGTGTCGATTGAATTTATACCAACTACGAACTAAGTAACCGGTCGCACTTAATGCTGCGGGGTCCGTAGGCGCAACCTCGTCACCCGCCAACATGTGTTGTACCATCGTGGCATAACTTTTATCATCGTTGAGTGAATCAATAATCCAATCACGCCAGTGCCAAACATGTTTTTGGCTATTGCGAACCTCTGCTTTATATCCTGACCAGTCACTGTAACGCCAAACATCCATCCAATGTCGTCCCCAACGTTCGCCATAGCGGTCACTTTCTAAAAGATGATCCACTACGTCGGCTAATGCAGTTTCTGATTTATCAGAAAGAAAGCCTTCGACTTGACTCGCCGTTGGAGGAATGCCCACTAAATCCAAGTACGCTCGTCGGATGAGTGTCCGACGGTCTGCAGTTGTAGTTGGTTGCAAACCGTATTGCGAGTGACCGGCAGATATCCAGCGGTCAATTTCATTTGTATTCCATTTCCCGTCCTTACTCTTGGGCGCTGGTATTGCCACTGGTTTCGCATAGGCCCAGTGCTTAATACTAGCGGCATCATCACTGCCCATTGCACCTTCATCAATCCACTTGGCTACAAGATCGATCTGTTGGCTTTTCAGTGGGGGGCCGCCTGCGGGCATTAACAAATCTTCTTCTTCATCTCGCAGCACTCGTATTAACAAGCTCGCCTTACTGTTGCCCTTAACAATCGCTGGTCCGCGAACGCCGCCAGTTAACATGGCTGCAATGGAATCGAGACGTAATTCACTCTCTGCTTCAAGTTGGCTGTGGCACTTAAAGCACTTGGCCACCATGATCGGCTTGATATCGCGAAAATAATCGACCGTATCTTGGGCATGTATCACAGAACCGAACCACGATACCATGCAAATCGAAGAGATAATAACAAGTCGATTCATTATATAACCGTATTTCCACCACTGCATTTTGGATTATCAGATGCATTTATCTAAGCAAACTACATTGTAATCGAAAATCCAACACGTTGTAATAAAAACGGGCGATCCTCGCCTGCAAAACAAGCGTTAATTGTAATATCAGCGTCGCCTTTGATCGGCAAATCGCTCTTAGTCGGCGGGCGGTCAACAGTTGCCGCTCCTACACTAGAGATTTCTGGTTATGAAGTTTACACGCGGGGGATATACTGTTGTTGTTCTAAAAATTGGACAACCTGATCTGCTAGGGATGCAGCATCACCCTGTTCCGAATGTAAATGCAATTCCGGTGACTCGGGTGCCTCATAGGGGTCGTCGATCCCAGTCATGCCTTTAATTTCGCCGGCTCGAGCTTGTCGATATAAACCTTTCGGATCCCGTGATTCACAAAGCTCGAGCGACGCATCGACATAAACTTCAACAAAGCCGCTTGATTGAGATTCCAGCCGCTGTCGTACCTCTTGCCGGTCGCGACGATAGGGACTTACAAATGCGGCCAATGTAACGAGACCGGCGGAGGCAAACAATGCGGCGGCACTGCCCACCCGACGGATATTCTCTTGGCGATCTTGAGCTGAAAAACCCAAACCAAAACGTTGTGCAAACTCCTCACTAAAATCCGCTAGAATTTCTTTACTTGCCGTAAGTCCATGCCGTACATTGTCACCATCGAGCAATGTCGTGTGTACTCCGCGAGCAAAAAGTTTCTGTTCAACGATATTAGCGACCGTACTTTTACCGCTACCGCTGAGTCCTGTGAACCAAACAACACAGCCGCCATGGCCGTTTAACTCAGCATGTTGCTCTGGGGTCACGGAATGTTCGTGCCATGTGATTTGCGTATCGTCCATTCTATCTCCGTCTCTGACTTACCCAATCCATTATTTACGAACTTGTTCGGTTTGAATCCCAGCTAGCTGACATAGTTGAGCATTCATCACGTGTTGAGGACAACTCCAAACCATAAAAAACAACGCCTCTTGGCACCAACGTCCTGCTGGATGCCCCGTCACAAATCCAGCACCTTTCGCCGCGGACAAGGACGCTTGAGTTGCTCGCAACACCAAGTCATTAGCTCGCATCCTTAAATCTTCAGCCGCACAAGCTGCGATACCGGCGGCGGTATCTAACAATTCTCCCCGTAGCCCTTCCCACTCCGTCAGTAGCGATTGCGCTGGTCCCAGCAAGTCATCACGCCTCTGGGACTCTTCCACAATAAATTCAATCGCAGCTCCGGCCAATCCCAGCGCCAAGGTCGACGTTTGCAATCCCCCTGTGCGAGCTCCAATTGCTCCCACCATTACATTTTCAACGGGCCCACCAAGTAGCCATTTTCGATCCACGGAAACGTTGTCCATACTTACTCGACCAGTGTGGCTTGAAGTCAACGCTACTAAACTCGCTGGATCGTGCAGCGTAACTCCACTTGATGAAGTCGGCATGACCGTTAAAATTTGTCTGCCGTCCTCGAGAGTTGCGCCAATAACCAAGGTTTCAGCCTGAGTAGCTCCAGTGACCCACGGGCAGAAGCCATTAAGAATAAATCCGGTGTCGGTTTCGACGGCAGTCAACACCGGTTTTGCCAAATGCCGGTGGCTCGTGGTCAAATGTGAAATACCGACAGTTGAAAACTGGCTACCTGCTAACAGGTTGGGAAGTAATGTTTGGCGCGCATAGTCGTTGTCTGCCATAGCAATTCGCTGACAAGCACCGGTTCGTTGGGTGATGATGAATGTGGTAGTTTGACAAGCCGCACCAAGTGCTAGATAGCCGCGCGCCAAATCAACATCCGACCAACCCAAGCCACCGTGTTCTTCGTCAATAAACCACTTAAAGACACCATACTTGCCGCACAATTCCAATTGCTCGTGTGGCCATGGTGTTTCACCAGCAGTCGTTGGGTTTCCAAGCTGGGAACTTAACTCGCGCAGTCTATGACACAAAAGCACCAAGGCCGGATCGTCGGGCGATAAAATTATTTCAGGGTCTGCAAATTCGTTCATCAAGTCATTATATCCTCAACAGACCCATTTTGAAGGGGCAAGGTCTTAATACGGATTACCGAAACATCTCAAAAATGGTACTCTTTCTATAACAACGTTGAATAATAAAAATGGCTTGGCATTGTGCAATCGGCAATTCATCCAAGCACATTATCTTGCAGACAGGAACGGACTTGTGCTTAAAAAAGTTGATACAGTTTACCTAGACGCTAGGGACAATATTTGTGTAGCAGCTCGCGATTTAACTGCTGGGTACAACTTAGAAATCGCTGGTCAAAATATTACTCTGCAACAAGATATCCGCATTGGTCATAAAATTGCTGTCGCTGAAATTACAAACAATTCGCCCATTTTCAAATATGGCCAACCCATCGGCAAAACGACGGAGGCTGTATCTCCCGGGCAATGGGTTCATATTCACAATATGCGCTACGACGCCCCAGAAGGTGACTATGAAAAGGCAACGCAACACCCCCCTGCTGGGCAACCTATAACCGACCGCACATTTATGGGCTACCGTCGGCCAAACGGTTCCGTCGGCACACGCAATTATATCGGAATCCTTGCTTCCGTGAATTGTTCCGCGACTGTCGCCCGCTATATCGCTAGGCACTTCACCGACGAACTCTTACAGGAATACCCTAACATTGACGGAGTCGTTGCATTCACTCACGGAGAAGGCTGTGGCATGGAATTTGGTGGCCTGCGGCATGAGATGTTGACTCGCGTAATCGGCGGAATCGCACGGCATCCCAATATCGGCGGATACTTGATCGTCGGACTGGGGTGCGAGCAAAGCACCATTGGCTATTTAGTGGAAAGCCAGAACCTCGTGCAAATTCAAGGGATCGAAGATTCAGGCGACGCAGGAGATGCCACGCCACATCGCAATGGGCCTCCAACACTCAGTATGCAAGACCACGGCGGTACAGTCCGAACAGTTGAGTTAGGAATTGAGCAAATCAACAAACTATTGCCGGTAGTGAATGCCTTAGAGCGTGAAGAAATACCAGCTAGTGAAATTATGTTGGGATTAGAATGTGGCGGTTCCGACGGCAACTCAGGGGTCACTGCTAACCCAGCATTGGGCATAGCTAGCGACATGCTTGTTGCCTGTGGCGGCACAGCGGTGCTTTCCGAAATGCCTGAGATCTATGGTGCTGAACATTTATTAACCGCCCGATCCCGCAATGAAGATGTGGCTGACAAGTTGATCGAGCGAATTAAATGGTGGGAATGGTATACCGATGTGTTTGGCGAAAGCATTAGCAACAATCCCTCGGTGGGAAACAAAGAGGGAGGACTCACGACAATTACCGAAAAATCGTTGGGGGCCATCGCCAAAGGTGGCTCGACAGTTCTTGAAGCCGTTTACGAATATGCTCAACCGATTACGCAAAGGGGCTTCGTCATAATGGACACGCCTGGGTTTGACCCCGTGAGTGTTACGGGAATGGTTGCCGGTGGGGCAAATGTCATTGTATTTACGACCGGGCGCGGCAGCTGCTTTGGCTGCAAACCGACGCCCTCTATTAAGATGTCGACCAACACGCCAATGTTTGAACGGATGAAAGACGATATGGACCTCGATGCAGGAACCGTTTTAACAGGTCGCACACTAGAAGAAGTGGGTAGCGAAATCTTTGATGAAATTTTAGCGGTTGCCAGTGGTAAGAAAACACGCAGTGAAATCCATGGCATGGGTGAGGATGAATTTGTACCCTGGACGGTCGGGGCTCAGTTGTAACGCCACGGTTCAATGCCAAGAGATCCCAACAAGAATTAATGATTCGTGAAATACTTTGATATCATCAGTAGCCGATCTCGATCACCAATAGCAATGCTTGCTCGCGCGGGTCTTTACTTATTATCTATTTTCTACGGAATCGCTATTTATTGTCGAAACCAGCGGTTCGATAAACAGAACTCGGCGTCCACTGAAATATCAATCCCTGTCATTAGTGTTGGAAACATCACCGTTGGTGGCACAGGTAAGACACCGTTGGTCGAGTTCATCGCACGATATTTGCGACAACAGCAGATTCGTGTGACACTCGTGAGTCGCGGATATGGCGCTAAAGAAGGTCAACCCAATGACGAGGCCTTGGAACTTGAGCGCAAACTTCCAGACGTACCGCACTTGCAGAATCCAGATCGAGTGGCGGCAGCACGCATGGCCATCGCTGAATTCGAAGCCCAATTGATTTTGCTGGATGACGCGTTTCAACACCGACGCATCAAACGCGACCTAGATATTGTATTAATCGATGCCACCTGCCCATTTGGCTATGGGCACCTACTTCCCCGCGGATTGCTTCGTGAACCGCTCCGCAATCTAAAACGTGCAGACCTGATTGCCATAACGCGGGTTGATCAAATAAGTACCGAACAATACGACGAGCTTGAAACACAAATCAAACGTTTTAATGCGTCGGCGGATATCGTTTCTTTTGCACATGCAATTACAGGTATTGAGAACCATAGCGGTACTAAACACGGACTAGCACATATCAACGAGAAACGCGTTCTCGCATTTTGCGGAATTGGAAATCCCAAAGTATTTCACGACATGCTAATGCAACAAGGTCTGCACATAGTCCATTTTGAAAAATTCGCCGATCACCATGATTATCAACGCACGGACATCCAGCGATTAGTAAAATTAGCCGAGACTCATCAAACAACCACAATTGTTTGTACGCACAAAGATCTCGTTAAAATTCAAGTTGACCAATTGGGGACCGCTGAACTTTGGGCCTTAAGTGGTTCCGTTACCCCGGCATGCGGAGGTAACGAATTCACTTCCTCTCTAGACGCAATCATCACCACGATTCCAACAGATGAGTAATATTCATGTCGACGACTACATTAT
>JAYZBF010000030.1:0-10580 GCA_036338835.1 Planctomycetota bacterium
TGCAGTTGACGGGTCGGTTGTACGATGAAACAACCATTTTGGCGCTTGCCCAGTTGTTCCAATCTGAGACCGATTACCATCTTCAGCGACCGCCGCAGGAGAATTCGGAAGAATGACAGGGGCGTCATTGGCAACGCCTCAACGCCGACACTGAGTAATTCAATAGATGTTACAATTGAACTTGTATATGACGCGTGTTAACTGATAATTGCTGATTTGATTGTTCTGATAGAAGGCTTAGTATGACGTTTAAAATAGCTGGCGTACAAATGGATATTGTACTGATGGACAAAGATGCCAATCTAGCCGCTATGGAAACGGCGTTTCGTGAAACGACGAGCAACGGGGCTCGCTTGACCGTTTTTCCCGAATGTGCTGTTGCAGGATATTGTTATGATAGCCTCGCAGAAGCAATGCCTTATGCGGAACCCATTCCTGGAGAGAGCAGTCAGTTTTTTGAAAAGTTGTGTCGGGAAACCAATAGTTTCGTTATTTACGGGACTTTAGAACGTGTTAACGACCAACTCTTTAACGCTTGCGTACTGGTTGGTCCAGACGGCGTGATTGGTTCCTATCGGAAAATCCATCTACCGTTTCTCGGAATTGATCGATTCACGACTCCCGGTGATCGTCCATTTGAAGTTTACGACTTAGGTGATATCCGAGTTGGCATGAATATATGCTACGACGGATCATTTCCAGAATCCTCACGTGTGATGGCACTCGATGGTGCCGACCTTGTGGTGCTCCCTACGAATTGGCCTCCAGGGTCGGAGACGTTTCCGATGTATGTAATCAATACTCGCGCTGTAGAAAATAAGATCTATTATGCGGCGGTAGATCGGATCGGTGTGGAACGAGGATTCGCGTTTATTGGTGGAAGTAAAATTGTCGCGCCCAATGGATATGATATTCAATTTGCCGATCATACGAACTTTGAAATTTTGTATGGTGAAATTGATGTTGAAAAGAGTCGCAACAAACATATTGTCCGCGTTGCGGATAAACATGAAATCAACCGGTTTGCAGATCGTCACCCGCAGTGGTACGACGCGATTTCGGATCCCAAAGATGATGAGAGCTAAACACTTTTACTTGAAATGAAACTGACATGAATATACTGAATAAATTGACACACCCTCGAACTGGCATCAAACGTCGCCGTTTTCTACAGGGAGGCTTTGCAGCGTTGGCTGGCCTGAGCTTACCGGAAGTGTTTGACCAGACAAGCTACGCTGCTCGATTGGGAAAGCAGCCGTCGAAATTGAAAATTGTGGACATCGAACGTCAAACGGTGCGGCTACCCTTTAGAGCGGCTCCGCAGCGTGCGATGGACCGCGAGATTCCTCACTGGCGTTGGGCTGAGTTGGTGAAAGTTAAATTGTCTGGAGGCGTGGAGGGAGTGGGTGAGGGGCTACTGTATTATTCTTGGGGCGTTACGTCCGATAAGAATGTGAAATATGCGATCGGCCGCAATGCCGCTGAATTGATGTGGAATGATGACCTCGGGGCGGCGCTGCAGATGGCGTTGTTCGACGCGGTGGGTAAAGCCGGGGATGTTCCGGCGCATCGATTGTTGGGTAATCAGTTGCATGATAAGACTCCCTTGTCGTGGTGGAATATTGATATGCCAACCAAAGATATGTTGAGCGAATGTCAAGAAGCGAAGCGACTAGGCTACAAAGCCTATAAGACGAAAGGACGGCCTTGGTACGATTTGTGGGAGCAAACGGAAACCTGTGCAACAGCGATGCCGGAAGACTTTAAAATCGATATGGATTTTAACGAAACGTTGCTGACCGCGAAGCAGGCTATTCCTATTCTGAAGTGGATGGATCAGTTTCCTCAGATCGACATTTACGAATCCCCTATTCCTCAGGCCGATGCGTTAGGGAATGCGGAGATAACCAAAGCAGTCCGCGCTGGCGTTTCGTTGCACTATGGCACTCCACCGGCGAAGGACGTAATTAAACTGGATGTTTGTGATGGTTTTGTAATAGGTGGTGGAGCAACTCGACTTATGACACAGGCGCATGTAGCGGCAACAGCTGATATGCGATTTTGGTTGCAGTTGGTGGGTACGGGAGTGACAGCTGCCTTTAGTTTGCACTTTGGCGGCGTCTGCGAAGCGGCGACTTGGCCAGCAGTGAATTGTCATCAGTTGTATGTGCATGATTTGTTGAAGCAGCCAATCAAGGTCAAGAATGGGTACGCTGATGTGCCGAACAAACCAGGGCTTGGCATTGAGGTTGATTGGGATGCAGTGGCAAAATATAGCGTCGATAAACCGACGGTGCGGCCTGACCCTCGGAGGATGATCGAGACGACTTGGCCTGATGGTCGCCGCATGATGACGGCCAACGACGGTTCCGTTAATTTCATGCTCAACCCAGCCCGTTCACCTGGTAATATGCCATTTTTTGAAAAAGGGGTCGATTCTAAGCTATTACCAGATGATGGCTCTGAGCAATGGGACCAGTGGTACCAACAAAGCCGCAAACAAGGCCCAACAATGGTTGCCGGGTAAGAACCATGCAAACATTAAAAAACCCAATCGTAGGGGCAGGCCCTGTGGCTGCCCGCGATACTATATCGGCTCATTTTCTACGGGAGTTTCAAGGGTGCCGATGCTACTGATGTGAGCGTGCAATACATCTCCCGCTTTGAGGAATGTGTTTGTGGTTTTACCAACACCGGCCGGCGTACCCGTAGAGATAATGTCGCCCGATTCGAGTGTCATGGAGCGTGACAGGAATTCAATCACGGCCGCTATCGGGAATACTTGCAACGACGTAGTACTGTCCTGACGTAGTTCACCGTTTAGCGATAGTTTAAGGTCGAGTGTCTGCGGATCAGGGATCGACAGCGGCGTGGCAATGCAGGGACCACAGGGACAAGAGCTGTCATGCCATTTGCCATGCATCCAATCGAAAAACCCGTCCCGTGAACGTTCTTTGCGCTGGGGAAACGGGTGATATCCACGGTCCGAGATGTCATTGACCACGGTATAGCCAGCGACGTAATTGAGTGCGTCCGCTGCGGCGATGTGTTTCCCGCGGCGGCCAATAACAACGGCCAATTCAAGTTCCCAATCAAAATTATCAGGGCTACATGAAGCAATTTGGATTGCGGTACCGGGATTCGTAAGTGTGGTTGATGCCGGCTTCATGAAGACGTAGGGAAATGTTTCCTCCCGCTCGATGGGATCTCCTCCACCTTCTTGGACATGTGCGGAGTAGTTGCCGGCCAGTAGCAACAGTTTATTGGGTCGAGGAATCGGTACGAGCAGTTGAATGTCTTGGCAATCCGTCTTGAGTGAATCAACTTGATGTGGGTTATCACACAACCATTGCCAGATTGCTTCTAAGGAAGCTAGGTGTTCGCCGTCGGGAGGGAGCAGATCTAGCATGCAGGTGACTTGACCTAGCTGTGCGGCATCAATTGCCACAGCGGCATCGCCGGTCGCCGAGCAATACGCAGTTGCTGCGGATTCAAGGTTGACGACGTGTTGATCAAAGTAAAAGGCAAATTGTTCGATATCGTTTTGTTGGTACCGGCTGATTCTCATAGTTAGGAATCCTTTGGATGTGTTGTTGGGCGAAAGTTGTAAGTATTTTCGGTGACTCAAGCAATGCACCAAATTAGCAATCGATGCGTCGGCCTTCATCGGAGGCGGTGATGATGTTTTCGATAAGTCGAACCGTGTCGACCATGGACTGTGTTGTATTGCGACATGCGTCGACTTCACCGCGGATAAGTGCGTACCAATCTCGCAGTAATGCTACACCGTTAACACCACCGTAGCCGGGTGTGTCGTCGGCCGGTGCAGTGAATTCATCTTCCATCGCATACCACTGAGGCTGCGGACCGTGAATTTCTAAGACTCCGCCTGTGTTTTCTTTCCGCGGGTCCCAGTACACCCAGCGTTCACTGCCACGGAGTGTCCAGTGCATTTCCCCAGCCCAACGCGGAACCCAGTACCCACCGGTAATGGTTGCCAAAGCACCGTGTTGCATATCGAGCAAAGCGGTTCCGCCGTCTTCGACCGTCGCGGGGATAGCGCCAAACACGCCCACTCGAGAGGTAACTGCTTTGACGCTTTGGTCTGTGATGTACAGCAATAAGTCGAGATGATGACAAGCGAGCCAACTGAAGAAACCTGCATAGCTAACTTTTTCGTCAAATAGATAATGATCGCGGCCGCGGCGATTTACGTCGCTCGTTACATATTTGGATTCAATGCTTATGAGTTTCCCAAACTGACCGTCGCCGACCATTTGGCGAAGTCGATTAGCGCATTGGTCATAACGAAACATGTAACCACTCTGAAAGGCAACTCCGGCTTGGTCGACAGCATCTTTTATCTGCTCAGCGTCTGGTACTCGGCCGGCACCGGGTTTTTCTAACAGAATATGTTTACCGGCGGCGGCGAGTTGTTGCACGACCGTAACGACCTCGTCGTTAGGCAGACAGATGACCGCAGCATCGAATGGTTCGTTGGCGATGAGTTCGGTGGTTGATGTGTAACGCGGTAGGTCGACATAGCATTGCTGCAAACTTGCGGTAGTTCCACCGTACATGGGCACGAGGCTGGTAATGGTTGCCTCCGAGGTGACATTGGCGATCAGGTCACGCCAGCCAGCACCGTGTGGATTATCGACTCCGATAAAGGCTAATCTCAGTGGTTGCGTCATGGTGATTTTTTGTAGATTGATTGATGAGAAACTAACAGTTTTCACTATAACATAAAAACATTTCAAAAACGGGATCACGAATATCGATGCATTCGAGGGCCGTTAAACCAGCGCGGGGCGGGAAGGGTCACGACTGCCCGAAGGTAAATTCTTGTGTTAAAATCATGCCATCATGAATGCGCCGAAATGCTTACCCGTTGTTGAAGAATTATTACCGCTGGCGGATGTTGAATCCGTGTTTTTGCAATTATCAAAACAACCCCATTGCCTGTTCCTTGATAGCGCAATGCAAGAAAAGGACCTTGGGCGCTATTCCTTCATTGCGGCGGATCCGTTTGATTATCTCGAGATTGCCAGTCATACAGAGAATGAGCTTGACGTGTTACAGCAACGCTGGAATATGCTGCTGCAAGACATGGAAATCCAAACCATCGATGAGTTACCACCGTTTCAAGGTGGCGTGGCGGGTATGTTTAGCTATGACATTGGAGCTAGCCTCGAAGATATTCCCGCTCCACGGAGCAGTGAATTTGAAATCCCATCGTTAGCGGTTGGTTTTTATGACACCGTCGTTGCATTTGATCATCATCAAGATCGTGCGTGGATTATTTCACAAGGGTTACCGGAAAAGGACCCTACCGCTCGTACTACGCGGGCCATAGCACGTATTGCACAATTTCGCGACTGGATCACTGAGCAATCTCCCCGTACGCAACAAATACCAACTGTGGGGATCGATGAAACGACACTAGAGGCCCAATTCCCCGTTTCTGCCAAAGGAGTGGAAGATGGGTTATTGACGATTAATATGTCTGCTGAGAAATATCTTGAAACAGTGCAAAAGGCGGTCGACTACATCCATGCCGGCGATATTTTCCAAGTGAATTTGAGCCAACGTCTTTTACATCGGGCGACCACCGATGCGGTCAGTCTGTATCAACGTTTACGGCAACGGAACGCAGCAACATTTGCGGGATATTTTTCAATGAACGACTTTGAGATTGCTAGTGCATCGCCTGAGCGATTTTTGCAGGTCGTCCAAGGTGTTGTGGAAGCACGACCGATCAAAGGAACACGTGCGCGGATCGCGATGCCTGAAGCCGATCTCTACGCCGGCGCGGATTTACAACAGAGTGAGAAAGACCTAGCTGAAAATGTGATGATCGTGGATTTGTTGCGTAATGATATTTCCCGTGTCTGTGATTCAGATAGTGTGTTTGTAACAGACCTTTGCCGTCTTGAAGTTTATGAAACGGTTCAGCACTTAGTTAGTGTCGTCCAAGGGCGATTGCGAAGTGATGCCAATATATTTGATCTTTTGCGAGCGACTTTTCCAGGTGGTTCCATTACTGGTGCCCCCAAAGTTCGAGCGATGGAGTTAATCGCCGAACTTGAGCCGACGGCGCGTGGGCCATATTGCGGGAGCCTAGGGTATATTGGGTTCAATGGAGATATGGATTTTAGTATCCTCATACGCACGATTACGGCAGGTAAAGGGTGGTGGCAGTTTCCAGTAGGCGGGGGAATCGTGGCGCAATCCAACCCACAACGTGAATATGCGGAAACGTGGGAAAAAGCAGTCGGAATGTTGCGGGCATTGAAATAGGTAATAATACAAGCGACATGATTTTACTCATTGATAATTACGATAGTTTTGTCCACAACCTCGCTCGGTATTTCCAGCGACTGGGGCAACAAACGTTAGTGGTCCGCAACGATGCGATGACAATTGATGAAATCCGCGAACTCAAGCCCACTGCAATTGTCCTTTCACCAGGTCCCTGCGTTCCCGAGACAGCTGGTATTAGTCTAGAGGTAGTTACAGCTTTGTCTGGAGAGTTCCCGATCTTAGGGATATGCCTTGGGTACCAAGCCATCGGCCAAGCGTTTGGTGGTGATGTGATCTTAGCGGCGGAACCTATACATGGTCGTATCAGTTGCATCGAGCATGATGGTCGAGGGGTGTTCGCAAACGTTCCTCAGGGATTTTCCGCTTGCCGGTATCATTCGCTAGTGTTAGATCGTGAGACGTTACCTGATGCCTTGGAGGCATCCGCAACTTTGGCGGATGAAACGTTGATGGCGATCCGACATCGCGAGCATTGTGTCGTGGGTCTGCAGTTCCATCCCGAGTCGGTGCTTACTAGCAATGGATATTTATTATTAGCTAATTTCCTAAAGATGGCGGGTGTAGAGGTGCCGAATAATAATCTGACGTTAGATAACGAACGGCATCTTGCTGTGGAGCCAACGCCGGATGATGCGGACCGCATCGTTACGTTTTAAGATCGCATCGATACGAATAAACGATGAAACATGAAACATAAAATGGTATTTTCGATATGATTCTTGAAGGTATTGTTACCACACACAACTCAGACGGCACAGTCAATGTTTCCCCAATGGGTCCTGAGGTCGGTGATGAGGCTCTAGGCAATCAATTTGTGCTTAAACCTTTCAATACGTCCCAGACCTATCGGAATCTGAAACGCAGCGGAGTGGGCGTATTACATATTACCGATGATGTGTTGCTAATTGCACGTGCGGCCATCCAGCAATTAACGGATGCACCGGCGATTGACGAGAGTTGTGGTAAGCATCGGTTGGTTTTAGGAAGTGCTTGCAGGTGGTTTGAATTTGAAGTGGTGGAATTGGACGACGAACAGCAGCGGACAAGGATTCAATGCCAGACCACGCAACAAGGAGAATTGCGACCTTTCTGGGGATTTAATCGAGCTAAACACGCCGTATTAGAAGCAGCCATTTTGGCGACTCGAGTCGGGATTCTGGAGCGGCAAGAAATTGATCAACAGATGCAACACCTAGAAATCATCGTCGGTAAAACAGCCGGTGAACAGGAACTCGAAGCATTTGAATTGATACAAAGATTCTTGGCAGCAACAAATTAACAGGCCTTCGCCGGCAACAACGTGTTGAGACTAAAAACGATCAATCAGTTTTTTTGCGGGTGAGGCGATGGCTGGTTTCTTCTTGGGTCAAGTAGCCCCAGTCCAATGCCTGATCTTGGGTGTATTGTTTGTCCAATGTGAGCGCTGTTAGTGCTTTGCCCATTTCAAAGCCTAAGTAGAAACTGTGGGCTGCGTCTAGATTCGTAGGCGCTGCGGATTGTCCGTGCCCGCTGAGCAACTGCTCGAAAATCACAAACGGATCGTTATCGGATAAGTGTAGTTGTCGAGTGACGAGGTGAATTTCATTACGTTCCGCAAAAATACGATAGTTATTGTCTTTTAAGTCTGCGGCCAGTCGGTCTAATTCCTCGTTTCCAAAGGCCGTTAGTTCTTCGTCTCGCAAAGTTACTAAATCACGTGCAACGTGTTTTGGTGGGACTCGTTGCTCGATGGCATAATGTACGAGTTGTCTCGCAATGGCGCATTCGCGAACGCTCGTTCGGGACCAATTGATAACTTGAGTTGTTAAAACGCTGTGAATCGCAAGTTCTTGGCAAATGCCCAACAACAGCAGGTTAACACCAGCACTGTCGCAATCGGTAAGTTCGGTGAGGTTGCCGATGCCCATCATCATTTCAGCGTCTGGGTATCGTTGTCGCACATCCATATAACGCGAAAGGCTTTTGGCAAAACCGCAACCGATTGGCTCTAGGATCGGATCAATCCGCAGCGAAATGTTGTTAATGGCTAAGAAATCAATGGTGTCATCGAGTCCCGCTAGTGTCGTTGGATCATCTGGTATGGCAATAACAGTCGCATCCCAATCGACAGCGGCCTCTCGATTACTACTATTCACGCTCAACACCAATTCAGCGCCTGCATCAACGGCAGCGGTGATCTCGGTTGAATTAAGGCTATCAATAGAAACCCGCAAGCCTTCTGCACGCAGTGCCTTAACGCAGTCGGCCAATCCTTGCCAGGTGCTGCCTGGGTCACAACCAACATCGATGATATCCGCGCCGTCACTGGAAAGTTGCTGCGCCGATGAGATGATCTCCGGCAATGTTAAACGGGGGGCATGATTGATTTCAGCGATGATCTCGATGGTCGACTCGCCATAATCATGCGGTGGTTGGTAGCCGAGTCCAAAATGCTGACGAAGTTTGCGCAAATCTCGTGGTCCGGTTTCTACAGGGCAGGATAGAGTGGCTTTGAGTTGCGACAAGTCTCCTTGACAATATCCCGGAACCATGACGAGATCTATGCCGTTAGGCACTTCAAGTTTCTTAGCGATCCAAGCGGGTGTCATGAGGGCGGCAACGGTTATGGGAAGCACAGCAACTTCATACTCGATGCCCACTTCCGACGCTAGTTGTTTCAATTCGTTTTCGAGCGCATGTTGTGCCAATCGACCCGTTACAAACAGGATGCGTTTTCCGGTCAGTGGTTCGTTATTCGCCATCATATTGTTTGTCTAGGTTTACAGTTGGCTCGATATGCTCATGACTCAAGCCACCGTTAATGGAAATGGTTTGCCCTGTAATAAAACTTGCTGAGGGTGCAGCGAGATGTGCGGCAACGTTTGCGACGTCCTGAGGTGTGCCCCAACGACCCATCAGTGATTCCGCCTTTGCCCGTTTGTCCCAACCGGTAGACGCGGAGTTGCCCCACGCTGTTTGGATCCAACCTGGTGCTAAACAGTTGACCCGGACATGAGGAGCTAATTCCCGAGCTAGGCTATGTGAAAAACCGATGACTGCCGATTTGGTTGCGGCGAACAGTTGACCACTGTCACCACTTTGCCCGACAGTAGCTTGATCCCAACCCATGTTTAAAATGACGGCATTGGCCCGTTTACCTATGCGGATCATCGGCTTACTTAATCCGCGGCAGATTCCAATTGTTCCTCGAACGTCAAGTTCCCACAGGGCGGCGAGTTTCTGTTCGAAGGACCAGTCAGCGGCATCGCCGGTAAGAACGTCGCGACCGGCGTTATTAACCCAGATGTTGATTTGCTCGTTGGCTTGGAATGCCTGCTCGACAAGCGACGTTTGAGCTTCCTCTGATGTAAGGTCGGCGTAGAGTAATGTGACGTCGCGTCCCAAATCGCGAATGTCAGCGGCGGTTGCTTCTAGACCTGCTTGATTCGTATTAGCATGGATGATTAGATTAGCGCCCTGTTTAGCAAACGTAGTGGCAATTGCCTCACCGAGTCCGGAAGAAGCGCCCGTGACGACGGCCGTTTGGTTTGCTAAAGGTAATGAGTAATCGCCCATGGATGGTATCTGTTGTTTGATGGATGGCGGTAGTTAGGATTAATCAGTGGAAATGAGATTGCGAAACCACAGGAGTTCATCGGCGATGCCTTGCGCTAAATCCGATCGTTGTAGATGCTCGGGTAGAACATTCCACGCGTACGTTTCAACTTCGAAGTGTTCCAAGTTTGGCATCGACTTGCAGACTTCCATGCATTCCAGAATATCGTGTTGCGATGTGCTGAGTAGTCCTAATGATTCTAAGAAAATTGGGACATGGAAATGAACACTCCAGGTGCTCTCGAGCGACTGGGGATCGGTGACAGTTTCCAGAGCCGCAGATAAGTCTTGATGAAAATGAATGGTTTGATTGGATTCGCGGATGCAAGTTTGATGGAGATAACGAGGTTCATTGAATCCGGCAAGTTGTTCAAATGCCGCAGCGCGATCACTAGCGGCAAGTTGTGCAAAATCAACTTGGACCGCAGATGATACTTGGATCTTACCGACTTGAATTCCTAATGTTTGATACCGTCGCAGTACATCTGCTTGTGATTCGAACATCACGGCACTATGGCAAACGTCGTGGCAGACTCGAATATGGTGAAGGATTTTGTCTGCAGAGCCGTGCGGCAGTAGACGGTTTTGGAACAAGTCAATGATGTCTGCGGCGACGTCGAGTACACAGCCTGGTTCCGGTTCAATGCAAACGTGGATGGTCC
>JAYZBF010000031.1:0-11749 GCA_036338835.1 Planctomycetota bacterium
CAAGAACACCGTCCACTCACAACTACCGTCTTCGATTAAGTCCAGTTGTGATTCCATCCATTTGGTGTAACCCAAGTTCATAATGCCGGGAAAACCCTGAATCAGCTTTTCAGTCACCACTTCGCCTAAGTCAGTTGCAAAGAAACGATTGCCTCGTTTTTCGACATAATTTTGATCCAGAATCTTCTTAATGATCGCCGCATATGTACTAGGGCGCCCAATTGCTTCGGACTCCAGTTTTTTGACGAGCGAACCTTCGTTAAACCGCGATGGTGGTGCTGACAACTTCTGCCGCGGATCGATCGCAAATGGTGCCATTTCCATTCCTTGAGTCAATGCTGGCAACGTCTGTTCATCGCTAGCTGTGGGAACGCCGGTCGCTTTGTAAAACCCATCAAAGTCGAGGATACGACCGGTGACCTTGAGAACTGCACCGGTGTCTTTGTCCGACCGATTTAGTTTTACGGTCGTGACTTTCCAGCGAGCTTTGGTCATTTGGCAACCAATAAAGCGGTTGTAGATCAAACGGTAGAGTTTCGACTGGTCTTCGTCGAGCGAACTAGCTACTTTTTCGGGAGTGAGATGCATGTAGGTCGGGCGAATGGCCTCGTGAGCCTCCTGTGCGTTTTTGTTAGAAGACCCATAGTAATTAGGTTTCTCCGGTAAATACTCAGGTCCACACGTGTTTGTGATATGCTCACGTACTCGTGAAATCGCTTCCTTAGAGATCACGGTCGAATCGGTACGCATGTAAGTAATTAATCCAACGTGACCTTCGCCGGGAATACTTAAACCTTCATAGAGCTTCTGTGCGATTCCCAGCGTGCGACTCGCAGTGAAACCATAAACGTTGGACGCCGTGACTTGCAGAGTACTCGTAATGAAGGGAGCGTCTGGCTTTTTGGTGGTTGGTTTGGTTTCAATCGAATCGACTTCGTAGCGTGCGGCAGTATCGATGTCACCGCAGACCTCGCGTTTGAATTTTGCTGGACCTTTTCCGTCTGGGTCCTCTGTAGTCTCAACTTTCACGTTGACCATTCCAACTGCTTCGGAAACCGCTGTTATCTCGGCGGACAGATCCTGTGGATCATCAGCCGCACAGGTAACGGAAAACTTCTCGCCTCCAATGCTCAACAACTCAGTCTTCAGACTAGCGTGTTGTGCGAGCCAAGCATTTTGCCGTTTCTTAGTCGGCGCCTTTCCCTTTTCATCTAGGGTGGCCATAAAATCTGACCAAGTCACCATAAGATCCCCTGCGTGAGATGGATCCATTGCTAAGTTCGCCGTTAATTGCCAAGATTCATCGGGGACGTGCGCGCGTATTTCCATTTCACGTTCAACAATCAAGCGAACTGCGACACTTTGCACTCTCCCGGCACTCAACTTTCCTGCAACCTTGCGCCACAACAACGGTGACACTTGGTATCCAACAATGCGATCTAGAAAACGGCGAGCCTGTTGAGCATTCACTTTCGCCATATCAATCGTGCCTGGATTTTCGAACGCTTCTAGAATTGCGCTTTTGGTAATCTCGTTGAAAACAACACGTCGCAATTTGCTGTCGTCGGCCTTCATCGCTTCGGCCAACCCCCACGCGATTGCCTCGCCCTCACGGTCAAGGTCGGTCGCCATCCAAATCGTATCTGCTTCTTTGCCAGCCTTCTTTAGTTTGGCGAGTTGTTTGTTCTTGCCCTGGATCGTTACGTATGTTGGCTTGAAATTATTATCTAAGTCTAATCCAGGGACGGGCGCAGTTACGCCTTTTGGGTTACGCGTAGGTATATCCACTACATGCCCTAAGCTCGCTTCAACTACATAATCATCACCTAGGATTCGAGAGATCGTTTTGATCTTCGCTGGTGATTCTACGATAACAAGATGCTTAACCATGGCCGATAATCTATGCTCTGAGCTATGTGAAATATTTGTGCGATGTACGATTAATTGAAATTACTTTGCGGTCTTACGATAACCACGCTTCTATATACACGCAATTGCCTAGACGAATTGGTGCTAAAGATTTTCTCCAGACAAAAACCCAATTGCTTTATTTCTGTGTTCATCCACGCTTGCTAGTTACGTAAAAACGGGTTTGATAGTATTATCTGCTAGTTTGACGGTTTTTCTTGAGCCCAGCATGGGGAATTCTATACACGTTGTTCAATAACAAGGCGGTATAATTACAACCACAGGAACCCCCAAAATGTCGGTAACCCCTCTAACCGCAGTGCTTACATTGACGGTATACTGTGAATAAATTGCATCAGCATTGGGGTTTGAATAAACAATAAAAACCCCTAAAATGCCGTGTTACGGAGAGTAAAGTAGCTGCCGTTATTGCAGACACAGTGCATTGGGCACCTCATTGCTGAACAATTAATACCATTTTATTCAATCCGTCAAGTCAAAATCCAAAACTTTCCGTCTTAGAAATGACACACCATGGCAAAATCCA
Organism: Planctomycetota bacterium; assembly: GCA_036338835.1. Taxonomy (GTDB): domain Bacteria; phylum Planctomycetota; class Planctomycetia; order Pirellulales; family Pirellulaceae; genus UBA721. Next base: position 2,456 of record JAYZBF010000031.1, read on the forward strand.
AGCGTCCAAATCGAGTTCACGGCCGAAATAAAGGCGATCAGCTAGAAAAAATAAAAAAAGATCAAGACCGGCAACACCAAGACCGTATTGACGCGCAAAAGAAGGCTGGAACTTTTCAAGGTCCTTCGATGTTTGCAATTGTAACCAAACACAAAACAATCGCATATTCGTCTCTCACAGTGATTGCGGTGCTGGCATTTGTGATAGGCCCCGCGTATTTTGCGGCTGTCCAAGGCGGTCCCAATCAAGGCGAATTCCGTGGTGATGGTAGCACCTTGGCCAAATGGACTACCGCCAATGGCGATTATTCAATTACGAACACAGAGGTGATCAACCTGCAAAATCGTTCGCAGGAGCTACAACAATTTATTGCAACGCTAACTCAAAATGCATTCCAAAATGACCAAAGTATCGATTTCACTGCACTCGATCCCTTTTCTGTCGGGTTTCAACCTATGCATCCGGTACACCTAAGCTTTCTTTCGAGTATTGCCAATCAATACAACATGGGCGTGTCCACCGAACAAGCAGATGCCTACCTGCAAAATATCGCAGGAAATAACACCCCTGAACAAATAAAAGAAGCTCAGAAATCCACCATAGGCGATTCCGCATCAAAACGGCGCACTCTGGAATTGCTCGCAAAGATCATTTCCGCTAGGCGACTGGCACAAATGGGCGGACTCGGCGTACCCCAAGCTCCTTCCATCTCTGACCGCTGGGCAAGCTACAAACTTCTCACGGATCAACACCAATTTGAAATACTCACCGTTGCCGTTGACGCCTCAAAGGTCACTGACGAGCCAACCCCAGAAGAACTTGAAGAAATGCTCGCTGCAGGACGCGAACATCTCACCGATGATTCGGGGCTTACGCCAACATTCGGCAGCCGCATCGACGACGCAATCTATCGTAACGGCGGAGCACGCACTCCTACCAAATATCAATATCAATTCCTAGCTATTAATCATGACGCCTTCGAAGCCTTGGCTACCAAGCAGATTGAAAACTATATCTCGGTTAACGAGGATGTCTTGCATGAGTACTACTTAAAGAACATCGAAACCTATCCCGCACCGGAAAAAACACTCGACGACATCAACACACAGGCTGAAGGTGAACCCGACGAGGGCGCTGAAACCGAAGGCGTCAACGAAGATGCTGATGACGAAGGGGAATCAAACGATGAAACCGCGGACGAGTCTTCAATAGAAACCTCCGCTGACCCAGAGAAACCGGCTGCTAAGCCAGAATCCGACGACGGTTGCCTGACTCAGGATGCGGACAACCCTGCCGAAGATGGCGATTCCGAAGATGACCCTTCCGGAGCTGATGCTCCTGAAGGTGAAACGGAAACTCCCGAAGATCTCTCCGGATTGGACACGCCAATTCCGCTTGAACCCAATGTAGATCCAGCGAGTTTGGTAGATCCCGATAGTCCTGCTCCATTTATCGCGCAACCTTTCGAAGAAGCCCATGATAAAGTACGTGAGGATTACATTCGGACAAACGTGCCGACTCGCGTGCACGCGTTAATTGACATTGAATTACAAGCTATTAAGTTAAGGGTTGCTGCTTATGCTGATTCAAAATATGGTGGAACGGCTAAAACCAACTTCGAAACAGTCTATGACGCTATTAACAAATCTCAATCTACCGTCAACAACGGTTTCGTTGAGGCCGCTGACAAACACATGACTGCCATCGCATTTGAAGTCAACAAAAAACTAAGCAAAGAATACATGGAGGCGGCCGCAACTGAAAAAACGGAGTCTACGCCCACGACGAGCTCTGATGATTGTGACGACGCAGAAACTGACACAGTTGAGGGCGAGAACGATGCTGATGTTCCAACTGATGATGATGCCGAAATTATTGAAGACGTTGCACCTCCAGTGTTTATTGAGCTCCATACGTCTCCGCTAATCTCTGCCATTCATGGCCTGATGATCTCGCAACGCAATCCAAGTTCCAACTCGTTCGGATACGAGCAACCTATAGCCGAAAATCCCTACGGCGGATTCGATGAACATTCCGTTAGTTGGCACAAGCTAGTTCGTACCGCGTACAACGTTCACAACCAACCAGGAACGCCACCTCCGACGCAAACACTGTTTACGACGAGCCGATTTTTTGAAGTGCAAGAAAAGGAATCTGGCGAATTTGGTCCGACGTATACGTACGTCTATTGGCAGATTAACGAAACACTTTCAACTTCATTTGATGAAATCACGTTAGATAATCCGGAAGTTAAAAGTAACTTGATCGCAGGGTGGCAACTGGCCAAGGCCAAGCAGAATGCGATTGCCGAGGCCGAGGTTTTGGTTAACCACTATACGAAGAACGGCGATAACGCGATATCGCTTTCTACACTTTCAAAAGAGGCGGGCTCTGATGCTTTCACCACAACACCAACCTCGGTCCTGCGGGCCCAAACTACAGGTGGTTTTGGCGGTGGAATGCAAATGGTGCCCGAGGCCAATTTCATTTACAAGGAATTAACTGCTCAGCAAATTTTGGACAATATCACCATTACGGAAGAGCAGGAAAAGCATGTCGAGCGACAGATTCCGGACATTTACGACCCTGTTGGAAATGCAGCGTCCGCTGCCATTCGCATTTTCACCAAACTAACCGTCGGCGGCTCACCGGTTATCATTTCGGACTCTACCAATCGATATGTGTACCTTGTTCGTAAAATCGAAGTTTCTGAGACACCCGTGACAGATCCGAATGCTCCTGCCCCAGAAAACTCCATTGAAGGGTTTGGCACGCTTATACAATATGTGCGATCTGGTACTCTGGGGCCGGGCGCATTTAGCCAATTTATGAATGCAGGTGCCACGGATACAATGTACCGAGGTACGCAACAAGCTCCTGGAACTATAGGAACAATCTCCAATGCATTCATGTCCTATCTGCAAGAATCCCATGGCTTCGAAAGCGTATCACCTTAAAAGTAGCGCAAAGTAAGATTGGGGCTGTATGTCTGACGGATTAGTTATTTTATCAACGGTTTGTGGGATTGCGATATTTTTGCTCTTCCTGTTAGTCGCTTTGGTAATGACTCTCCGCCGCATGCACTCCTCACCGCGCAACGTTCAATCCTCTGGCGAAAGCAGCGTTCCCAAAAACCCGCGGACCGCCGAACAATCCGCTGCTCAACAAACTGCTTTCTTGGATAATCAATCGACTCTACAAGAGCGTTTTTTCTCCATTGTTTCTCAATCTGGCAAACCCAAAGGACTGACGTGGAAAAGTTGCCAGTTTGATAAAGTCACCATGTGGGTAATCGAAAAACAATCAGCAAACTTACATGCTTTACTCTCGACAGTGATTCATTTCGATGCCGTGCCCGGAGGTCCCATGGAAGACGTGGAGGCGGTGGGCAACGCCCGCATTGCAACTGCCATTTTCTTCTACAATGGTGACAACTGGGACACTGGCGGAGACGTTCTATTTAACTTGGAACCTCACGAAGTCCTCACCCGACACTGCGACGATTACGATCTTTACCAAGAGCAATCTCACCCACAAAGCTAATGCGTCTAAAATGTTTTTCATGAGCGGAGCGAATACTTTACTATGCCAATACTCGGTGCCCATATGTCCATCGCAGGTGGTTACTACAAATCGATTGATAGCGGTGCTGAAGCCGGTTGCCAGTGCGTGCAGTTGTTTACTAAAAACAACAATCAATGGCGTGCGAAGGATATCACCGACGAGGATGTTGACCGATTTCAGACACAACTTTCCACACACGGGATCAAGCACACTCTCTCGCACGCCTCTTACTTGATTAACATGGCGTCACCTAAAGATGAACTTTGGAACAAATCCGTCGATGCCTTCGTGATCGAACTACAACGCGCTGAACTTTTAGGTGTTCCCTATGTTGTCGTCCACCCAGGGTCCTATACAACAAGTACTTCAGCAGAGGGCATTCAAAAAATCGCGGTCGCACTCGACGAGGTTCACTCGCGACTCCCCGAGATGACGACCAAGTGTCTGCTCGAGACGACTGCTGGCCAAGGCTCGAATCTCGGTTGGCAACTTGAACAACTCGCCGAAATGTTGCAACAGTGCCAATCCTCTGAACGAGTAGGAATCTGTGTCGATACATGTCATATGTTCGCCGCAGGATATGATCTGCGGGACGAATCTATTTATGCCCAGACATGGGAACAATTCGACCAACTTATCGGCTTAGAACGACTTCTCGCTTTTCATTTGAACGATAGCAAAAGAGAATTAGGGAGTCGCAAAGATCGTCACGAACACATTGGCGACGGCGAAATGGGACTTGAGCCATTTCGCCTGCTGCTAAACGACCCCCGCTTTGCAAATACCCCGATGTACCTTGAAACGGCCAAAGGGGACCGTCCGGATTGCGCAGCTGAATTAACATGGGACCAGTATAATTTACAAACGCTACGTAGCCTTATTGACTAATTAAAGAGTTAGGGTCAGGAACGTTGGACCAGTTGTTTTAATCAAGGAGTCATTTAATGACTGAGACTACCATCGTCGCAACGTTCGCGACCGTAAACCAAGCAAATATTGCTGCCCAGTATCTTCGTGCGAGTGATATTCTGGTGATCGTCGAAGGCGACGATGGCGGGGGGGCTTTTGCAGGGCTGTCGTTCAGTGTCGGATTTAAACTACGTGTGCCAACAAGCCAAGCTGATATTGCGTTTGAAATGCTAGAAAATTCCGAACCGTCCGAATTCAACGAGACGGACTCCTAGCACACTCGTGTTAGTCGCTAGTTTGCAGTTTTACAATTATTGCATCCGCCTGAGCATGATTCAAACGCACTACGCCTTGCATGGATTTTTCATCCATCACAGTTACAACCCACATTTGAGAATCATCTTCCCGCGGACCCACAACCAACTGCATCCCGACCTCTAGCCCGCCAATATTTGCGCTCAATACTCGAACGATTTCCCCTCGGTGTCCTTCCCGCAAAATAGCAACGCGCACTTCCTCCCCCGGTACAAGATGCACAAAATCCTCCGGAATCTCGGCACCGTGTGGATCAAGCAACGGATGCCCCAGCTTATCATCTAAATAGTCCACCGCATCTTCATCGTGGACATGCTCCAACACATGCGCTCGCTCATGCAATTCCTCTTCAGCTACACCCAGATGTTGTAAATAACTTTCCCATAAGCGATGTGCCCGCAACAAACGTCTCGCGTGTTGTCGCCCTTGGTCGGTCAGCGAAATGATATCGCCATCGACTTGTAACATCTCTTGTCGAGTCAGGCTAGTAACCGCCTTACGAATGCGGTCGCTCTTGTACTCGATCCGTTGAGCAATAGCCACAGCGGTCGATTGCTCGTTTTCCGAACGCAATATCACTCCCAAAATATCTTCGATGAGTTGCTGCGGAATCGCCCGTAAACGACGTTGTAAACCGGCAAGCAGTCCATAACGAGGGGCAACTAGAAATACCAAAAGAAATTGTCCTGTGGAAACGACGACAATCATCCCGCCCGGAGAAACTTTGAGTTGTTCCGAGAGATAATACCCTATCAAAAAGCCGCTCCAGCCAAACAAGATCGCCACCCATATCATGTTTTTGAGTCGGTCACATAGCAAATACGCGGTTGCTCCAGGTGCGATCAACAATCCCACCACTTGGATAATACCGACCACCTGTACACCAGTTACAACAACCATCGCTGTACAAGTGGTAAGCATGTAATCAATCAACACTACATTGACCCCGATCGACGCGGCCATGACGCGATCAAATGAAATTAACTGTAATTGTCGAAACGCCAGAATCACAAACGTCAACACGACAATCGCGACAACCGCCATCATTTTCAGATCGCTATCACTCACACCTAAAATCGAACCAATCACGAAATGATAAACATCGACGTGCACATACTCGCTGAAACGCGACGCGAGCACGCCTCCCAAAGCGAAGATTCCGGTGTACATAACGCCAATCACTGCATCGTCCTTGACACGAGACTTCCGTGAAACGTATCCAATAATTGCAACGGTGAAAATACCGGAGGCGATCGAACCCACAAGCATGCCCAAGGCATGTGCTTCTTCATCGAAAAGGATCTTCATAACAAGATATCCACCCACCACCCCTGCTAGCATCGAATGCGATAGAGCGTCAGCTAGGAACGATGTTCGCCTCAGGACGATGTAACAACCAATCACACTGCAAACGGTTGTTACCAGTAATCCAGTAAGTAATGCTTTGATCAAATACGGGTTTGCTAGATGGACTTCGACCAGCCACTGATAAGCACTATTCATTGGCTCTACCCCGCTGACCATCTTCATGCTGCGCCGCGGTTGGCAGATGAGCGAACACTCGCAGTTTACCCTCGTAGACCTCGCTGAGCAGTTCAGGGTGCAGGACCTGTTCGGGGGTACCGTGAGCGTAGAGGCGTTGCTTAAGCAGGATCAACGAATCAAAATAATCGTCGGCGGTCGTTAGATCATGATGCACGACCACCAAGGTCCTTCCTGCCTCACGTGTCGTCTCCAACACGTCAAGTATTGCCCGCTCCGTGGCAGCGTCGACTCCCGCAAACGGTTCATCCAGCAATAAAATCTCACTCCCCTGAGCAATCGCCCGAGCCATAAAGACACGTTGCTGTTGACCGCCGGAGAGTTGGCCAATTTGGCGATTACGAAATTCCGACATACGAACTTGTTCAAGCGCATAATCGGCAATTTCACGGTCCTCCGCTGACATGTCGCGCCACCACGGTTGTTTGCCATAACGCCCCATCAACGCAACTTCACCAACAGTGACAGGGAAATCCCAGTCGACACTTCCCCGCTGAGGAACGTAGGCAACACGACCCTTGGCCTTATCGGCATCTTCTCCGAACAGTTCGATATCGCCGAAGTCCGGTTTAACAAATCCCAACAATGACTTCAGCAACGTTGATTTACCAGAACCGTTTGGGCCGATCACACCAACCAATTGTCCGGGGTCAATCGACAACGATACGTCTAGTAAAGCGGGGACGGGGCCATAACTGACCGTCAAGTTACGCACTTCGATAGCAGGGATTTGTGAGTTTCCCGATGGGCGTTTTGTATCTTTAGAAATGCTCATCCTAGTGTTGGTGTCCTTCATCTTCCGCCAGCGCTGTGTTGGCAGCACTATTCTCTGGTACATCGATAACAACCAAACCGCTAATCGTATTGCCCGGTTCCGACCATAACGTGCGTTCTACGATGACCTCTGCATTAGCCATCACCTGGACTCTTATCGCATGAGCAACCTGTTGCTGCGTTGCTTCTGTAGAATCTGTCCCACTTCCAACCTCGATCAGCAGTTCGTTGACTCCGACCTTTATTCCCGCCACGGGCGAAATCAGAACTGGAATGCCCGCTTGAACTGTTGTGTCGGACTCAAATATCGGTTCCGATACGCCGTCGAGTGAAACGCGCATTGCTATTGGACTGAATGCATCTCCTTGGGCGTCAAACGTCAGTGTAATGGCAATTGCATACTCGGCTTGAGCATCTTCGCGCTGATTCTCAATAGCCTCTGGTTTGGGTAACGAGGCCCTGAAATTCTGAAACGATGTTAAGCTTCCCCAAATTGCTATCCACATAACCAGCACTAATAGAGGACGTCTGGGGAACGTGTCAATAATGGCAATCATGCGACTATTTTAGACCATTTACAATTAGGATGACATTTTCTCGCACCATCCCAAGATAGGATTCCGCAGCGGAACCGGGTCGGCCCATGGAGTCCGCATATAACGAACCAGCAACCTTTACTCCAGCATCCGCTGCTATTTGCCGTATTAAATTGGGGTTTATTGTGGTTTCTACAAAAATCGCCTTGACGTTGTAGGAACGAATGGAATCGACTACCTTTTGTCGCCGCTCGGCAGTAATACCAGCACCTATTTCATCGCCCGTACTCCAACCACCTGGCGATGCACCAGTAAATCCATACAACTCACAAAAGTAGTTGAACGCGTCGTGATGGCTGATCAATATCCTCTGTGAGCGAGGGATCTTATTCAGTTCTCGTTGCACCCACAGATGAAGCGTACGTAGTTGAGCAACATACAGTTCGCCGCGGGCTTCATACTCAACGCGATGTTCAGGGTCGATTTGCGAAACACCTTTAACAATATTGCGGACATAAATCGCGGCGTTAATAGGTGATAACCACGCGTGGGGGTCTTTCACTTCTAGGCCCCCTTCTTCCAGTATCAACGCTTTCACCCCAACCACACAGGTAACCACGGGCTTGTTAGCATCTTTGGCCAAATTCATCATCCACTCATGACCCTCTAAATGCCAACCGTTGCGTATTACGAGATCCGCATCGGCGACCATCTTTGTATCGCCAGGCTTGGTTTCATAAGTATGCGGGTCTTGGCCGGGAGTCAAAACACAGCGAACTTCCCAACGATCCCCCACGATCTCTCGGGTAAAGTCAGCAACTTGCGTTGTACTGCAGGTTGCGATGAATTTCTTGGATTTGCTCTCTTGAGAGAGGGCGACAGTAGCCGTCATTAGCAGCAAAAGCACAACGAATAAATCTCGTCTGAACATCGTAAAACACCTTGAAACTAGAGAACAAGAAAAACGAACGTCAATTTTTTGATTAATCAAAAAATCAAGCTTTCACTTACTATAGTTCGTTGTCCTTAAAAGTGTCAACGCCTTATTTTGATCAATCAAAACTTTTTTACGCCGCAATAACAGCTGGTCTCGTTTTGCAAAGAATTCAACAATATTATGGACGAGATCCATACGACTTTGCACGGCCGCTGCCGCATACCGGTGTATTAATTGTTTATCTATTAATAGCGATAGATAAGCCCAACACCTGCAAAGTAGTCGTCAGCAGAATCGCTAACTCCGAATCCCACTCGCACGTCCAACTGTAGGTTCTTGTTCACTAGGTAAGCAAATCCACCATCCATGTAGTGTTCCCGCGGAGCGTCGTCCGCTCCATCTGGAATCACACAGAACCACTCAAAATAGCCTCCGAGTTGGTCGTCGAAAGTACGAACAAGGCCTACGGCTTGCGAGAATTCGGCATAGGGGCGATTGGTTGTGCCATCAATTGCGCGGCCAACCTGAGTCTGTCCGGCGAGCGACCATTTTTCGTTGAGTACCCATGAATACATGTAAGTGAACGCAGGCAGAGTTTCGCCTGCAGTAACCGAATCATCACCGGTAGGAACAGTCGCTTGTAACATCATCGCCGTTTCCGGCAACGCGCCATCTTGGGGCGTCAAAGCGATTTTAAAACCAAGGTAGAGATCCTCA